>JAEPNP010000006.1 GCA_017643395.1 Rhodothermales bacterium | reverse complement strand
CCGGGCGACAACACGCAGTTCAAGGTGAAGCTGATTGTGCCTGTTGCCATGGAGCAGGGCCTGCGCTTCGCCATCCGCGAGGGCGGCCGTACCGTCGGCGCCGGCGTTGTATCGAAAATCCTCGACTGATTTCGGCCCAGATTTGCCCAGGGCTGCGTTGGGCTGCGGACTCGGGATCCTCGACGTGCCTCGGCACGCCTCCGGTCCCTCGCCTTGCCCGCCTTACCCTGAACAAATCTGAACTCGAAATCGCACTACTGAACAATGGCAGCGAGTCAGAAAATCCGCATCAAGCTCAAGTCTTACGATCACACGCTGATCGACAAGAGCTCTGAGAAAATCATAAAGACGGTCAAGTCGACCGGCGCCGTGGTTAGTGGGCCGATCCCGCTTCCGACCCGCAAGTCGATCTATACCGTGCTTCGCAGTCCGCACGTGGACAAGAAGAGCCGTGAGCAGTTCGAAACGCGCTCACACAAACGGCTCATCGACATCCTGTCGACTTCGAGCAAGACGGTGGACGCCCTCATGAAGCTTGAGCTTCCCAGTGGCGTCGACGTCGAGATCAAGGTCTGACTCAGGCAATCCCTCCCGCTTCCTGAACGGCCCCTTCCCTGAGGCGGGCCCAAAACCAACGAGCAAAACAATGCGCAAGCTCTCCACCCTCTTTTTCGCACTGATGATCGCCGTCGTCGGCGTAGGCTGTGATTCCAACGACGATCCGTCGGACGCAGAGGCCTTTGTCGGCGTCTGGGCCCTGACCAACGTTGAAGACGCAGACGGAAGCCAGCTGCAGGCGTTTGGTGCCGCGTTCTCTTCCGTGGTGCTGACCAACAGCTCCGACAACTCCTTCGTACTGAACGTGACTCCCCGCGAGGGCGACCCTCTCACGGTTCCGGGTACGTACGTGGTCAACGAGAACACGAACAGCTTCACGCTGAACGCGAACCTCGGTGGCCAGGCCATCCCGCTGGCGTTCACGTACGCCTACACGAGCGACAACGTGGTCACCCTGACCGGTGGCGCTACGACGGCCGTGCTGCTGAACCAGCTCTTCGGCACGTCGCTGGTGGCTCCGGCCGTCATCACCATTACCCGCCAGTAGTTCTGGCCTAGCGCTTACCAATCCGCCGCGGATGGCCCGAAAGGCAGGTCAGCCGGACGCCGAGTCTTCTCTGAGACAAGGCACGGCGTCCGGCAGACCGGGATTGCAATGAGCACACGCTGACATGAGCAAAGGAATGATTGGCAGAAAGGTTGGGATGACCAGCGTCTTTGACGACGCCGGCAACCAGCTTGTCTGCACGGTAATCGAAGCGAACCCGAACGTCGTGACCCAGGTCAAGACGGTCGAGACGGACGGCTACTCCGCCGTTCAGCTCGGTGCGGGCGAACGCAAGGAGAAGCGGACCTCGAAGGCTCTCCGCGGCCATTTCGAGGCGGCCTCCACCAGTCCCAAACGCAAGCTGTTTGAAGTGCGCGACTTCGAGAAAGAGGTAGCCCTCGGAGACGAAGTCCGCGTGGAAGACCTGTTCGAGGAGGGCGAGCGCATCGACGTCGCCGGCACCTCCAAGGGCAAGGGCTTTCAGGGCGTGGTAAAGCGCCACGGCTTCAGTGGTGTCAACGACGCCACGCACGGCCAGCACAACCGCCAGCGCGCGCCGGGTGCCATCGGCGCCGGCTCCGATCCATCCCGCGTGTTCAAGGGCATGCGTATGGCCGGCCAGACCGGAAACCGCCGCGTCACCGTCAAGAACCTTCGTGTGGTTCGGGTTCTGGGAGACCAGAATCTGATCCTGCTCGAAGGCGCCGTCCCCGGCCCCAAGGGTTCGGTGGTCGAGATCCGCAAGAAGTAAGCCCGGTTCAGTTTGCAGCGATGAGCAGCATGAAGACCAAAGTATTGAAGCTGGATGGTAGCGAGACCGGGCGTACGGCCGATCTCGACCAGGAGATCTTCGGCATCGACCCGAACGATCACGCCATCTGGCTGGATGTGCGCCGCATTCAGGCACACGCCCGTCAGGGTACCCACAAGACCAAGGAGCGTAGCGAAACCGCCGGCTCCACCCGCAAGCTCTACCGTCAGAAAGGCACGGGACACGCCCGCGCCGGTGACGCCAAGAGCCCGCTTCGTCGGAGTGGTGGTACCACGTTCGGCCCCAAGCCGCACGAGTATCGCCTGAAGGTCAACAAGAAGACCCGACAGTTGGCGCGTCGCTCGGCCTACTCCCACAAGGCGCGGGCCGAAGCGCTCCGCGTCGTGGAGAATTTCAACTTTGAAGGACCCAGCACCAGCCAGCTCCGGCAGCTCATCCGCGCACTTGAGGCGGACGGCCGTTCGGTACTGCTGGTCACAGACTCGCACAACCCGGCTGTCTACCAGTCGGGCCGGAACCTGAAAAAGGTGACGGTGCGTGCCGCCGGTACCGCATCGACCGCAGACGTGATCGGTGCCCAGGTGGTGATCCTTCAGGAAGCGGCCCTCTCGCAGCTGTCGAGCGCGCTCGGCGCCGGGGCCAAAGACAAGGCGAACGCAGAATGAGCAGCGACGTCCTCATCAAGCCTCTCGTCACCGAGAAGCTGACCGAACTCATGGAAGCCGGGCACTACGCGTTCGAGGTCCGCAAGGACGCGAACAAGGTGGAGATCCGGAAGGCGCTCGAGTCCCGGTACCCGGGTGTCAAGATCAAGGAAGTACGCACCATGGTCGTACGCGGCAAACGTCGCAGCCAGATGACGCGGCGTGGCCGCATTCAGGGCAAGACCGCCTCGTACAAGAAGGCCCTTGTGACCCTGCTTCCCGATTCCGAACAGATTGACTTCTTCGAGGAAATCTAAATGGCCCTCAAGAACCTCAAGCCCGTAACGCCCGGACAGCGCCAGCGCTCGGTTTCCGCGTTCGACACCATCACGAAGTCGACGCCGGAGAAGAGTCTGCTGAAGCCGCTGAAGAAGAAGGGTGGGCGCAACAACAACGGCCGCATCACGGTCCGTCACCAGGGTGGCGGCCACAAGCGTCGCTACCGCGTGATCGACTTCAAGCGCAACAAGGTGGGCATCCCTGCACGCGTTGCGTCGATCGAGTACGATCCGAACCGCTCGGCCCGCATCGCCCTGCTTGTGTACGCAGATGGCGAGAAGCGCTACGTCATCGCGGCCGATCAGCTGAAGGTGGACATGACCGTGCAGAACGGTCCGGATGCGCCGCCGGAGCCGGGCAACTGCCTGCCGCTGGCCAACATTCCGGTCGGTTCGTACGTGCATGCCATCGAAATGAAGCCCGGCAAGGGTGCGCAGCTGGCCCGCAGTGCCGGTACTTACGCGCAGCTGACCGCGCGGGAAGGCAAGTACGCGATTCTGCGCCTGCCGAGTGGTGAGACCCGTCGTGTGCCGGTCGGCTGCATGGCGACCATCGGCACGACGTCGAACCCGGATCACATGAACATTGATCTGGGCAAGGCCGGTCGCAAGCGGTGGCTGGGCGTGCGTCCCAAGACGCGCGGCGTGGCCATGAACCCGGTCGATCACCCGATGGGTGGTGGTGAGGGCAAGGCCTCCGGTGGCCACCCGCGGTCGAAGCACGGCGTGATGGCCAAAGGCTTCAAGACCCGCAAGAAGAACAAGCAGTCGAACAAGTACATCGTGCGCAGCCGCTCCAAGCGGAAGTAGCACAATCTCGAGATCCAAATGGCTCGATCGCTCAAGAAAGGCCCGTTCGTTCACTACAAGCTGCAGCGCAAGGTGGACGAGCTGAACTCAGGTTCGAAGAAGAAGGTGGTGAAGACGTGGAGCCGTGCCTCCATGATCACGCCGGACTTCGTCGGGCACACCTTCGCCGTGCATAACGGTCGTCAGTTCATCCCCGTTTACGTGACCGAGAACATGGTCGGTCACCGTCTGGGTGAGTTCGCACCGACGCGGAGCTTCCGCGGCCATGCCGGATCCAAGAAAGACAAGCGCGGACGTTAGACATGGAAGCCAGAGCAGTACGAAAGCACATTCGCAGCTCCGCAAAGAAAATGCGGCCTGTTGTGAACGTGGTGCGCGGCCAGACCGTGCCTGAGGCGCTGAACGCGCTCAACTTTCTCCCGCAGAAAGTGACCCGCACGGTCAAGCTGACCATTCTTTCCGCAGTCCACAATCTGATGGACCGCAACCAGGACGAGCGTTTCGACGAGGCGGACCTGGTGGTTAAGGAGATTCGCGTGGACGAGGGTCCGCGCTTCAAGCGGTTTCGGCCGGTGTCCCGTGGTCGGGCTCACCCGATTCTCAAGCGTACCGCCCACCTGACGGTGGTTGTGGGCACTGCTGCCGGAGAAGCCGAAACCCTGGAGGACAACTAATGGGTCAGAAAACACATCCCGTAGGATTCCGTCTCGGCGTCATCCGCGGTTGGAATTCCAACTGGTACGCCCAGAAAGACTTCCCCGAGAAGCTGGTTGAGGATCATGAGATCCGCACTTATCTCAACGCCCGCCTGAAGCGCGCCGGCCTGAGCCGTGTGGTGATCGAGCGCACGCCGAAGCGTGTCATCCTCACGCTGCACACGTCTCGCCCCGGTGTAGTCATCGGTCGTGGCGGTGCCGAGGTGGAGAAGCTGCGCGAGGAGATCCGCAAGCTGACCAAGAAGGACATCCAGATCAACATCAACGAGATCAAACGTCCGGAACTGGACGCCTCGCTGGTGGCGCAGAACATTGCGCAGCAGCTGGAAGGTCGCGTGTCGTTCCGTCGGGCCATGAAGCAGGCGCTTGGCGCCGCCATGCGCATGGGTGCCGAGGGAATCCGCATCAAGGTGTCCGGTCGCCTGGGCGGCGCAGAGATGAGCCGTACCGAGCAGTACCTCGAGGGCCGTGTGCCGCTGCACACGATCCGTGCGGACATCGACTACGCAGAGGCCACGGCATTCACCATCTACGGCACGACCGGCGTCAAGTGCTGGATCTACCGCGGTGAGATCCTCGGCAAGCCGGACCTGAGCCCGAATGTGCAGGCCCAGCGCCAGCAGATGCAGCAGATGGAGCCGGAGCGTCGTCGTGGTCGCCGTCAGCGTCGTGGACGCGGCGCTACCGGAGCACGTACCGACAGAAAGTAATCGCAGGCAGCCGGGTCTCAGCGCCCGGCGACAAGACAGGTAATTGTCATGCTAATGCCAAAGCGCGTCAAACGACGCAGAGTTCAGAAGGGCAGAATCAAGGGCAACGCCCAGCGTGGTACCCGCGTCGATTTCGGCGATTTCGGGATCAAGGCGCTGCAGCCCGGCCGCATCACCAGCCGGCAGATCGAGGCCGCCCGTATTGCCATGACGCGTCACATGAAGCGTTCAGGCAAGGTGTGGATCCGAATCTTCCCGGACAAGCCGATCACCAAGAAGCCGGCCGAGACCCGGATGGGTAAGGGTAAGGGCGCCCCCGAATACTGGGTGGCTGTCGTGCGCCCGGGTCGCATTCTCTTCGAGGTCGGCGGTGGCGTGCCTGCGGACCTGGCCTCCGAGGCCATGCGCCGCGCCCAGCAGAAGTTGCCGATTCTGACCAAGCAGGTCACCCGCCCTGACTACAATCCCGCCTGACGAGGCCAGTCATCGACGTCATGAAAGCATCTGAAGTACGGGAAATGTCCAGCGAGGAAATCGCACAGCGCATCAAGGACGAGAAGGATCAGCTGAGCCATCTCAAGTTCCAGCATGCGGTTGCCGAGCTGCCCAATCCCATCGTCATTCGCCAGAAGCGGCGCCTCATTGCGCGGCTGAGCGGCATTCTCAACGAGCGGTCCGCCGCCGAATAACAGAACCCCACGGTAGTTGGTGAGGAAACGGTCAACGGCTCACCAAGCCACAGCAACCTATGGAAGCGAACAACACACGTAACGCCCGAAAGGAGAGGGTCGGCCTGGTGGTCTCGTCCAAAATGGACAAGAGCATCCTGGTGGCGATCGAGCGTCAGGTGAAGCACCCGATGTACGGCAAGTTCGTCAAGAAGACGACGAAGCTCATGGCCCATGATGAGACCAACGACGCCGGCGAAGGCGACACCGTCCGCATCATGGAGACCCGTCCCATGAGCAAGAACAAGCGCTGGCGCCTGGTAGAGGTCGTGGAGCGCGCCAAGTAATCCACGCCCAGTCAGCAGCTAAAAAGAGTAACAGGTCGTCATGATCCAGCAGGAATCCAGACTCAAAGTAGCCGACAACAGCGGCGCGAAGGAGGTCCTCTGCATCCGCGTACTCGGCGGCAGTGGCCGGCGCTACGCCCGGATCGGAGACACCATCGTGGTGTCGGTCAAGTCCGCCATCCCGGGCGGCAACGTCAAGAAGGGCGAGGTATCCAAGGCCGTTGTCGTTCGGACCAAGAAGGAGTATCGCCGCGCAGACGGCACTTACATCCGGTTCGACGAAAACGCCGCCGTGCTTCTCAACGCCCAGGGCGAACCCCGCGGTACCCGAATCTTCGGTCCGGTTGCCCGCGAACTGCGTGAGCGCCAGTTCATGCGCATTGTTTCACTCGCACCTGAGGTGCTTTAGGCCAGATCGTCATGGCACGCAAGATCAACAAGCAGAAGAAGCTCCACGTCCGCAAGGGCGACATGGTGCGCGTGATCGCCGGCAACGACCGCGGCAAGGAGGGCAAGGTCCTCCGCGTGTTCGCCGAGAACGAGCGCGTCATCGTGGAGGGTGTGAACATGCGAATTCGCCACACCCGCCCGAGCCAGACGTACCCGCAGGGCGGTCGCATCCAGCAGGAAGCCGCCATCCACATCTCGAACGTGATGCCGCTTGACGGCAACGGCGATCCGACGCGTGTCGGGCGCAAGCGCATCGAGGACGTGGACTCGGGTAAGGGACGGTGGGTGCGCTACGCCGCCAACACCGGTGAGGAACTCGACAACTAATGCATGCGCCGGAAGCCAGGGGCTTCGGCATGAATGACGGAAGAGTCATGGAAGGCTACACGCCAAGACTGAAAACCAAGTACCGCGACGAAGTCGTTGCTGCGCTCACCGAGCAGTTCAGCTATGACAACGTCATGCAGGTCCCGCGCCTCGTCAAGATCAGCGTCAACAAAGGCGTTGGCGGCGCGGTGCAGAACAAGAAGATGATCGACGATGCGGTCGAGGAGCTGCGCCGGGTGACCGGCCAGCAGCCCGTCGTCCGCAGGGCCCGCAAGAGCGTCTCCAACTTCAAGCTTCGTGAGGGCATGCCGGTTGGCGCGCTCACGACGCTGAGAGGGGACCGGATGTGGGAGTTTCTCGACCGACTGGTCACACTCGCGTTGCCGCGTGTGCGTGACTTCCGCGGTGTGCCCGACAAGTCGTTCGACGGCCGCGGCAACTACACCCTTGGCGTCAAGGAGCAGATCATCTTCCCGGAAATCGATGTGGACAAGGTGGCCCAGATCTCTGGTCTGGACGTCACCTTCGTGACCACGGCGAAGACGGACGAGGAAGCGCACGCCCTCCTGAAGGAGCTCGGCATGCCCTTCGTGCGCCGTCAGCAGGAAGCCACGGTCTGACCACCCTATAAACCCAACGATCTATGGCTAAGAAGAGCTGGATAGCCCGCGAACGCAAGCGCGCACGCATGGTGGCCAAGTACGCCGAGCGCCGCGCCAAGCTGAAAGCTGCCGGTGAGTGGGAGAAGCTTCAGAAGCTTCCCCGGGACGCAAGCCCCGTGCGCATGCGCAATCGCTGCGCCCTGACCGGCCGCGCCCGCGGCTACCTGCGCGATTTTGGAGTCTGCCGTATTGCCTTCCGTGACATGGCCCGCGCGGGAATTATCCCGGGCGTGCGCAAGTCCAGCTGGTAAGGCGGACCCGATGCGTGGTTAAGCGTCGCCTCGAGCGGCGAACTGACTGACATCATTTGAACATCCCGAAACGATGAGTGCAATCTCGGACCCGGTTGGCGACTACCTGACGCGTCTCCGCAATGCGGCGCAGGCCAACCATCCCTATACCGACATCCCCGCCTCGAAACTGAAGCGGGCGATGACCCAGATCCTGGCCGACAAAGGCTACATCCGCAAGTTCATCAACATCGATGACGGCAAGCAGGGCCTCCTTCGTGTGTACCTGAAGTACCAGAAGGGTGGTACCCCCGCCATCGAGTTTCTGAAGCGGGTGTCTAAGCCCGGTCTGCGCAAGTACGTCGGTTCGACCGATCTGCCGCGCGTCCGGAACGGCCTCGGCATCGCGATCATCTCCACCTCCCAGGGTGTGATGACCGACAAGGAAGCTCGTCGTGCCGGAATCGGCGGCGAAGTGCTGGCCGAGGTCTTTTAGGAAGGCCCCCGAGACATTCATCCGACCATTCTGAATTAGCGAAGCCATGTCACGCGTCGGAAAGCTGCCGATTGAGGTCAAAGACAACGTCCAGATCCAGATCGGCTCCAACAATTTTGTACAGGTCAAGGGACCCAAAGGCGAACTGAGCCTGCAGGTGGACCCGGACATCTCGGTCTCCCTGGAGGACGGCCAGTTGACGGTGACCCGCCCCACGGATCAGAAGCGCCACCGGGCCATGCACGGCCTCTACCGCTCCCTGCTCGACAACATGGTCATCGGTGTATCCGAAGGCTACAAGCGCGAGCTCGAGGTGATCGGTGTCGGCTTCCGTGCCGCCATCGAAAATGGTGTGCTGGAGCTGGCGCTGGGCTTTTCCCACCCGATCTACTTCGTGCCGCCGGAAGGCATTGACCTATCGGTGGACCCCAAGCGGGGCAAGAACACGTTCATCACGGTCGAAGGCATCGACAAACAGCTCGTAGGACAGGTGGCGGCGAAGATCCGCAGCCTGCGTCCCCCGGAGCCCTACAAGGGCAAGGGTGTGCGCTACGCAGACGAGTATGTGCGTCGCAAGGCCGGCAAGACCGCAGCCAGATAAAAGGACTGAAGGGCCGGCGCGTGTCGTCGGATTCTTTCGGCAGAAGAACACATCATGGCAACATCCAAAAGCGAAAAACGGACGCGCGTCAAGCGGGGGATTCGTCGGAAGATCTCCGGCACGCCTTCCCGTCCGCGTCTCTCCGTATTCCGTTCCAACCGGCACATTTACGCGCAGCTCATTGATGACGCGGCCGGTCACACCCTTGTATCCGCTTCCAGCGTCAGCGACGAGATCACCGGTGAGCCGGTTTCCGTCGGCAAGGGTGTCGGCAAACTTCTCGCCGAGCGTGCGCGCGAGGCAGGCATTGAAGCCGTGGTCTTTGACCGCAACGGTTTCCGTTATCACGGACGCGTGCGCGCCGTGGCAGACGGAGCCCGTGAAGGCGGCCTGAAACTGTAGAAACCAGAAACAATGGCCAAAGGAAGAAATCGCCAGCAGCGCGGGCAGCGCTCTGAAGAGTCCCAGAAGGAGTGGATCGAGCGCCTCGTCTCGGTCAACCGTGTCGCGAAGGTGGTCAAGGGCGGTCGTCGCTTCTCCTTCAACGCCGTGGTTGTCGTCGGAGACGGCAAGGGTGTAGTAGGCACGGGCCTCGGCAAAGCCAATGAGGTGGCCGCGGCCATCGCCAAGGGCACTGAGGACGCCAAAAAGAATGTCATCAAGGTGCCCATGAGCAAAGGCACCGTGCCACACGAGGTTGTGGGTCGCAAGGATGCCGGCAAGGTGCTCCTGAAGCCTGCTTCCCCCGGTACCGGTGTGATTGCCGGCGGTGGTGTGCGTGCGGTGCTTGAGTGCGCCGGCTACACGGACATTCTGTCCAAGTCGATGGGCTCTTCCAACCCGCACAACCAGGTTGCCGCGACCAAGGACGCCCTGGCTCGCCTGCAGGACCCGGGTGCGGTGGCCAAACGACGCGGCGTGCCGCTCAGCCGCGTATTTGAGGGATAACGACTATGGCAAAACTGACGATCACGCAGGTCCGCAGCACCATCGGGCGCACGCAGGGTCAGAAGCGCACAATGGCTGCGCTGGGACTTCGCAAGCTCCACCAGACGGTGCAGCATGAGGACTCGCCGCAGATCCGCGGCATGGTGGATCAGGTCAAGCACCTGATCCGGGTCGAGGAGGCGTAAGACCCGGTGCGGCTCGGCCGCACCACCGCATGGCAGCCGCCATGCCTGCCTCACGCGAGTCCGGTCCCGGCCGGGCGACATAGCAACCGCGAGTTCGGCACGAGCCGGGCGCACAGCCAAATCTGACATGGATCTCAGCAATCTGAAGCCCGCAGAGGGCTCGACGAAATCAAAGAAGCGCATCGCGCGCGGAGTGGGCTCCGGCTACGGTGGCCACTCGTCCACCAAAGGCAACAAGGGCCAGAAGGCCCGGGCCGGTGCCAGCATCCCCGCCTGGTTTGAGGGCGGTCAGATGCCGCTTCAGCGTCGTGTGCCGAAGGGCGGCTTCAAGAATCGTTTCCGCGTCGAATACCGGGGGGTCAATGTCTCCCGGCTGCAGGATCTGATTGCCGCAGGCAAACTGGAGGCTTCCCAGGACGTGACTCCGGCGACGCTGGTGGAGCTCGGTGTGGTCGGCAAGAACGACCTCGTCAAGATTCTCGGCGGCGGTGAGCTGGAGGCCGGCATCAACGTGTCTGCCCACAAGTTCAGCGCATCGGCCAAGGCCAAGATCGAGAAGGCCGGTGGCAGCGCCACCGAAATCGCCTGACCATTCTCGGCTAACCTCCCAACCCCTACATCCTCATGGCCGGACTTACCGAAAGTCTCCGCAACATCTGGAAGATCGACGAGCTGCGCACGCGCATCCTCTACACCATGGGTCTGCTCATGGTGTATCGGCTGGGCGCCTATGTGACGCTTCCCGGTGTCGACGCCCAGGCGCTTTCCGCCATCAACGCGCAGAGTGATCCGAATAATCTGTTCGGCTTGCTGGACCTCTTCGTGGGAGGTGCCTTCAGTGCAGCGGGCATCTTTGCGCTCGGCATCATGCCGTACATCACGGCATCGATCATCATCCAGCTCATGGGGGCCGTGGTCCCGTACTTCCAGAAGCTCCAGCGGGAAGGCGAGGAAGGACGTCGCAAGATCACGCAGCTCACGCGCTACGGAACGATCGCTATCACGGCGCTTCAGTCGATCGGCTTTGCCATCCAGCTGCAGTACGGCGCCACAGGATCTGCCATCGTAATCGGCGAGACGTTCTTTACGATCTCCACGGTGATTGTGCTGACCTCGGGCACGGTATTCGTCATGTGGCTTGGTGAGCGCATCACCGAGAACGGCATCGGGAACGGCATCTCGCTGATCATCATGATCGGCATCATCGCCTTCCTGCCACAGAGCCTGTACAACGAGTACGAGCTCTCCGGCAACTTCTTCATCTTCCTGCTGGAGCTTGGCGTGTTCGCGCTGGTGACTGCAGGCGTGGTTCTGGTGACGCAGGGCATGCGCCGCATTCCGGTGCAGTATGCCAAGCGCGTGGTGGGTCGCAAGGTCTACGGGGGCAGCACGCAGTATCTGCCGCTCCGTGTCAACGCCGCCGGTGTGATGCCCATCATCTTTGCGCAGTCGATCATGTTCGTGCCGGCCACCGTGGCCAGCTTCTTCCCGGACAGTCCGGCGATGCAGCAGTTCGGTCTGTTCTTCAGTGACATCTCCGGCTGGGGCTACTCGTCCGTGTTCTTCGTCATCTGTGTGTTCTTCACCTACTTCTACACGGCCATCGCCGTGAACCCGAAGGAGATGGCGGACACGATGAAGCGTCAGGGTGGCTTCATCCCGGGCATTCGCCCCGGCAAGCAGACCAGCGAGTTCATCGACAACATCCTGACCCGCATCACGCTGCCGGGCTCCATTTTCCTGGGCTTTGTGGCGATTCTGCCCGCATTTGCCATGCAGGCGGGCGTTACCGCGGGCTTCGCGCAGTTCTTTGGAGGAACCAGTCTGCTCATCCTCGTCGGCGTGACGCTGGACACGCTCCAGCAGGTGGAGAGCCATCTGCTCATGCGCCATTACGACGGCTTCATGAAGAGCGGCAAGATCCGCGGTCGCCGCGGCGGCGGCATCTGATTCGAATGGTACACCTCAAGAGCGATAGCGAAATCGAAGGCCTTCGGGTGTCCGCCGATCTGGTCGGACGCACGCTGGCTGAGGTCGCGCGTCACATCGAGGTGGGCGTGACCACGAAGCAGCTCGATGCCGTGGCGGAGGCGTTTGTACGCAGCCATGGCGCAGAGCCGGCCTTCAAGGGTTATCGTGTTGGACGCAACGTCTTTCCGGCCACACTCTGCACCAGCGTCAATGACGAGGTGGTGCACGGCATTCCGAATGACGAGCCGCTGCAGGATGGCGATATGGTCTCGGTGGACTGCGGCGTCGTGCTGAACGGCTTCTATGGCGACTCGGCATACACCTTCGCGGTGGGCACCCTCTCCGAAGAGAATGCGGAGCTCTGCCGTGTGACCTACCAGAGTCTGATGGACGCCATCACAGCGGCTCGCGTAGGCGGGCGCCTGGGCGACATCGGCCATGCGGTACAGGCGCGCTGTGAGGCGGCGGGCTTCGGCGTCGTGCGCGACCTGGTCGGGCACGGTATCGGTCGCAGCCTGCATGAAGAGCCCTCGGTGCCCAACTTCGGGCGACAGGGCAGTGGGCGGAAGCTCAAGCATGGTCTGACCATCTGCATCGAGCCCATGGTCAACCTCGGCACGGACCGGGTTACCACGGATCGCGACGGATGGACGGTTCGTGCGGCGGACGGCAAACCGTCGGCCCACTACGAACACATGGTGGCTGTTCGCCGGGGAGGACCCGACGTGCTTACCACGTTCGAACACATTGAGGCCGTGCTCGACACGCCTCCTTACGCGGCGCCTTCGGCGTCACCTCAAGCGGGAGAACCCAACGAGGTTCACTCGGTATAACACGTTCTGCACCAACTTTTTCGGCAACGCCATGAAGGTCCGCGCCAGCGTCAAGAAGAGAAGCTCCGACGACAAGATCGTCCGTCGGAAGGGACGCGTATACATCATCAACAAGAAGAACCCCAAGCACAAGCAGCGTCAGGGTTAGGACATGCCACGTATTTCCGGGGTTGACGTACCAACCCAAAAACGCGCTGAGATCGCGCTGACCAGCATTTTCGGAGTCGGACGCTCGCGAGCCATCGAGATCTGCGAGAAGGCCGGCCTGGACCCCAACTCGCAGCCGGGCACCTGGACCGATGACGACGTGCGCAATGTGCGTCGCATCATGGAGGACGAATACGTCGTCGAGGGTCAGTTGCGCACCGAGGTTCAACTGAGCATCAAGCGGCTGATGGACATCGGCTGCTACCGTGGTCTTCGCCACCGCAAGGGCCTTCCGGTCCGCGGACAGCGTACCCAGACCAACGCGCGCACCCGCAAGGGTCGCAAGAAGACGGTTGCCGGCAAGAAGGCGGCACCGCGCAAGTAATCAACCACCAAGCCAGGGAATGCCCTCGGGCATTTTCGTAACAAAGCCAACAACAGCACATGGCGAAGAGACAGCGGGGCGGTGGCCGTGTTCGGAAGAAGAACGTAGTCGTCGAGTCGAACGGTCAGGCGCACATCCGCGCCACGTTCAACAACGTACTGGTTACGGTCACCGACCAATACGGCAACACGATCTCGTGGGCCAGCTCGGGCAAAATGGGCTTCAAGGGAAGCCGCAAGAACACGCCCTATGCTGCCCAGGTGGCTGCCAGTGCCGCAGGAAAGGAAGCCTACGATCTGGGTCTCCGGCGCGTAGAGGTCTACGTGAAGGGTCCCGGTTCCGGTCGCGAGTCGGCCATCCGCGCACTTTCCTCGGTCGGACTGGAGATTGCCACCATCCGAGACGTGACACCGATCCCACACAACGGCTGCCGGCCGCCCAAGCGTCGCAGAGTCTGACGCGGGCAGAAGCCCGGTTGCGGAGGCCGCTGCTCGTGCGGCAGGAGGCCCCGTACGTTTGTAAACCCACAAACGAGAGAGACAACACACTATGGCCCGATACAGAGGCCCAAAGCAGAAGATCGCCCGGCGCTTCAAGGAGCCGATCTTCGGCCCCAGCAAGGCGCTGGAGCGCAAGCCAAACCCGCCCGGCCAGCATGGCCGCGGCCGTCGTCCGAAAGAGAGCGAGTACGCAATCCAGCTGAAGGAGAAGCAGAAAGCCAAATACACCTACGGACTGCTCGAGCGCCAATTCCGCCGCCTGTTTGAGAAGGCAGCCCGCAAGAAAGGCGTCACTGGCGAGAACCTCCTCCGTTTCCTGGAGGCCCGTCTCGACAACACGGTGTTTCGTCTGGGCTTTGCCCGCACCCGCCGTCAGGCCCGCCAGCTCGTCACGCACGGGCACGTGACGGTCAACGGCCAGGTCCTCAACATTCCGTCGGCCCAGCTTCGTTCAGGCGATCTGGTATCGCTGCGTCCCAAGAGCCGCAACCTGATTGTGGTTCAGGACTCGGTGAAGTCCACCCGGCGCAGCTTCCCCTGGCTGGAAGTGGACCGCAACGCGTTGACCGGCAAGTTCCTGGACTATCCCAACCGCGAGGATATCCCGGAGAACATCAAAGAGCAGCTCATCGTCGAGCTGTACTCGAAGTAGGTCTGATCACGGTTTCGTGCGGAATCGGCCCGCCAACTGCCGATTTCGCCTGAAAGCATTCAATAAGCTGACATGAGCAATTACTCAATCCAGATGCCTGAGGGCGTCGAGGTAGAGGAAGCAACAGATACCTACGGCCGGTTTGTGATCCAGCCGCTGGAGCGCGGTTACGGGGTAACCATCGGTAATGCCCTGCGCCGGGTCCTTCTTTCCTCCCTGGAGGGAATCGCAATCACCGCGCTTCGCGTGGACGGTGTGCAGCACGAGTTCTCGATGATCCCCGGGGTCACCGAAGACGTTGCCGACATCATCCTCAACCTGAAGGGCGTGCGCTTCAAGGCCGAGGAGCCGACCGACGGTGCCGTGCACCTGATGGTGAAGGGCCCCGGCACGTGGACGGCAGCCGACATTGGTGAGGCCACGAGCGAGTTCGAGATCCTGAATCCCGAGCACCACATCGCGACGCTGTCCGAGGACGCCAACCTGTCCGTGGAGCTGCGCATCGGCGTTGGTCGCGGATACGTGCCGGCCGACGAGAACAAGCGCGCCGACGACCCGATTGGTGTCGTTGCGGTCGATGCCATCTTCACGCCGATCCAGAACGTTCGCTACAACATCACGCAGACGCGTGTGGGCGAGAAGATAGACTACGAGCGCCTGAGCCTCGAGGTCACCACCGACGGTTCCGTCCAGCCTGAAGATGCCCTGGCGCGGGCCGCGCAGATTCTGCGTGACCACGTCAACATGTTCATCAAGATGGACAGCGAGCCGCAGCCGACCGAGCAGGAGAAAGAAGTGGATGCCGAAGTGGCCCGCGTTCGCGAGCTGCTGAGCCAATCCGTAGACGAACTCGACCTCTCGGTCCGTGCCCACAACTGCCTCAAGGCCGCCAACATCAAGACCATCGGTGATCTGGTGCGTCGCGAGGAGTCCGAGATGCTGAAGTTCCGCAACTTCGGCCGCAAATCGCTCCAGGAACTGATGCAGGTCCTGGAAGAGCGCAACCTGCACTTCGGACTCGATGTCGACAAGTACCTCGAGTCGGTCAAAAACTAGCTAGCACGGGAGGCCGCGCCGGTCTTCCAGCAAGGTTTACGTCATGAGACACCAGAACAAGATCGCCAAGCTGGGGCGCACCAGCTCGCACCGCAAGGCCACCATGGCCGCGCTGTCGACGGCGCTCATCAAGCACAAGCGCATCACGACCACGCTGGCCAAAGCCAAGGCCCTGCGTTCCTACGTGGAGCCGCTGATCAGCCGGTCCCGGACCGACAACACCCACAACCGTCGTCAGGTCTTTCGCTACCTGCAGGACAAGCACGCCGTGACGGAGCTGTTCTCGGGTATCGCCGACAAGGTCGGTGACAGGCCCGGAGGCTACACCCGTGTGGTGAAGCTCGGGCAGCGTGCCGGGGACAGTGCCCAGATGGCCATCATCGAATTCGTTGATTACAACGAGACCGGTGATTCCGGCCGTTCTACCGGACGGAAGCGCCGCACGCGTCGTGGACGCTCGGGTGGGGGCCGTTCAAAAGTGGCCGCCGCCGCATCCGCCGCCGTGGAGACGGTGAAGGACGCTGCCGAGTCGGTCGCGGATTCCGCCGAGGATCTCGCGGAGAAGGCAGCTGATGTGGCCGAGGACGCGATGGACAAGATCGAGGACGCTGCGGAAGCCGTCGTCGACAAGGTCGAAGACGCCGCCGAGGCCGTAGCCGACAAGGTCGAGGACCTGGTCGACGACGCCAAGGAGAAACTCTCGGGCGACGACGACTCCGACGAGGAAGCGAAGCAAGGCTGATCCGCGCTCGGTCAGAATTGAAGCGGGGTGCTCCCAGATTGGGGGCACCCCGTTTTTTTGTATAGCCAGAGGCCGGTTTAGCCCGGGCCCACAGGAACCGGCCCCATCGGACGCGTACCATTCGGCATGGCACTGTCTTCATCGATTCTGAAGGGCACGGAGATCGAGGTCGAGCCGGAGTTCCGGGAGGCTGTCGACAACCTGATCGAGTCCTGCCGGCGCACGCTGCCCGCTGTGGATGAAGACATGATCCGTCGTGCCTTCCACGTTGCGCACTGGGCCCATCGCAACGATCGCCGGGCCACCGGTGAGCCGTACATCGTCCATCCCCTGGCGGTCGCCCAGATCTGTGTCGATCAGATTGGTCTCGACGACATCACCGTCGCCGCAGCGCTTCTGCACGACGTAGTGGAGGACACCGAAGTGTCGCTGGAGTTTATTCGGGCGACGTTCGGGGATACGATGGCCGAGATCATCGACGGTCTGACGAAGATTGGCGGCGCGTTCGAAAGCCGGGCCGTCGGGCAGGCGGAGAATGTGCGCAAGCTCATGCTGTCGATGGCCTCCGATATCCGGGTAATCCTGGTCAAGTTTGCCGATCGCCTGCACAACATGCGCACCCTGGGTTCGCTCTCCCGGCACAAGCAGTTCAAGATTGCGACAGAGACCCATGAGCTCTTTGCGCCGCTTGCACATCGCTTCGGGTTCAATGCGCTGAAGAGTGAACTCGAGGACCTGTCTCTCAAGGTGCTCAATCCCGACATGTTCTCGCTCATCGAGAAGGGGCTTCGGGACTCTCGCAAGGACAGAGAGGGCTACATCGAGCGCTTCATTGGTCCGGTCACCGAGCGGCTGGAGCAGGATGGATTCAAGTTCACCATCTACGGTCGGTCGAAGAACTTTTATTCGATCTACCGCAAGATGAAGCGGCAGAACAAGCCGCTGAGCGAGATCTATGACATCTTTGCCATCCGCATCGTGCTGGAGTCGAGCGGCAAACAGGGCAGGGAGGATTGCTGGCTGGTCTATTCCATTCTGACGGATCTCTACAAGCCGCTGCCGGAGCGATTCAGGGACTTCGTTTCGGTGCCGAAGTCCAACGGTTATCAGAGCCTGCACACTACGGTGCTCGGGCCCGAAGGCCGCCGGGTTGAGATTCAGATCCGCACCCGCGAGATGCACGAGGTGGCAGAGAAGGGTGTGGCAGCCCACTGGAAGTACAAGGAGGGGGTGGCCCGCTCGGATGCCGAGATGGAGGACTTCCTCACCTGGGTGCGCGAGCTGCTGGAGGGGCCGAAGCCGGAGCAGGCCACGGAGTTCGTTCAGGACTTTCGCCTCAATCTCTATGACGAGGAGATCTACGTCTTCACTCCTCGAGGCGACCTCCTGACGCTGCCCGTCGGGGCGTCACCGGTGGACTTTGCCTTTCAGGTGCACACCGAAGTCGGATTCCATTGCATCGGTGCGAAGGTCAACGGCAAGATGGTGCCGCTATCCCACAAGCTGCACAGCGGAGACCAGGTCGAGGTCATAACCTCCAAGAAGCAAACCCCCAATCCGGACTGGATCAAGTTCGTCGTCACCCAGAAGGCGCGCAGCCGGATTCGCCACTGGATCAACGAGAAGCGGCGCAAGGCCATCGAGCACGGCAGGGAGACCTGGGCAAAACGAGCCAAGAGGGCCGGGATCGAGTTCACGGAGCACGAACTGTCCATCTGGGCCACCAAGCTGCGCTTCCCCAACCAGGCCCAGCTTTTCTACGAGATCGGGACCGGCCTCTTCGACGTCAAGGACCTGCTCTCCCTGGTCCGCGGTCTGCGCAACGCGGAAGGCGATGGGGCGGATGTTGCACCGGAACGCCCTGACGAGTTTGAGACGTTCCTGGAAACCGCCCAGTCCAGCGGTTCGCCGGCCCTTCTCATCGATGGAGAGTTGCACAACGACATCGCCACGGACTATGCGTCGTGCTGCAACCCGATCCCCGGCGACGATGTGTTCGGTTACATCTCCCGAACCGGAGCCATCAAGATCCACCGGGTGAACTGCCGCAATGCGCCGAATCTGCTGATCAACCAACCGGACCGCGTGGTGCCGGTGCAATGGAGCCGTCAGAAGGACGTCAGCTTTGTGACGGCCCTGCGCATCATGGGTGAGGACCGGGTTGGCATTGTGTCGGACATCACGACCGTCATCTCCAAGAACCTCAAGACCAACATCCGATCCATATCCGTGGAGACGGTCGACGGGGTGTTCGAGGGCACGATCGTCATGTTTGTCTCGGACCTTGCGCACCTCAGGCGCCTCATCGACCGGATCAAGAAGATCGAGGGCATCCACGGGGTGTACCGGTTCGAGGAGCAGATCGAGGACGGGCGCTGAGTCGCTTAGCTGCGGCGCCCCTTTGCGCCGGGTCCCGTCGCTTCGGCGCCCCCTCGCGCCGGGTCCCGTCGGCGCGGCGTCTCTTCGTTGCTGAGTCCCCCGGCTTCGCGCCCCGCAGGCGCCGAGCCGGCCGGCCGCCGGGCTCCTGAGCATCTCCCGGGGAAAACCCCGGCTTCTACGCGGCTTCATGGAGCGTCGGGCAGATCCGGTTGACAAGCGTCGACGGCAATCGTTTCTTCTAGGCCTCAGGAAAATCAATGCTTTACCCCAAGAGCGAATGAGCGCGAGACCGCGTACACTGACCAAGAAGGACGTCGCACGGCGCGTGTCCGAACTGGTGGACAGTCCCATCTACAAGTGCGAGCCGTGGGTAAGTGCGGTGGTAGACGCGCTGGGGGGGTTGATGATGGAGGCCGACCCGGAGGTCCGCATCGAACTACGCGATTTCGGGGTCTTCGAAGTGAAGAAGACCAAGGCGAAGCCCAAGGCGCGCAATCCGAAGACCAATGAGACCGTCTTCATCCCAAGCCGCCGCAAGACTCACTTCAAGCCCAGCAAGAAGCTGAAGGCTGTGCTGCAGCAGCCGCTGCTGGACCTCAACTACGAGGTGCCGCAGGGTAGCGCCGATGAGCTGGGAGAAGTGCTGCTGGAGGACGCGGCGTACTAGGGCGGCGTTGAACAGCTCGAGTGCGAGGAACGCCCCGGCCGGCTCCGGTCCGGCGGCCAGGGTTCTCGGCGTGGACGTCGGCAACAAGCGAGTGGGAGTCGCGAAGGCCGATCCGCTGCGCATGTTTGCCCAGCCTGTCGGCACGTTTGATCCCAACACCGCTCTGGAACGCATCCGTCTCATCCATGAGTCGGACGGTGTTGAGACCGTGGTTGTGGGGTGGCCGCTCACCGAGAAAGGTTCAGAGGGTCCGGCCACCCGCATGGTGAACACCTATGTCCGGCGCATCCGGAAGGCCGTCCCCGGCGTGCACATCGTTCGGCTCGATGAGCGCTATACCAGCGAAGAGGCTCGTGACCGGTTGCGCACGAGCCGATCGGGCGTTCCGGTCGATACCATAGCCGCGGGCATCATCCTGCAGGAGTATCTGGACCGCAACTAGAGGGAACGTTTCGTCAGGCCGACGTACACGGTGCCTCTCAAGCGAGACGCATGATTCTGCCCATTCATACGTACGGCGACCCGATTCTGCGAGAGCAGACGAGGGAGGTGACGGAGAATTCCGAGGGCCTGCAGACGCTCATCGACGACATGATCGAGACGATGCACGGTGCGGCCGGAATCGGCCTGGCAGCGCCCCAGGTAGGCCGGACGGAACGCCTGTTCGTGGTGGATCTCGGCCCGCTGATTGACGAGGAGGACCCTGCCACGCTGACGTGGCCGGAGCAGCCCATGGTTTTCATCAATCCGGTCATCGTCGAGGAGTCCGACGATGAGTGCGAGTACGAAGAGGGCTGTCTGTCTATCCCGGACCTCCGTGAGTACGTGGCGCGGCCGGAAGCGATACGGGTGCACTACCGGGACCGCAATCTCGAGAAGCAGGATATCCAGGTGGACGACATGCTGGCACGCGTCATCCAGCATGAGTTTGACCACCTGGAAGGCGTGCTCTTTATCGATCGCATCTCGCCGTTTCGCAGGCGCCTGTTGAAGCGACGCCTCAAAGACATGGCAGCCGGGAATGTCGAGGCGGAATATCCGCTCGCAGTCGATCCGGCCTGATCAGGTGCGCCAGATGATGGCCGCGCCAGCGAAGAGAGCAGCCTGAACAAGCACGATGGTCGCTCCGCTGGGCAGGTCCGCCACGTAAGCCAGCGCCAGTCCGGCCAGCGAGGAGAGCACCCCCACGGTGACTGAGATCACCGTCATCGTCGAGAAGCGTGCGGCTGCGAGTCGTGCGGTCGCTGCCGGGATGACGAGGAAGGCCGCCATGAGAATGATGCCGACCATCTTGACGGATACTACAACCGTTATTGCAAGGAAAACGAACAGGATATAGTCGTCGCGTTCGACAGGTAGGCGGTCGGCATTAGCGGCATCGCGGTCGAAACTGGCGTAGGCCCAGCGACCCCAGAGGCGGGGGATGGTGAGGGCCGTCATGATGGTCATCGCTCCGCCGACCAACAGATCAATTGTCGAAACGGCCAGCACGGAGCCGAACAAATAGGCAAACGCATCGACATTGACGCTGCGCCGCAGGGCCAGGAAAATGAGGCCAAGGGCGACCGCCACCGCAAAGAAAACGCCGACGGCAGTATCGCCGGCAAGGCGGGTCCGTCTCCTGACGACGTTGATGCCGATGGCGACGACAATGGTAAAGGGCAGGGCAACCACCAGTGGTTCTGCACCCAGGAGCAGTCCAAGGGCCACGCCGCCAAAAGCGGCATGGGCCAGTCCTGCTCCGAGGAAGCTCATTCGACGCTGGACCACGAACACGCCGAAGTAGCTGGCCATGGCGCCTACGAGCACCGAAGCCAGCACTGCACGCTGGAGAAAGGGGTAGGAAAGGGCCTCGATCATCGAACCCCGGCGGTTTGCACGCCGTGGGCGTGCCCGACATGACCGAACGCGGCGCGGACATTGGGTTCGCTGAGTGCGTCGGCCGGCGTGCCGAAGGCGATCTGGCGCCCCTTCAACAGGAGGACCTTGCTGGCGTGGTGCACGGCGGCATCCCAGTCGTGCGTTACCAGCACAACCGTGCCTCCGGTCTGCTCCCGAAAGTCGTCAAGCAGCGCGTACAGGTCTGCCGTGCCGGCCGCATCAACGCCGGCTTCCGGTTCGTCCAGAAGCAGCACTTCGACTTCCCTGGCCATCGCTCGTGCCAGATACACACGCTGCAGTTCACCGCCGGAGAGCTGGTTGACCTGACGGTCCGACAGATGGGCGGCACCGACCCGGCCCAGCGCCCTTTCCGACCACGTCCTGAGTTCGCGGTCCAGCCGCCCCGGCCAGGCGCGGCTGCGGGCGCTGGCGACGAGTTCCACCGCGCGGGCCGGAAAAGTGCGGTCGAGTGTCTTGATCTGGGGCACATATCCGACGGAGCCCGCAGGCACCAAAGACGGCACGTGTCCCAGGACCAGCAGTTGGCCGGCGGTGGGCGGCGTAAGTCCGATCAGCGTGCGGACCAGCGTCGATTTGCCAGAGCCGTTGGGTCCCAGGACCGCAACGAGGTCGCCGCCCTCGGCCAGGAACGAGACGTGACTCAGTACATCCCGTTCGCCCAGGCGCACGTGCAGGTTCTCTGCTGCGAGGGTGATGCTCACGGTGTGGCGTTCTCGGTCCGGACCGCCTGAGCGATCCCGCTGGTGATTGCTCGAATCAGCGCATCGTAGGTGGGTGCCGTTTCCGGACGGCCTACGGGATCGACGGCAACAAAGGGAACGCCGGCAGCCTCGGCGACTCGGCGCGCGGCGAGCTCCGGGAAGCCGGTCTGACCTACCACGATGCCGGTTTCCCGTGCGTGGTCGATGGCGGCGCGCACCGCGGCAGGGGAGGGCTCCACACCTTCGACCGGGGCGATGACAAACCGGGTGACCACGCCGGCTCGCGCCAGGTAAGCAGACAGGAACGTGGAGGCCACGACGACGGTCTGACCCCGCAGACGCTGCATGTCGGCAGCGGTTTGTGCGAGTGCTTCTGACTGCATGCGAGCCCGCTCCCGGAGCTGATCACAGCCCAGGGGCGTCTGTCCGCACATGGTCTCTGCGAGCGCAGGCAATCGCCCAGCGACGGCCAGGGGATCCAGCCACGCATGAGGGTCCATTTCCGGGGTCAACAACCACGCAACGGGCCCAGGAGACAGGTCTTCGATCCAGCCATCGACTTCCGGCGTCACGCCAACCACCAGGGACGACTGAGCGGCAAGCCGTGCCGCGGACGGAAGCGGATCGTACGCGTGCGGGGACACGCCTGCCGGCAAGATGGAGGCGACAGGCGCTCCAGTGAGGTCGCCCAGCAGGAGAGAGACAGGGTGCATCGTGGCCACCGGCGCCCCGGTCCGGGACGGCGGCGACGTGCAAGCCGTCAAGCCGACAGCCAGAACAAGGAGCACAGCTTTCATCGAACAGCCGCCGCCATGTCACGGGCCGTCTCCAGGAACGGCCTGAATTGAACGCCCAGCTCCGCTACCGCCTTGGCGTTTTCATAACAGGTTCGGTGTCCGGTCACGCGGGCGGCCTCCCGTGTCAGGAGCGCGGGTCGTCCGGAAATTCGCGCCCACACCTCTGAAACCGCTCCGGCGACCAGGGCCTTGCGAAGCGAAATGGATCGTTTGGGAGGCTGCACGCCGAGTTCGTCGGCCAGAGTCGACAGAATGACCTGCCAGGTCAGGTTCTCCGAGGCCAGGATGTAGCGTTCCCCTGTTCGGCCTCGGTCCATGGCAGCGATGTGTCCGGCTGCGACGTCCCGCACATCGACCACATTCGTGGCCCCGGAAGGAATGCCGGGCACTTTACCGCGCTTCAGGTTGCCCGCAATCCGCATGGTGTTCTCTCCGGGGCGCCCCGGCCCCATCACCAGGGATGGGTTCACCATGACGGCGTCGAGTCCCTCCGCTACACCCCGATGGATTTCGAGTTCGGCGAGGTGTTTGGACAGCGCGTAGTGGGTGTTGAGTGAGGACTCCACCCAGTCCGTCGTCTCGTCATAACAGCCCTGGGACCGTTCGGGTCGGCCCAGCGCGGCAATCGACGAGGTATGCACCAGACGTTCGACGCCTTCCTCGAGACACGCGTCGACCACCGTCCGCGTGCCGCCTACGTTGACCCGCATCATCGGGGCGTGCTCCCTGGCGCCCCCGAATCCGACGAAGGCCGCACAATGATACACGCGAGCGCACCCGCGAACGGCCTGCTGCACAGGTTCCGGGTCCGTCACGTCCCCTTCGATCACTTGCAGGCGCTCCACCGGCAGGCGGTCAAGTCTGGCGGGGTTGCGCGCCAGCACGCGGACCTCATCGCCAGCATCAAGCAGGGCTCGCACCAGCCAGGTCCCGACGAAGCCCGAGCCGCCGGTCACAAGGGTCACACGCATCAGGAGGCCAGTCTGATCAGCAACGCGTCCTTGCCGACGGCATCTCCGGGCACCACGGAGACGGACTCAACGGTGCCCGCCGAAGCAGCGCGAAGCTCATTTTCCATTTTCATGGCCTCAAGAACCACCAGGCCGTCTCCGGCAGACACCTCTGTTCCAGGTTCAACCAGCACCTTGAGTACCAGGCCGGGCATGGGAGCCCGGACCTCGCGCTCGGCGGCACCCTGCGAATTCTCAAAGCCCATCGACTCCAGAAGCAGGGCGCGACGGTCCTTCCAGCGGATCTCTCGTCTCCCGGCGGGAGTGCGTACGATGAGGCCGTCGGGAAGCCGTTCCTCAATCGTTACCACGACAGAGGATCCGTCCAGCAGCACTGCGAAGCGGTCCGGTCCCACGGGCGTCACGGTCAGCGGGAGGGGCACGTTGTCCCTCACGACGCGTTTGCCGTCTGCGTCGAGCGTGTGGGTGTCGCCTTCGACGTCGATATGGTAGGTTTCCAGGGCCACGCGGTCTGATTCGGGCCGCAATATACTCTGCTCCGCGTGCTGCGATGATCAGGATTCCGTGACGGTGTTGACCCCCGAACTGATGGTGCGGGCGTATGCCTCGGGATACTTCCCGATGGCGGACTCCGAGGAGGATGGTGCCGTCTATTGGTACCGGCCGAAGCTCCGCACGGTCATTCCCATTGTCGGGCTCCACGTGCCGCGGCGCCTACAGCGCACGCTCCGGTCGGGCCGCTTCGAGTCACGCTTCAATGCCGAGTTCGAAGCCGTGGTCCGCGCTTGTGCGGACCGGGAGGAGGGCACCTGGCTCTCTGAGGAGATCATTCAGGTTTTCCTGGAACTGCACGGCCTGGGCCGGGCCTACTGCATGTCGGTCTACCGGGAGGGTCGACTGGTCGGTGGCATCTACGGGATGATGCTCGGGAGGGCATTCTTCGCTGAGTCCATGTTTCATCGGCATCGCGATGCGTCGAAGGTGGCCCTCGTCGAGCTGGTCAACTGGCTGCGTGAGCGTTCATTTCTGCTCCTGGATGCGCAGTTTATGACGGACCACCTCCGCCAGTTCGGTGCCTATGAAGTCGAGGACACGCAGTACGAGGAGTTGCTGAACCGCGCGCTTCGTTTGGGGGCCGACGCGGATCCGCTTGTGGCGCAACTGCTCGGCTAGACCCGTTTCTACTGATCTTCAACGCCTTTGGCAGATCCACCGCGTCCAACCCGCATCTAAGTCGCCGCACCTACATGACCATGAGCGATATCACCCGTCTTGGAGTCTTTACTTCCGGTGGCGATGCACCCGGGATGAATGCCTGCGTGCGAGCGGTCGTGCGCACCGCGCTGTCGTATGACCTGGAAGTCGTCGGCATCCGGCGCGGCTACCAGGGCATGATAGAGGACGACATGGTGGAGATGGACGGGAAGTCGGTCTCCAACATCGTGCAGAAAGGTGGCACCATCCTGAAGAGCGCCCGGTCCCAGGCGTTTCGCACGGCAGAGGGGCGAGCAAAGGCCGCCGAGAACCTGAAGAAGGCCGGGGTGGAGGGTCTGATCGCCATCGGAGGCGACGGGAGTCTGCAGGGGGCGTCCGTATTCTATGACGAACACGGGTTCCCGCTGGTCGGCTGTCCGGGTACGATCGACAATGACCTGTTCGGCACCGACGAGACCATCGGCTATGACACGGCGCTGAATACCGCCCTGGAGAACATCGACAAGATCCGTGATACGGCCGACGCACATGACCGTCTCTTCCTGGTCGAGGTCATGGGCAGGGACGCCGGCTTTATTGCGCTGAATTGCGGGATTGGAGGCGGAGCCGAGTTGGTACTGATCCCGGAGATGCTGTCCGATCTCGATGAGGTCAAGCGCCAGATCCGGTCCCAGATGAGCAGCTCCAGCCGCTCCTCAATCGTGGTCGTGGCGGAAGGCGATGAGCTCGGCGGTGCAAACAGCATTGCGCAGGCATTGCGGGCAGATGCGGGCTTCGACCACATCGACCTCAAGGTCTGCATTCTGGGACATACCCAGCGGGGTGGCTCACCGACGGCCCGGGATCGGGTCCTGGCAAGCCGCCTGGGTGCCGCTGCCGTCGACTCGCTGATGGAAGGTCACTACAACGTGATGGTGGGCGTAATCAACGGGGACATCCGGTTGACGCCTTCCAAGAACGTCTGGGGCCGCAGCAAGGCCATCAATTACGAATTGCTCAAGCTGACCGAGCAGCTGCGTTGACATGAGTACCGAGAACTATCCTTCACCGGCCGCAGCGGCGGGCAAGAAGAGCGATGTGGCGGCGATGTTCGACACCATCGCGCCCCGGTACGACCTCCTGAATCGGGTGCTGAGCATGGGCATCGATCGCGGGTGGCGCAAGCGTGTCGTGCAGGCGGTCAAGGACGTAGCTCCGAGTCGTGTGCTGGACGTGGCCACCGGAACCGGAGACCTGGCCATCGAGTGCGTCCGGGCCGGGGTCCCTCAGGTGACCGGAGTGGACATCGCCGAGGAAATGCTGGTCTACGGTAGGGAGAAGCTCAACTCACCCGACCTGAAAGGCCGGGTGACGCTACGCTACGGCGATGCCGAGAATCTGCCGTTTGAATCAGACGAGTTCGACGCGGCCATGGTCGCGTTCGGCGTTCGCAATTTCGAGGACCTCGATGCCGGTCTCCGGGACATGGCTCGCGTGCTCAAACCTGGTGGCAAGCTGGTGGTCCTGGAATTCAGTCATCCGACTGCATTTCCGATCAAGCAGGCCTACGGCCTGTACAGCAAACACATTTTGCCGCGCGTGGGCGGGTGGCTGAGCGGTGATTCCGGGGCGTACCGCTATCTGCCGGACTCGATCGCCGTGTTTCCGGATGGGGAAGACTTCCTGGCGCGCATGCGAAATGCCGGATACCGGGATGTCGCGCAGCGACGCATGACGTTCGGCATCGCCTCCATGTACACAGGCTTCGCGACCTGAGACCGCCTGGACCAGTTCAGGAGCGGTACTTGGTCAGGCAGCACTCGTTCTTCCGCCCGCGCTTCTTGTACTCGACCTGATCCATCAGGCGGCGCATGATGTGCACACCCAGGCCGCCGGCCCGACGCGCGCGCGCGAACTTCATCAGATCGGGCTCCGTGTAGTTGCTCGGATCAAAGCTCTCGCCCTCGTCCCGAATCCGCACGGTGAAGCGATCCGGTTGCACGATGACGGCGATGTCGATGGGGTGTTCAGCCTCCCCCTTGTAGGCGTGCTTTATGACGTTGGCGCATGCCTCGTCCACGGCCATCTTGAGCTGCTCCACCGTGTCCTCGGGGAATTTGGCATCCGCGGCATGGACCTCCACGAACTGACGCACGTCCTCCAGGTAGCGCGTCGAGCTCGGGATGGTCAATTTGTGGATGCGTTTGGTCACGGTGCTGAGGACCTCAGGCGCTGGCGGGCGGCGTATCGAACTTGCCGACGGCATCGTTCTCGGACTCGACGATGTCGAACAGCATCGGGAAGCCCAGCAAGTCGAAGACGTTGTACACCTTGGGCTGCAGCGCGGCGATCTTGATATCGCCCCCACGCTCGCGGATCTCTTCGATGTACGCCATGAAAACGCCCAGGCCCGCGCTCGAGATGTAGTTCAGGTTTGCGCCGTTCACGAGGATCTGCACACAGTCATCCTCCTGACACTTCTGAATGGCGGCTTCCAGTTCGGCTGCGGTATGCGCGTCCAGCTCGCCCTTCAGGTCGAGGACCTGGACCCGGCCGACTGATCGGAAGCCTACTGAAAAACTGCTCATGCTGACGGATTGGTGTTCTGGAGTGGCCGGCGCAAACTACGCGTGCTGCACGGCTCCCGCCATGTCCAGCTCAGCGGCCTCGGGCAGGGCCGCCAGGCCGTGCCACTTGAGGACCATGAGTGTCATGTCGTCTCCGTATTCGCCGTTCTCGGTGATAAAGGTGTTCAGGTCGGTGATCAGCGCCGTGTGAATGCCTTCTGCGGACTCCTGGCGCACGTCTGAAAGGACTTCCAGGAGCCGGTCATAGCCATATTCGCTACCGTCGGGAGCCCGCGATTCCACGACCCCGTCGGTGTAGAGCACGTACACATCGCCTGGTTGCAGTGCGATGCGGGTCTCGGTCAGCGCCTGTCGGAACAGACTCCCCCGGTCCAGCCCCAGGCCGATTCCCTGCGAGCGGAGAAAGCGGGCTTTGCCGTCAATACCGACTGCCGCCGCGGGGCAGTGCCCGGCGCGGGCCAGCACAAACTCCTGCTTGCGGGTGTCCACAAGGCCGTAGATCACGGATACGAACACGTTGCGATCCAGCGACTGGGAGAGTGCCGTGTTCGCATGCTCCAGAAAGTCCGCCGGGGTCGGCGCCAGCCGGGATACGGACTGGAAGATGCCTTGCATTTCGGCCATGTAGAAGGCGGCCGAAGTGCCCTTGCCCGAGACATCCGCAATGATGATCCCCAGCCGGTCTTCCGAGAGGTGCACAAAGTCGTAGTAGTCGCCGCCGACCTCCTGGGCGGGCACGCTCGACGCGGCCACGGAAAGACCGGCAATGCTGGGCACGGTCTGCGGAAGCAGTCGCTGCTGCACTTCCCGGGCGATGGCGAGCTCTCGTTTCAGGCGCTCCTTTTCGACCTGCTGTTCGAACAGATTGGCATTTTCGATGGCCAGGCTGGCCTGGGCGGCCAGGATGGCGATGGTATCCACCTCGTCCCGTTCGAAACCGCGGACCACCTCCTTGCAGGCGAAGAGCGCGCCCAGAAAACGGTCCCGGCCGATCAGAGGGGCGACGACCATGCTGGAAATACTGCTTGCCGCTTTCGCCCGCACGCGGTGATCCCTGACCGCCTGCTCCAGTACGATGGGATTCATCCCGCTGGTGGCCTCCTCAAACAGGCCGTGGAGGTCAACCAGCTGGCCGACTTCCTCCGGGCCGACCCGAGAGGCGGCAACCACTCTCGGCGTGAGCGTGCCCGACTCGGGATCGGCAATGGCCAGCCATGCCGAACTCGCAATGCCCGCCTCCACCGGCGACGCCGCGATCGCCGCGTGCAACCGATCTGAGTCAAGCACCTGCCCCACAATGGTGGTCAGACTCTGCATGGCTGCACGCTCGCCTGCCCGAGCCTCAAATTCGCCGGTGGTCGGCAGATGGAAGAGCAGCGAAAGCACCGTGGTCGTGCAGTAGAGGATGCCGAAGATGGCCGCCAGGCTGCTGAACATGGCCAGCGGATAGCTGAAGCTCTGCACATACGTGTGACTGCCCGGCAAGGTGGATTCCGTCAGGATCGGGTCACCCATGATGCCGATGCCCAACACCAACACAAGGAGCAGGAGCAGCGAGAGACCGATGGCCACCATCTTCTCCCGAAAACTGAGAAACACAATCCAGGACAGCCGGAACGAGCAGACCACCATGAAGACGACGGCCACGATCATGGAGATGGTCTGGAGGTCGCCCAGCGGCTCGCCTGCCCGGATCCCGATCACCGAGAGCGCGGTCACCACCATGGCGCCGACCATGAGGTACCAGTTCCGCTGCGAGGACCGGGTACGTTTGACCAGCACGAGGTCCTTGATGCGCAGCATCAGTATCACAGCGAATGTCCCGTAGAGCAGCCCGATGATGTTCATCTTGAACACCGTGGCCAGCGAAAGCGGGGCACCGGTCTCGAAATCGAACCCAAGGGCCAGACTCGGATCCACCGAGGCGGGGGGGCGCGCAATCAGCAGCACCAGATGCGAGACCACGATGACGACACTGGCCGCCAGGGCCGTGGACCAGAACGACTTGGCGGGTGCGGGTCTGCGTCTCGCGAAGGACTCGGCCAGGAGCGCCCAAAGCCCGCCGTAGCCAATCATGATCACGACGTCGTAGCCCAGCGCCAGCGCCTGGGACGGGGGCTGACCACTCCAGGCAAGGATGTGGTAGACCAGTGCCAGCGCGGTGGCCCCTGTAAACAGCAGGCCCATCAGCAGCGACCGCGTCCGGGTAGGAGCGGTTTTCTTTCGCCGGGGTATGGGTAGCTGCATCAGGTGGAGTGCGGGCGGCCTGGGAGGTTGGCAGTGTACCGCCCCTCCGGGGGCTTTGTTACACGGATCGAGGGCCAGAGAAGGCTCGAAACCCCCAGTGACCGAGGGGCCTCCTGGAGGCGTTGTGACCGTGTCCGGAGGCCAAGTTAAGCGAGATTCGCCCCTCGCGCCGCAGCGGGGTAACTTCCGTGCGCACCCTCCGTAGAGCAGCGGACTCCCGACCTCCACCTATGAAGCGTAAACGCGTCGTACGCCTCCAGCTCCTTGCTCTGGCGGCTATAGCCGTCCTGGTTTTCTGGCGATTCACTCGAGGTCCGGGTACCCCCCCCGGCCTTGTGACCATTTCCGATCTGGACGAGGGGGAGGTGGTGGTAAGGACCTTCGAACTCGAAACGGGCTCCACGGTGGCGATCCATGCCGTCGGCTCGGTTGAGGACGAGGACGGTCAGGTGCCGGCAGCCTATGGTTGGATCCTCCGCCGTGACTCGCGCGAGGTTGTCTGGACCCAGGATCTCTCCGATGGTCTGCGGGAGCGCACGCGTGTCACGACTTCGGATTCGGTGTGGATGGAGCCGGGGACCTACGAGGCCTACTTCACCAGCTTTGGGGCCACGGAGCGCTCCAGGAGCGGTCGCGGGGCTCTGGGGCTGAAGGCACACTGGACCAACGACCAGAAATTCTGGCAGATGGTCATCACCCCGACGAACGGAGCCGGGCAGGTGGTTCGACTGGAGTTGGATGCCTGGGACGACGATGCGGTCTGGAGCACCGGTGCCGTGGGAAATCGCAAGACAGTCTCGACCCGCCTGCGCGTTGAAGAGCCCACGGAGGTGAGGATTTATGCGGTCGCCGAGCTGTGCGTGCGTGACTGCGACACGGCCACCATCACCCCGCTCGGCGAAGACGAGCCTGTGTGGCAGATGACCCGGGAGAACACCTCCGAAGCCGGGGGTTTGCTTCGCAACAGAAAGTTTGACGGCCCGGTGGCACTGCAGCCTGGCATCTACGAGGCCGTGTTCACGACAGACGGCTCGCACGCGGCACGTGGATGGAGGGCAAACCCACCCTTTGATCCGATCGCTTGGGGCATGCGCCTGTGGGGCAACCCCGAGCAGGTCCGGGAATTTGATCCATGGACGGGCCCGGAGCCCATCGTCTCGTTCCGTGAGGTCGGGAACGACGCCGATCTGGAGGCTGTCCTGGAGGTCTCGGAGCCGGTCCGGCTCGTTGTGGTGTCTACGGGCGAGGTGGGTTCCGGTGATACGGTGTATGACTATGCCTGGCTTGAGGCTGAAGGAGTAGACCGGGTCTGGGAGCAGACCGTCGACAACAGTGAGTCGGCCGGTGGCGACCGCACGAACCGGGTCGAGACGGCTTTTCTGGATCTGGAGTCCGGCACCTACACGCTGCGCTATGTGACGGATGGCTCACATGCATTTGGAGACTGGAGACGACGAGAGCCGGCCTTCCCCGAGCGATGGGGCGTGTCCGTATTCCCGCTGGAGGCGGCTGACGGAGACCGGGTGCAGGTGATCTCATCCGGTTCGCGGGAAGCCCCGGTAGTTGCCGTGTCGGACGATCCCGGCGAGACCATGGGCGCTCCGCCGGACGAGAGTCAGATCCTGTTCAACGCGACTCGATTGGGAAACGAGCAACAGCGCACCGGTGCCTTTTCGTTCGAGAAGAAGACCCGAGTCCGCATCATAGGCCTGGGCGAACTCTCGGATGGCGGCCGCTACGACTACGGCTGGATTGAATCATCCGAGGGTGCGACCGTCTGGGAGATGACCCGGCGCAATACGCGTCCGGCCGGAGGAAACGACATCAACCGGATCTACGACGGGATTCTGGAATTGGACCCGGGCAGTTATGTGATAGGCTTCAAGACCGACTTTTCCCACTCCTACGGTGATTTTGGCGGGGGCGCACCCCGCAATCCGGAGGCCTGGGGGATTCGGGTCTACAATCTCGATAGATGACGGACAAGGCAGGGACCCTGTTGTGTCGATTCGAGGGTCCCGCCGACACAGCCGAATGGCTGATCGCGGAGCTCAGCGAGTTCGGCTTTGGTGCATTTGAGGAAACCACGGAGGGCGTGCTCGCCTACGGCGACGAACTGGAGCTACCGCCCGATGCTACCGATGAGCTGAGGAGATTGGTCGCGCCGACGGGTCATCGCCTGGTTTCAGTCTCCCGTCAGGCTCCGCGAAACTGGAACGAGCGGTGGGAGCGCGGTATCACCCCCGTCTCCGCCGGCCCGTTCTGCGTGCACCCGCCCTGGCACCCACCGGAGCCTGGACTCAGGGCCATTTGCATCGAGCCGAAGATGAGCTTCGGAACGGCACACCACGCGACCACACGACTCATGCTGCGCGGCATGCCGCATGTGGTGCGGTCGGGCGATTCGGTGCTGGATGCAGGGACCGGGACGGGCGTGCTTGCCATCGCTGCGCGCATGCTGGGAGCCCGTCAGGTGATCGGGTTTGACATCGATCCCTGGAGTGAAGAGAACGCTCGCGAGAACCTGGAGCGCAACCAGACCACCGGCGTGGAAGTGCGCATCGGCGGGTTGCCCGCTGCGGGGCCAGGCCCGTTTGATGCCGTCCTGGCCAACATCAATCGCCGTGCCCTGCAAGAGATGCTCCCCGGCTTCACAGCCAGACTCGCCGCTGGGGGGCGGCTGCTCCTGTCCGGTGTGCTGCGCACGGACCGAGCGATGATGGAGAGCGCCGTTTCCGCGGCCGGGCTCAGGGTTATTGACGTGGATGTTGAGGATGAATGGATAACGATTCGCGCGGAGAAGCCCGTGGAACCTTAGGTCCGGCCCCCGTAACACCCGGCCCTTGAGAAGAAACAGGCCGACCCCATGCTTGACCGGGTACTGGATGCCCTGGAAACCGTAATCGAACCGGACTCCGGAGAACACGTGCTCCGGCGGGGCATGGTGCGAGACCTGGATGTCGACGATGCGAGCGTTTCGCTCACGCTGGTCCTGGACGATCCGGGCAGCGCGTTCGCGGCCACCGCTCAGCGGGAGGTAGAACACGCACTTCGCGCGGCGCTGGCTGACGGAGTGCAGATTGGCGTTGCCGTCGACAACCCGGTCATCGGATTCGGGGATGACCTGCAGGTGGACGGAAAGAAGGAGCTGCTTCCCGGTGTTCGCCACACGCTGGCAGTGGCCTCCGGGAAAGGGGGCGTGGGCAAGAGCACCGTGACCGTCAATCTGGCCGTGGCTCTGGCTCGCCAGGGCTATCGGGTGGGACTGGTCGACACCGACATCTACGGCCCCTCGATGCCCGTGATGCTGGGCCTGGAGACGGCCAAACCACGAGTGAACGAGCAGCGGCGCATCCTGCCGATCGAAACCCGCGGCATCAAGGTGCTGTCGATGGGATTTCTGGTCGATCCGGACAAGGCCGTGATCTGGAGAGGCCCCATGGTCTCCAGTGCGATCCGGCAGTTTCTCGGGGAAGCCGAGTGGGGGGATCTTGATTTCCTGCTCATGGACCTCCCGCCGGGCACAGGGGACATCCAGCTCACCATCGTGCAGACCGTGCCTCTGGCTGGGGCCGTGATCGTGTCGACCCCACAGAAAGTGGCCCTGGCAGACGCGCGCAAGGGGGTAGCCATGTTCAGACAGGTCGACGTTCCCGTTGTCGGCATGGTCGAAAACATGGCATGGTTCGAGCCGCCGGATGCGCCCGGCAAGCGCTACTTCCTGTTCGGCGAGAATGGCGCGGCGGAATTGGCGCAAGAGGAGGGCGTGCCTCTTCTGGGTCAGATTCCCCTTCAGCAGCCCCTCCGGGAGGCCTGCGATTCCGGGGAACCGGCCGCTGCAGGGGATGGGCCCATCGCGGCTCAGTTTGATGCTCTGGCTCGCAACACGGCCCGTTCGGTGTTTCGACGGGCTGCCACGCTCCCTGCGTCCAAAAAGATTGAAATACTCTACAAGTAGATCTTTCCCCGGGTTGAGCCGTTCCCATTCCATCCCAGATTTCGCCCCGTATGCCTGAGCAGCCCTCGTCCCTGAGCCTCGAAGACCGCGTCGAAGCCGCACTCGATCAGTTGCGGCCCTACCTGATGGCGGACGGAGGGTCGGTGCGGTTGCGCCGGATTACCTCGGACATGGTGGCGGAGCTCGAACTTCTGGGGGCCTGCGGCACCTGTCCCATGTCGACCATGACCCTGCGAGCCGGGATCGAGCAGGCCGTGCGGCGCTCCGTACCGGAAATCATGCGCGTTGAGGCCGTAGGAGCAGGCAGCTACGCCTGATCTCCCGAGTGTGCCCGTGGCCGGAGAGGTCGGCTGGATCTAGCCCTGCGGTCCGCCATTCAGGCGATCCTGGATGTGCCATCCCCAATCGAGGATGGAGCGCATGGAGCCCGCGGCCTCGATCAGCCTGCCTGTGAACTCCGGAGCCATCAGCTCCTCCTCCTGGAAGGATTGCGTGACGATGAACGATTTGTGTCGGATCGCCTCGCCGATGTCCTCATCGTCCGTTTGATAGCCTCGTGGCAGTCTCTTGAGCATGCCGCCGTATTCCATCAGTTCCAGTCCGCCCAGCGCATTCATCATGCCACGAAAGCGGTCCGGTTCTGCAACGATGTCGTCTCGGATGGCTGCCAGCAGGTCCTTGTCCGGCTGCCAGAAGCCGGCCACAGTGAAGCAGTTGTCCGGCTCCACGTGGATATAGAGCCCTCCGCTTGCCTTCCGGGATCCGGATCGCGATAGCACGGCGCCAAGGTGGGTCTTGTAGGGATCCTTGTTCTTCGAGAAGCGGGTGTCCCGATAGATGCGGAAGACTGATTTGGTGGCATCGCCGCGGAGAGGGATGCCAACGGTGGTTGCCGCACGCCCCGCATCCTCGACCAGGCAGCGAAGCGGCCAGAGGCACTCGTCGTCGAAGGTCTGCTTCCTTGGCTTGAACCAGTCCCGCTCATTGTTTGCCTTCAGGTCCCGGAGAAACTGAAAGGCCTCGGGCCGAAAACCGGGGAAGGGAGGAAGCGTGTCCATCTTAGTCGGGGTTGGCACCAGTGTGCCATGCAAGGTAGGCCAGGAAACCAGCTCCTGTGGCAAGCGCCGGTTCGTCCACGGTCATGCGCGGCGTGTGCAGTCCGTGCACGATACCCTCCGGCTCGTTGCGAATGCCCAGGGTGTAGTAGCACCCGGGCACCTCGCGCAAATAGTAGGCAAAGTCTTCGGCCACGTACCAGCGATCCAGATCCACCACGTGGTCCGGCCCGACGTACTCCTCGGCCGCCCTGCGTACACGAGTCGCCTGGACCTGGTCGTTCACCAGGGTTGGATAGCCCACGTGAATGTCAACGTCCGCTTTAGCGCCGAAGGCAGCGGCCGTGTGCTCGGCCACTCGCGTGATGAGGTCATGACCCCTGAAGCGCCAGGTGTCATCCATGGATCGGAAGGTGCCGCCCAGCACGACCCGGTCGGGAATGACGTTGGGCGCATCGCCCGCATCTACCTTGCAGAAGGACAGCACCGAAGGCACGTCCGGCGGACGGTTGCGGCTGATGACAGACTGCAACGCGGTGATCACGTGAGCGGCTGCGTGCACCGGATCAGAGCGTAGCAGGTGTGGCTCAGCCGCGTGCCCGCCCTGGCCCGTGATGGTGATGAAGACCTCGTCGGAGGCAGCCATGAAGGCGCCTGCCCGCACCCCGATCGTGCCGGAGGGAAGGTCCGGCCTGACGTGCTGGCCGAAGGCCGTGCCTACCGAAGGACGTCCCTCCAGCGGAGCGAGGCAGCCGTCCTCAATCATGGGTTTGGCTCCCCCCGGCACCTTCTCCTCGGCCGGCTGGAAGATCAGGCGCACCGAACCGTGCAGTTCCTCGCGCAGCTCCTGCAGGATCTGCGCGGCGGTCAGCAGCATGGCCGTGTGCCCGTCGTGGCCACACGCATGCATTTTGCCGGGAACGGTGGAGACAAAGTCGAAGATGTTTTCCTCGAGAATCGGTAGCGCATCCATGTCCGCGCGCAGCATGCGGGAGGGTCCCGGCAGTGCACCGTCGATGAATCCAACTACACCCGTCCGCGCAAGACCACGACGCACGGGGATGCCGAAGCTCTTGAGGGTTTCTGCGACGAGACCGGACGTGCGAATCTCCTCGAACGCCAGTTCAGGATGGCGGTGAAGGTCCCGGCGCACCGCGATTGTGTTCGGGAGCAGGTCCCGGGCACGTGTTTGAATGCGATCCCGCACGTCTAGTTGAACCCGGTGCCGGAAACGGCCGGCCGGGCATCCTGATTGGCCACCTGCCAGGCCGTGGCAAAAATCAGTCGGCTGATCGTCGCGAGCCGGTCATACTCAATCTTGTGGGGCTCGTCGCCTGGGCCGTGGTAGTCTTCGTGGGTCCCGGTAAAGAAGAAGATGAACGGGATCTCGTGCTTGCCGAAGTTCCAGTGGTCGGACCGCCGGTAGAATTGGTTCGGATCGTTGCGGGAATTGAACCGCTCGTTCAGGTCCAGATCGGTCCCCAGCAGGGTGTTCATGCGACCGTTCAGGTCGTGCAGTTCCTGCGAGATCAGGTTGGAGCCGATAATGTAGACGTAGTGGTCGCTGTCGCCCGGGTGGGTGGGATCAACACGGCCGATCATGTCGATGTTGAGGTTGGCCACCGTGTTGTCCAGGTCAAAGATGGGCTCCGCGTCCGTGTAATACCGGCTTCCGAGCAGTCCCTTCTCCTCACCGGACACATTCAGAAATACCACGGAGCGCCGTGGGCCGTGGCCGTCCGCACGGGCCTTCTCGAATGCTTCGGCGATCTCCAGAACGGCCACGGTGCCCGAGCCATCGTCGTCGGCACCGTTGAACACCTGGTCCTCACCTTCAGGCCGGCCGGTCATGCCTACGTGGTCGTAGTGAGACGACACGACCACCACCTCATGGCGAAGCTGTGGGTCCGATCCTTCGATAAAAGCAACGACGTTCTCCGAAGACGTCTCGTAGGTCTCGGTCTGGATGGTCGCCGAGACTTCCGCGTCTCCAAGGTCGAACACCACTGGCGCCCGGTCCGCGGCAATCCGGTCACGGATGTCGGCCACCGTGCGTCCCGAGGGAGCGAGGATCGAGTTGGCCAGATCCGAGGAGATCAACATGATGGGGGGCGTGGGACGCCCGCTGCCCGAGGGTTCCTCCAGGGACAGCGACCCTACACCGCCGAGGCTCGCTGCCCGTTCGTCGGCGATGGCCATGAGCGCCTCGTTACTGCGCGGGGAGGAGTCAGAAATAAGGAGCACGCCCTTCGGCAAACCCGACTGAAAGAGATATCGCAGCTTGACATTTGGGGAAGAGGACCAGCGTGATGGGGTGCCGTCTGCGGTGATCAGGCTGGTTTCGGCATCGGACATGGGTTCGTCCGCAAGCAGCATCAACCATTTGTCCGAGTAGTCGAGACCGGCTGCCTTCATGGCTGCAAAGTCGTCGTAGTCCAGGCCTGCGTCCGCAATGCCATGGCCACCGAAAACAACGCCTGCCGTGGTTTCAGGGGTGTCCCCGAACACGAGTACGGAGTGGCCGTCACGGTTGGCCGCGGAGAACACACTGGTTCTTCCGCCCGGCACAGTGAGTTCCGAGCCCGACTGGCGTCGGCCATAAAGCGGAAATGGCTGCAGGTATGCCTGGGGTCCTGGTGTTTCGGCCGGCGCCGCTGTCCCGGCTGGCGTGATGCCCATTTTGCGGTACTGGGCCGCGAGGTACTCAGCCGCCATGCGCTGTCCCCTCGTAGCCGTCTCCCGTCCTTCGAAATGGTCGGAGGCGAAGAAGTACAGGTGTGCGGCCAGGTCGGACGCAGAGATGGTCTCTTGATAGGATCGCACGAGGTCCGGCGCATCGTCTGCCGTTGGCGTCGTGGCGGGGGCGGGCACCGGGGTAGCGTCCTGCGCCTGCGCAGGCATCACCAGCAGGAGTGTCAGCAGGGGAAGAAGTTGTTTCATGACGTCAGGCCAGGCGCCCGCGCTTGTTCAGATACGCAAGCAGCGCCTTGTTGTAGGGTTGGGCCGTATCGAGCTCAACGAAATCAATGTTGCGCTCGCGGCATCGATTGCGGAACCGCTCCGAAAAGGCCTCGACCGCGGCCCGATAGTTCTCTTTGATCTGTGCCGGCTGCAGGGTCATTTCCTCGCCGGTCTCCATGTCCCTGAAGAGCATGGGCACATCGGGAAAGCTGAAACGGCGCTCGGTCTCGCTTTCCAGAACATGGAACACCAGGACTTCGTGACCTCGGTAGCGCAGATGGCGGAGGGCCTTCATCAGGTCCTCGTGCTGACTGACGTTTTCGAACAGGTCGGTGATGACTACCACCAGCGAGCGGCGCGAAATCCTCTCAGCCACCTCGTTGAGCACGGTGGCTGCTCCGGTCCGGGACTCTGAACTGTCCAGCTGGGTGAATTCGTGCAGAGTCGTCAGCAACTGGCGGAGATAGCCCTGGGTGGATCGGGGCGGCCGCAGCGTGTGCACCCTGTCGTCGAATCCGATCAGGCCAGTGGCATCCTTCTGCTTTACCATCAGGTAGTGCAGGGCGGAAGCGAGGTAGGCTCCGTACTCCAGTTTGGACAGTTCCGCCGAGCCGCGGTACCGCATGGAGGGGGAGGTGTCCAGCACCACGTAGTGGCGCAGGTTGGTCTCTTCCTCGTACTGCTTGACGTAGTGCCGGTCGGTCTTGGCGTAGACTTTCCAGTCGACGTGACGAAGCTCATCGCCCGGATTGTAGGGTCGATGCTCAGCAAACTCGACCGAAAACCCGTGATAGGGGCTCTTGTGCAGTCCTGTAATGAAGCCCTCTACAATCAGACGGGCCCGCATCTCCATGTTGCGCAACTGGGACACCACGACCGGGTCCAGGTAGCGCAGCACAGTATCGGTTTCAGCCATGAAGTCCGGTTTTCAGGAGGCGATGGAAGGCACGCCGTCCACGGGAGTTCCGCCGGACAACCAGACCCTTGAGCAGCGGGGTCTTGACGGAAGTTCAACGGTGCGGGAGGGGGTACGACCGGCACTTCCGTGCGTAGATTGCCCGTATGGAATCGGGGGACGTCGTAAAGGCTCAACTGCTGGACGAGCGTGATCTGGGACGCACCCTGGATCGCATGGCGCAGCAGATTGTGGAGCACGTCCCGCCGGGCGCAGACGCCGCCGCGACCATGGCCCTGGTGGGCATGCAGTCGCGCGGTGTGCATCTGGCCCGTCGCATTCACGACCGCATCAGCACGTTCGAGGGCATCGACATTCCGCTGGGTGTGCTGGATGCGACCATGTACCGGGACGACTTCAGACTCCGTCTCAAGCAGCCCGTCATCCGGGAGACCCGCATTCCGTTCGATCTGTCGGAGCGCCAGGTCTTCCTCGTGGACGATGTACTCTACACGGGGCGAACGGTAAGAGCGGCCCTCGACGCCCTCATGGACCTGGGCCGCCCGTCCGCGGTTCACTTCATGGCCATCGTTGACCGCGGTCTGCGCGAACTGCCCATCCGCGCCGATATCGTTGGCCGTCATGTGCCCACGTTCCCGGGAGAGGAAGTTCGGGTTCGCCTCAAGGAGTGTGACGGCATGGACGGCGTCTGGCTGGTTGAAAACCCCAAAGCCGGAGGAGGTCGCTAGTGGAGATCGCGGAGCAGTTGCAGCATCGTCACCTGCTTGGTCTCCAGGGCTATTCGGCGGCCGAGATCAAGCTGATCCTCGCTACGGCGCGCGAGTTTCGGGAGGTGCTGAATCGCCCCATCCGTCGTGTGCCCTCCCTGCGGGGCGTGACGGTTGTCAATCTTTTTTTTGAGGCTTCCACCCGAACCCGAGTGAGCTTCGAGTTGGCTGAGAAGCGGCTCTCCGCGGACACGGTCAACTTCTCGGCGTCGGGCTCTTCGGTTTCCAAGGGGGAAACCCTCAAGGACACCGCCCGCACCATCGAGGCGATGAAGATCGACATGGTCGTCATCCGGCACCGGTCGCCCGGGGCGCCGCAGTTCCTTACACGGTGCGTGGACGCCGCCGTTATCAATGCGGGGGACGGCTCCCACGAGCATCCCACGCAGGCGTTGCTCGACACGCTGACAATCTCTGATCACTACCCGGAGTTCAGGGGGCTCAAGGTCAGCATTCTCGGGGACATTCTGTTTTCCCGCGTGGCCCGGTCCAACATCTATGCGTTGGCGGCGCTTGGCGCGGAGATCACGCTCTGCGGACCGCCGACGCTGCTGCCGCCTCAGGTCGCCGATATGGTCGATGCGCCTGTCCGCATTACGCACCGACTGGATGAGGCGCTGGAGGGTGCCGATGTCGCGATGGCACTTCGGATTCAGTTGGAGCGACAGGGCAGGCAGCTGTTCCCCAGCGTGCGGGAATACCACGAACGCTTCGGAATTACCCGCGAGCACATCGACCGGTACAAGGACCTCATCGTCATGCACCCCGGGCCCGTCAACCGCGGCGTGGAGTTGGCCTCCGACGTGGTGGATCACGAGCGCGCAGTCATCCTGAACCAGGTGACCAACGGTGTGGCGGTCCGCATGGCAGTGCTCTACCTGCTGTCAGGACGTCAGAGCTCGGCCGAAGGGTAGGTTCTGAGGATGTGGTAGCGGTGGCCTGCGACGCAGTGCCCCTGGACCGCAGTGCCCTTTGATCGCAGTTCAGTCGATTCGTCGTTCAGGGGTTGACCCGATGCGCTGCGGGCGCGTACCGTTTGTGCGTCGGATTGGAAGCGCTTCCAGTCAGGACATCCCTCCAAACCATCCCTTGGGGCCATGGAAGTGAAGCAGGACCGCCTGGAAACGTTCTTGGATGCCGTCAAACACCGCAATCCGGGAGAGGCTGAATTCCACCAGGCGGTCAAGGAGGTGGCCGAAAAGCTGTGGCCGTTCCTTGCGAAGCACCCCGAATACCGGGACGCGCGCATTCTCGAGCGCATGACCGAACCGGACCGCGTGATGATGTTCAGGGTGACCTGGGTCGACGATAATGGCCAGATCCAGGTGAATCGCGGCTACCGCGTGCAGTTCAACGGGGCGATCGGTCCGTACAAGGGCGGGCTGAGGTTTCATCCCAGCGTAAACCTCGGGATTCTGAAGTTCCTGGCGTTTGAGCAGATCCTGAAGAACAGCCTTACCACACTACCCATGGGAGGCGGGAAAGGCGGAAGTGACTTCGATCCGAAAGGCAAGAGCGACAACGAGGTGATGCGCTTCTGCCAGAGCTTCATGTCCGAACTGTTCAGGCACATCGGCAAGAACGTGGATGTGCCGGCAGGGGATATCGGCGTCGGCGCCCGGGAGGTCGGTTACCTGTTTGGTCAGTATCGACGTCTTCGGAACGAGTTTACCGGGACCCTGACCGGGAAAGGCATGGAATTCGGGGGCAGCCTGATCAGGCCCGAGGCCACCGGCTACGGCTCCGTCTATTTTGCGCGCGAAATGCTGGCCACGCAGGCAAAGGACATCGAGGGCCACACCTGCCTCGTCTCGGGCTCCGGCAATGTGGCGCAGTACACGGTAGAGAAGCTTATCGAGTTGGGAGGCAAAGTCCTGACCATGTCGGATTCCTCCGGGTTCGTGTATGACCCCGAAGGCATCGACAGGGAAAAGCTCGAATTCATCATGGAGCTCAAGAACCAGCGTCGCGGTCGGATATCCGAGTTCGCCGAGGAGTACGGGGTCGAGTACCATGAGGGCAAGCGGCCATGGCACGCCGGCGGCGAGCTGGCCTTTCCATCGGCAACGCAGAACGAGATTTCCGAGGAGGACGCGGAAGCCCTGGTAGACAACGGATGCATTCTGGTGTCAGAAGGCGCCAACATGCCCACAACGGCCGAGGCTGCAAAAATCTTCGAGGATGCCCAGCTGTTGTTCGGGCCCGGCAAGGCGGCCAATGCGGGAGGCGTTGCCATTTCCGGCCTGGAGATGACCCAGAACTCGATGCGTCTGCAATGGACCCGGGAGCAGGTTGACACCAAGTTGAAGGAGATCATGTCCAACATCCACGAGACCTGCGTCGAATACGGCCGGGAGAGTGACGACTACGTGGACTACGCGCGTGGAGCGAACGTGGGCGGATTCGTGAAGGTGGCCAACGCGATGCTGGCGTACGGAGCAGTCTAGGCCGCGAGACCTCTCCCAGACGTCGGCGCGCATCGACCGGCGGCTGAGGCGGCCGTGAAGCGGCCATGAGAACCCCTGGCCGGGTGAACCGCCCTCTCCGGGCGGCGTGACACCCGCATGGAACCGATTCTCAAGCTGGAGTCCGTGCGCAAGCACTTTGTGGAGGGAGGGCGCCGCCGCGACATCCTGCGAGGCGCGTCCCTCGAGATGGCCCCGGGAGCCTTCACGGCGCTACTCGGCAGGAGCGGGGCCGGGAAGAGTACGCTGCTGAATCTGATCGGGGGTCTCGACGTCGCGGACGGGGGTACCGTAAGCGTGGCGGGTCAAGACCTCGGCAAGCTGGACGACGATGCGCGCACCGACCTGCGTGCACGATCGATGGGATTCGTGTTTCAGGCATTCAATCTCATCCCTACCCTGACCGCCGCAGAGAATCTGAGCTTGCCGCTCGTCCTTGCGGGCAAATCGCTCAGGGAAGCATCCGAAGCCGCAGGGATGATGTTGCAGCAGGTAGGCCTCGGCGACCGTGGGACTGCCAGGCCGGACAGGCTCTCCGGAGGCGAGCAGCAGCGAGTGGCCATCGCCCGCGCGCTGATTCATGAGCCGCGACTGGTGTTGGCCGACGAGCCCACGGGCAACCTTGACTACGAGACCGGACGCGAAATCATGGATCTCCTGCACGGCATGGTTCGGGAGCGAGGCGTCAGCATGCTTGTGGTAACCCACGACACCGATTTCCTGCGCATCTCGGACCGGGTTGTGCGTCTGCACGGCGGTCTGCTCCATGAGCAGGAGGGAAGAGCGGCGTGATTCGGCTGCTGGCCATTGCGGCGGGACGTTATTTCGCCGGACACCGGCTCCAGTTGGTGATGTCCGTGGTCGGAATTGCCGTCGGTGTTGCCATGATCACCGGCGTCGATCTGGCGGTGAGTTCGGCCAATCGCGCATTTGAGTTGTCGGCAGAAACGGTGGCCGGCCGCACCACGCATTATCTGACTGGTGCCGACGGAACGGTCGAGAGCGAGGTGTACCGAACCCTGCGCGTTCGGCACGGGATTCGGGACGTGGCACCCGTTGCCGAAGGGTATGTGCGCACCGCCGCCGGCACGTTCCGGCTGCTTGGCATCGACCCTCTGGCTGCGACGGCTCCCGGCCGCTCATTGCCGGGTTTTCCAGAACCCGGCCGGCTGATGGTCGGGTCTGACGCGGTCGTGCTCTCCGCCGGAGGCTTGGCAGTGCTTGCCGGAACAGACTCGGTCACAGTGGACGCGGCGGGAAGGTCGTTCACGCTGGCGGTCGCAGGCGTGGTGAGGCCGGACGAGGAGGCAGGCAGACAGGGTTGGTCGGACCTGATGGTGGCGGATGTTGCCACGGCGCAGCGGGTGCTTGGGCTGGGCGATCAGTTGAGCCGGATAGATCTCATTACAACCGATGACGGGGCCCGGGAAATTGAGGCACTTGCCGGCCCCGGCATTCGGCTTGAGCGGCCGGAATCGCGGAGCAACGCGCTGGGGCAGATGACCGCTGCGTTCGAAACCAACCTGCAGGCACTGAGCTACCTGGCGCTTGTGGTCGGCATGTTCCTGATCTACAACATCATGAGCTTCTCCGTCGTGCAGCGGCGGCCGGTTTACAGCAGGCTCAGGGCGACGGGTGTATCCAGGACACTCGTTCAGGGCTCCGTGCTCATGGAGGCCGCTGCGTTGGGGCTGGTCGGCAGCGTGGTCGGACTGGGACTCGGAGCCGCACTCGGTGAGGGCTTGGTACGCCTGGTCACCCGAGCCATCAACGACCTGTACTTCGTGGTGAATGTGCGGGAGGTGGGTCTGGACGGCTGGCAGGTGGGCAAGTCACTAGTGGTGGGACTTGCTGCGAGCCTGGGTTCGGCGTGGGTTCCTGCCCGCGCGGCGGCCTCGGTGCCGGCAGCAGATGCCCTGCGACGTTCTGACGAAGAAGATCGATTTGCTGCTGGGATCGCAGGCATGGCCCGCTGGGGTGCGGTGCTTGGTGGGCTGTCCATCGTCGTGCTGGTGCTGCCCGCAGGAGTGGCTGGTGGTTATCTCGGACTCTTGCTTCTGATCGTCTCATTCGCACTGACTGGTCCAGCGCTCGTCCGGGGCCTCGCAGCCGGAGCACGACGCTTCGGAGGAGGACTTCCTGTTCGCATGGCGGTCGGCGGGATTCGGGAGCACCTGAGTCGCACTTCGATTGCCACGGTGGCACTCGCGGTCTCGGTGGCCGCCGCCGTGGGCGTCGGGGTAATGGTGGACAGCTTTCGCGGGACCGTTCAGGAATGGCTGGGGACCACGCTGCGGGCAGATCTCTACATCCGCGCTCCGGGCTCTGTGCTCCGGCTGGGAGGAGGCGTCGTCGCCCCGGAAGCGATAGCCGTCATGCGCGGTATGGAGGGTGTGGAGGCGTCGTATGGTGTCCGGCGGGTCGACGTCGAAACCTCGGATGGACCGGTCGCACTTGTCGTGATTGAGTCGGGACCCCAAGGCAGAGCCGCCTATCGGTTCACGGAGACCACGGTCGACGATCCATGGGCCGCCTTTGCCGGCGGAGACGTCTTTGTCTCGGAGCCGTACGCATTCCGGACCGGGACCGGCGCAGGCGATACTCTGGAAGTGCAGACCGAGACGGGGCCTCAGGTTGTGCGCGCGGTCGCCGAGTATGTGGATTACGGATCCGACATGGGCGTCGTATTGATGGAAAGGGCTGCGTACGAGCGGTCCTTCGATGACACCACCTACAACGGCATTGCATTGTACCTGGAGCCAGGAGTCGACCCGGAGGCCATGGTCACTCGCGTTCGGGAAGAGACGGCTGGCATACAGGGGCTGATCGTCAGTTCCAATCGCGCTCTTCGGGACGCCTCACTCGAAATCTTCGACCGCACGTTCGCCATCACATGGGTCCTGCGTGCTTTGGCGCTCATTGTAGCCGTCATCGGGGTGATCAGCGCGCTTGCCGCCATCCAGCTGGAGCGCTCCTGGGAGTTTGCGGTACAACGGGCCGTCGGATTGCGCCGGGGAGCCCTCCAACGGGTAATGCTGCTGCAAAGCGGCCTCATGGGCGCTTTCGCCGGGCTACTTTCCATTCCGCTCGGCATCGCCCTGGCTGCCGGACTCGTTTATGTCATCAATCGCCGGTCCTTCGGGTGGACGCTCGACTTCAGTGTGGACCCCGTCATTCTCCTGCAGGCGGTGGTGGTCTCCATCGTGGCGGCACTTGCCGCCGGGTGGATTCCGGCTCGGGCGGCATCGCGCGCCTCTCTCGCCTCTCGACTCAAGGGACCCCATGCGTAGCCTCTCCCTGTTTGCGCTTGTGCTGTGTCTGGCGGCCTGTGATTCACCCAGTCCCCTGCCGTCCATCTCCATCACAGAGGCGCTGTCGGTAGACACGACCGGCTTTGCCAGGGCGAAGCCCGACTACCGATTGGATTTCCCCGGTGATCACGGTCCGCACCCGGACTTTTTCCTGGAATGGTGGTACTTCACCGGCAATGTGGATACGGAGGACGGAGAGCAGCTGGGCTATCAGTTCACCATTTTCCGAAATGCACTTGCGCCGGGGGGCCAGGAGAGCTACCCGACAGGATGGTCAACGAACCAGCTGTACAGCGCGCATCTCGCACTGTCCCGTCCGGACAAAGAGGAATTTGTCAGCATGGAGCGGCTCGCACGTGGAGCTGCCGGATTGGCTGGAGCGTCGGTGACCGACTCGGTGAACGTATGGGTCGAGGACTGGCGATTTACCGCAGACCCCGAACTCAGCACGCTGAAGCTCCATGCGTTCGGCGGCACGGGAGGGCTCAGTCTCAACCTGCGGCCCCTCAAACCGATCGTGCTTCAGGGAGAACAGGGATACAGCCCGAAGGGGCGGGACGATGGGCAGGCGTCCCACTATTACGCCATAACCCGGATCGAGACGGACGGGCTCATGGTGGTGGACGGCGACAGCCTCGCCGTGAGTGGCTTTTCGTGGTTTGACCGCGAATGGAGCACGTCCTTACTCTCACGCGACCAGGCGGGGTGGGACTGGTTCGCTTTGCAACTGGACGACGGCTACGACCTGATGTATTTCCGCCTGCGCTCGGACAGCCTCGACTACGTGGACGGGAGCCTGATTGACCCGAGCGGCCGCCGCCAGGCGTTCGATGCGGGATCGGCGGTCCTGGAAGCGACGCGGTTCTGGACCAGCCCGAGGTCTGGCGCGAGGTATCCGGTAGCATGGAGGCTGACGGCCCCTGAAGCCGACATCGCCCTCGAAATAGAGTCCGCACAGAATGATCAGGAGTTACAAACCTCGATTCGCTACTGGGAGGGCATGGTCAGGGTTGGCGGCACGTCGCGTGGGCGCGCAGTTTCCGGGAGGGGCTATGTGGAGATGACGGGATATGAGCCTGATGAGTAACCGTCCCGCGTTACGGTTGGAGCAGCCGGAACTGCGTATCAGGGATGGCCGGGTGCTGGATCTGGTACGCCGCAGATGGGTGGTGCTGACTCCCGAGGAGTGGGTGCGCCAGCACACCATGCATTTCCTGCTGCAGAGGGCCCGGGCTCCCCACGGGTTGCTGTCGGTTGAGAAGGCGCATCATTCGCATGCCGGCGCGCGGCGCACAGACGTCACCGTGTATGCCCGGGACGGCTCCAGATGGATGGTGGTGGAGTGCAAGGCGCCCGACGTGAGGCTTGCACAGTCCTCCCTCGACCAGGTCGCACGCTATGCCCGGGAATTGAAGCCGCGTTACATTGCCGTGACGAACGGTATGTCCCTGTACTGTGCGGAGCGTGTCGGCGACCGGTACGCGTTCGTGCCTCAATTCCCCGAGTATCCCGACATTGAATCCTCTTGATCCCGGCCACCACGCCGAGGAACTGAAGGCCGCGCTCGCCGCCGTCCAGGCGGCAGCAGCACTGACAGAGGCCGTTCGGGCCTCCACCAGGCCAGACACACTGGAGAAAGGTGACCGGAGCCCGGTAACGATTGCGGACTTCGGAAGTCAGGCCGTGGTGTGTCGGACGCTGGAGGTCGCTCTTCCGGATGACCCGGTGATCGCAGAGGAATCCGCCGACGCCCTGCGCAGGGACGGCCACCAGGCGGTGCTAGAGCGTGTCACGCACTTCGTGCGCGGAGTCGTCGCGGACGCGACGGCCGAATCCGTGCTGCACTGGATCGATCGGGGAGCACTGCAGGAGGCCCGGCCGCGGTTCTGGACGCTGGATCCCATCGACGGGACCAAGGGGTTCCTGCGGGGCGACCAGTACGCCGTGGCACTGGCCCTCATCGAAGGCAATCGACCCGTGGTCGCGGCCCTGGCCTGTCCTGCTCTCCCCGGGGCTGACGGGGCCGGGGTGGTCCAGTGGGCGGTGTCAGGGGCCGGGACCTGGGAGGCTCCACTCGGCGACCTGTCCCGCGCCCGTCGGATTTCCGTCACCGAGGCGCGAACTCCCCGCGAAGCGCGATTGGCGGAGTCGGTGGAATCGGGTCACAGCTCGCACACCGACTCGGCGCGGGTCCAGGCGACGTTGGGTATTTCCAGGCCACCTGTGCGCATGGATAGCCAGGCCAAATACGCCCTGGTAGCCCGCGGGCAGGCGGACATGTACATGCGACTGCCGGTGCGCAAGGCGTATACAGAGCGTATCTGGGACCACGCGGCGGGGTCCCTGGTCGTTTCGGAGAGTGGTGGGCGGGTCACCGATGTGTTCGGCAACGCACTCGACTTCGGCTACGGGGCCTTCCTGAAAACCAATACGGGCGTGGTAGCGACCAACGGCCACCTTCATGACCCCGTGCTGGCGGCCCTCGAGCGGGAGGGAATCGGACTGAAGCCCGTGCCCTAGGAGCGGCCCGGGCTCGACGATCAGGCTCGGCGACAGACCGTCAGAATGCGCGGGGCCTGGGTCGCGCCGCGGCGGGCTCAGGCGAAGGCATCAACCAGCTGCTCGCACGCACGCTGGAGCTCGTCGAACTCCTTGGCATAGCAGAACCGCAGGAATCCGGCGCCGTCGACCGGGTCCCTGAAGAAGCTTCTGCCGGCAACCGCACCGACGCCGGCTTCGCTGACCAGCGTGCGAGCTGCTTCCTGGTCGTGCGAAAAGCCCTCAAACCGGCCTTGAAGCGGCGTGAAGTCGGCCAGCACGTAGTAGGCACCCTGAGGGCGGTTCGCACGAAAACCCGCCTCCTCAAGTGCCGTGCACATCATGTCTCTCTTGACCGTGTAGTCGGCCAGCATTTCGGTAAAGTAGGCCTCAGGCATGCGCAGTCCGGCCGCCACGCCGTGCTGAAGGGGGGTTGGGGCGCAGATGTATACGAGGTCGTTGATCAGGCCCATCGGGGCAATGAGGTGCTCGGGCCCCATGGCATACCCCAGCCGCCAGCCGGTCATGTTGAAGGTCTTCGAGAAGCCGCTGATGGTCAGCGTGCGCTCCCAGGCCCCCTCGATGCTGCCCAGGGAAACATGCTCCCGACCATCATAAACCATGTGCTCATAGATCTCGTCCGTGAGCGCGTACAGATCGTGGCGTTCAAGCAGGTCGGTCAGCTGCTCCAACTCCGCGCGGCTCCACACCTTGCCGTGCGGGTTGCCGGGGGTATTTACCAGGACGGCCTTGGTCCGAGGCGAGATGGCGGCCTCCAGGGCCTCGAAATCAATGTCCCAGTTCGGTGCGGTGGTCTTTACAAACCGCATGTCGATGCCGAGCAGCGCCAGCATGTTGCGGTGGTATCCATAGAAGGGCTCGAACAGGATCACTTCGTCGCCCTGGTCAAGCATTGTCAGCATCGCGCACATGAACGCACCAGTGGACCCGGCTGAAACCATCACCTCCCGTGTCCCGGTGATCGGCAGTCGGTTGAAGTCGCGAGCCTTCTGAACCACGAGCTCCCGAAGCGACTCGATGCCTGCATAATGCGAGTAGATGGACCGATCACCGTCTATCGCCTGCTTGGCGGCCTCCTTGATCGGGTCCGGTGTGGGCATGTCACAGATGCCCTGACCCAGGTTGATACCCCCGTGCTCGCGGATCAGCAGGGAAATGGCTCGGATATCACTCTGACCCAGCCTGCTGGTGCGGTCGGATAAAGGCTTCATACGCTCTGAATTCGAAGGGAGTGGAGGGGGGAGCTTCCGATGGGGGCGCGCACAGGCGCGCCAGCATCTCGCTGCGGATACGCCAATGTCCGTTTGTGGCGGACGACGAGTATAACATTTCAGACGCCCGCAGCACAAAGCGGACTTTTTGCGCCACGATCGCGACAAAAGGGGTCTCAGGAGCCGATTTCAGCAGACTGCCCCGTTCTCGACAACTGGTGTTTCGTTGCTGTCTAATCACATCAGCAAGTCCGATGAAAGCTGCTGCTACGCAAATGTGCTCCAAGCACGGATGGCTCCGCGAGGGTCTCTCGACTATCGTGTCCGCCGTCCTGCTTCTGGCGATGTTCGGCGCCGCGCCCGCCTTTGGGCAGACGGCCGTTGATCTCGTCATTGGCAAAGGAAATACGCCCGATCAAGTGGCGTACCCAGGCGATGTCACTACGTATACCGTAACGCTTACCAACTCAAGCGCAACGGTAGACGCAGACGACATCGAAATCACGGATGACCTCCCCGAGGATCATCTGGGCAACGCCATTTTCGGTGTGCCCTTCAACGTGATGAACACGCACGGCACGTACTCCTACGATGCCGGCACTAACACGATCACCGTGAGTGACATCGATCTGGCCCCGCTGGCTACGATGACGCTTACGTACGACGTGGCTGTGGTCACGCCCTTTGAGGGTGACTACACGAACACGGCGGCTGTGACATTTCCTCCGGCCTGGATCTTTGATCCGGACCTGTCGAACAACACAACGTCGTATCTCCTGACGGTTCTTGAGCCGATTAAATTCCCGGCCAAGTCCGCCGTCCAGGCACTGGTTGCCTGCCAGAATGAGGCAGACGCCTTCCATATCCTCGCCGGCCAGATGAATGGTCCGATCCTGCGCTCCGTGCCGGACGGATTCTTCCTCGGCGGACGTCGCTGGTCCACCTCTACGGTTGGCCTGCCCGTTGAGAATCTGGTTGTGAATGACCTCTTTGTTGTCCGTAACCCGGTTTCCGGTGTTGCTGACCAGGTCTTCGCCGCGGTTTGGGGCTATGACGGCCTTTACCGCACGGACGACTGCGGTCGCACGTGGTCTACGGTCGACTTCCCGGGCATGGCCCAGTACGGCGATCCCTTCAAGATTGTCTACGCCATTACCCGTGGCCCCGGTGGTCCGCTTGGCTACATCCTGTACGCCTCTGCCGACCGCGGTCGCATCTTCCGCTCGCTTGACGGTGGCATCACCTGGGACATGACCATGTCTCTGCCGGGTGGAAGCGCCGACACGCCGTGGGCGATCGCTGCCGATCCGACCACGGAAGGTCTGCTCTTTGCCGGAACGTTCGGCAACGGTCTCTACATCTCCCGTGACTACGGCGAGTTCTGGGAGCGTACGGGCAACAACGGCATCCCCGGTTCGGGCGCCATGCACATCTTCGACCTGGAGTTCGATCCCGAGAAGATGCCCATGACGTTGTGGGCGGCCACCGCTGAAGGCGTGTTCTTCACGCAGGACGAAGGCTTCTCATGGGCCGAGCAGTCCGACGGTCTCGAGATCACCGGCAACAACGGTGTGACGTTCGTCACCAAGGAGGCACGCGCCATTGCGTTCGCCAAGCCGAACCCCGGTTCGACGCTGCTCGACTACAGCCTCTACACGGCTGTCTGGGGCGCGGGCATCTTCAAGCTCGAAGGCGACCGCTACTACACCAACTGGGACCCGGTTCTCCTGCGCAACTTCGACTCCAACGCCATCCTGGTGCACAACGGTTCTCTGATCGTGGGCACCAACGGCCAGGGCATGTACGAAGTGCCGATCGCTGCCTCCTCGACCTCCACCGAGGGTGTCACGGCTGAGATCCCCGAGGGCTTCAACCTGCAGCAGAACTACCCGAACCCGTTCAACCCGACCACGTCGATCTCCTTCGACCTGCCGGAAGCAGCGGCTGTTCGACTCTCCGTATTCGATGTGCTCGGTCGCGAAGTTGCCGTCCTGGTCGACGGTAAAATGAATGCCGGAAACCACGCCGTGTCTTTCGACGCAGCTGGCTTCCAGAGCGGCATGTACATCTACAGGCTGGAAACGGCCGCGCACACGCTCACCAAGAGCATGGTGCTGATGAAGTAACTCGCAGCCGCGAGGCACAGTAGCGTAGCGGAGCAGGTCGGGACGCGGGCTTTCGAGCACGCGTCCCGACCGCATTTTCCAGGGGTAAATGCCCCTCGCCCCAGCGCGGGATTCCGGATGTCCGGGATCCCGCGCCGTGTTTTGGCGGAGCCTTCAGGCGCGCGATCCGGTCTCGGGTTGAGACGGATCGTTTCGAAATGGAACGTGCGCGGAATCCGCAAGAAGCCGTTTTTGGCCCGAAATGGCCGGTTTGTGCGATCCGGTCATGTCCGAATGGTTTTCGGCCCCGCTTTTGTGTCAGGCAGTCCGAACACCAACAGAAGGGGGGCAGCGCCACCCCCAACAGCCATGATCGGACTCATTCTCCTCGTTATCAGCCTCGCCATTGCCGGCGTCGGATTGTACCGCGCCGAAAAGACGCTCTTCTCCAGAGGCACGGCAAGTGCGGATGCCTCTGCGCGACAGCTTGCGGAAGCAGCCGAGGCTTTCCCCGTTGAAGCAGCGCGCCACGACACGTTCGAGTCGGAGGCACCGCTGGCCGATCAGGACTTCCCGATTGCCACGGGCGATGGGGTTGCGAGCGTGCCCGGGCCAATTTCCGTCTCTCCAAACACCCAGATCCCGGTCGCCAACGATCAGGTGCTCGTGGTGGACCTTGATCAAAAAGTGCGCAGCAGGCTTCGCGAAATTCTGGGCGACACGTACAGTGTGGTCGAGGCCGAGAACGCAGCGCGTGCGGTGTCCATGATGTCGCGGCGCCAGCCGGCGCTTGCCATCGTCGGTTCCAATGTCAAGGACCGCCATGGACGCCCTTTCTGGGAATGGATGCGGCGCTCGGACACGCTGGGCCAGGTGCCGGTCCTGCTGATCACGGCATTGACGGCGCACGAGGACATCGCCGATCGCTTTGATCACCTGCCGTATCGTCCGTCGGCCGTGCTCCGCAAGCCGCTTCTCATCGACGAGGTGGGCCGTACGGTGTCCCGCATTGTGGAAGGCAACGAGGACTCCTGGAGCAGCGATCCCACATGGGGAACGTTCCAGATCGGCAATGACGAAGATGCGCGGTTCGTGCGGCGCGCCCAGCAGGATGTAGAAGGCAATATCGCCAACCCCTCCTTCGGTGTGCGCGAGCTGTCGGCCGAGATGGGCCTGTCGGCGCGGCAGCTCCAGCGACGGCTTCGCGAAACCACCGGACAGTCTCCGAACTCATTTATCCGCTCCATTCGCCTCCAGCAGGCGGCCCGCATGCTCGAGCATGGTTCGGAGCCGGTCTCTCAGGTGGCGTATGCTGTCGGCTTCAACAGCCTGTCGTACTTCGCAAAGTGCTTCCGCGAGCACTTCGGACGGAACCCCTCCGAGTTCACGGCGCGTCGCGCTCGCACCGGCGCCTCGGTCTGAGACCGCCCGATCCGGCAACTCGGGCCCGCCGTCCCACGGTCCGGGCTATGAGTCCTCCCCGGAGGCGACGTTCTCGGGGGGCGGATCATCCCGGCCCAACCAGCGACGGAGCACTCGGCGCCAGGACGGGAAATCGGTCTGATAGGTGAGGCCGGCTCCGGCGGTGTTGGTGAGGTCGGCATTCTGAAGAATGTCCCCCTCGCGGCGGAAGAAGACTTGCGCAGAGACGGCCGGGCTCAGTCTCACCTCGACGACGAACTCGCCCTGAATGCCTTGGGTGTTCGCCCGCGTGTTGTCGGTGCTGGATCCCTGGTAAACCCCCTCGCCCCGGATGATGAGTCGCTCATCGAGCAGTCGGAGCGCCACCCCATAGGTGATGTCGAGGTCTTCGGCCCGCTCTCCCTGGAGCCCGAAATTGAAGTCGACATTCGGCAGTGCCGCATCCAGGAAGCGGGACAACTGCGACGACACAAGCTGGGAAACGCTGTTGAATGCCAGCTGCTCGCCCGCTCCGGCGCTCAGGTTGTCGGTGGTAAGCTGGAAGGAATTGGTCAGCAGCACGCTGGTGGCATACTCCGTAGCGCGGTCCGGTTGGTTGAGCCGGGCCTCCAGTGCCTGATAATCGCCCAGGGCGTTTTGGTTGGAGCGATCGATACTCAGTCCCAGATCCACCTGGGGCGATGCGACGAGGCCGGTGATGGACAACTCGACGACCAGGGGAATCAGCGCGCCGCCAAGATTCACATCATCCAGACCTGTCGTGCTGGCCCGCGTCCGGTACAGCGCGGACAGATTCATGCGCGCGTTGATGGGGTCTCCAACCCAGGAGAGCGTTCCACCAGGCTGAATGATGAAGCGGCGCACGAACACCTCGCCTGCTGTAAACAGGTAGTCGCCGCCAAGCACCTCCATCTGACCGAAAACGAGGAATTCCCCCTGATTGCGTCGGATCTGCACGCGTCCGGTGCTTTCGGCATTGATCACATCGCCCAGAAGCGGGTCGATTACAAGGTGAATGAGTGATCCGCGCGGGGCCTGGATATTCATGTCCATGTCCAGCCCGTCAAGAAATTGTCGCTCGGCAGAAGCGCGTCGTGCCAGCACAAACGGTCTGCGGATCAGTCGCTCAAGGTCCGGCAGCTGGCCGGTCGAATCGGCGAAAATGATGAACGACGCATCTCCCTCCTCGATGGCCTCCACGATGGGGATGAAGAGCTGGCTGTCCTCGGACGTACGGCCGTCAGGAATGCGCAGCGTGGCGTTGGTGAGGGGGCCGGTAAGTGTGGCTGAACCGGTGCCTTTGATAAACCCGTAGAACGGCAGCTCCGGCGTCTCGCCCCGATTCATGACAAGCAGGTCTTCGAGGGTCCCCGACACGTCGAAGGAAAAGAACCTGTAATCGTTGAAATACATCGGCCCCGCGAGATCGGCGGTGCCCCCATTCTCATCGGTGAGCAGCACGCGCTCGAAATGGATGGCATCCCGGTCGATGCGCACCGAGCCCTCCATGGAATAGTCGATCCCGATGAGCGGAATGCCGAAATCGACCCGGTCCACGTCCAGCCTGGCGTTCACGGTGGGGCTGCCGAACGCGCCAGTCATGGTACCGCCTCCGTACGCGAATCCGGTAAACCGGTCCACGCTCTCGTTGAAGATGTACTTCAGGAAGAAGAGGTCGATGCGCTCGCCGTCGATGGCCAGGTCCCAGTTGCCCGGGTCACCCTCGGAGGGAGGTCGCACGGTGCCGGCTACCGTCAGCCGGTTGTCGATGACTTCACTCACGGGTGCAACCGACGCGGGCGTAGGGGTTGGCGCGATGCGAAGATCAAGGCGAATTTCCTCAGAGCCGGGCGGTATGTCGGTGCGAATGAATACGCTGCCCAGCTGCCGGTCATCCATGATGAAGGCCGGTACGCGCACCGTGCCGGTCGTCAAAGGCCGATCAAACCCTCCGGTAATGCGCACATCCGCCGAGAGCAGTCCACCTAATTGCCGACGCAGGCTGGCAAATTCGGTCAACTCGGCCAGACGGAGTGAGCGGGCTGTGACTGAAAGGGTATCCCCCGGTGCCGGAGAAATTGTGCCCGCCAGGGTCAGCCGCTGTGATCCCAGTCGTTCCGTAATGGTCAGGTTGTCGACGGCCACGGCATCATTGAAGAGATCAATGACGGCAGGGGACTGAAGGGACCAGTTCAGCTGACGGGCCTCGACCTGCAGGGTGTCCAGGCGCAAGCGCGTCCGGTCGTCACGAAGCCGGGTATCAGCCGAGACGACAAAGGGGCCGATGTCAGACCCCCTTCCGGCCCGCATGGTGACTCGGCCGCGCCGTTGTGCCAGATCGACGGCCAGGTGCCAGTCAGGCACGGCGGTCACCCCTGCCGTCACGGTATCGGAGCGCACGTCCAGCGAGAGGATCAGGTTTTCTTCCACCTGCCCGTCGTACCGCGTTTCGAGCGCCAGCGTGGCCTCGCCGGAGCGCAGCCCGTATCGGCCCCATCGCAGGGAGTCGGACAGGAGGGTGAGTTGCGAGTCGATGTGATTGGCGTCGGCGTTCAGGCGCAGGCCCAGTTCGGCGGTTCCAGCCACGGCCGGGATCCCGGGAACGAGCGACGCCGGCCTCGACAGATCTGATATGGTCAGGCTGCCGAAGGATTGCAGGGGCTCGGTGCCGAGCAGCGGTTCGCGCAGCAGAGAGGCGGTGACGTCATCGACCGATGCCAGGCCACCGGACCGGTCATAAGGCTTCTGCTGCTCCCGGCGCAGTCCGTCCGTCAGGGCACGACCCCAGAATTGCAGCGCCTGCAGGGCGTGGTCCGGTGAATCGCCAAGTACGACTCGACCGGCCGCCCCGGTGCCGTCCAGGGTCAGTACGTAGAGCGTGTCCTCAAGCGCGGACCGGAGTCGGACCTGCTGCGGCAAAGCATGTGTCTCTCCACGTGGGTTCGTGATTCTGGAGGAGTCGACGCGAGCGGAGACGGTGCCGAGCAATCGACTGCGGTCGTCAATCTGGGCTACCAACTCGCCGTTGAGGCTGGTCGACAGTCCATCCCGACCAAGAAGCGCGCCGAGGTCGACATCGTCCAGTTGCGCGTCCAGTTCGAGCGCGCCGGAGGCCTGCCAGGCCATGTCGGCAGTCATGGCGCCGGCCGGCTGGATCAGTCGCGTGGTGGCCGAGCCTCCGCCTGGATTCCAGCTGGATTGCAGGCGCACCACGTCCGCAAAAACGGGTCCGATCCGGGAGTCCCGCATCGAGGCGGTCAGCGTGCCCGAGGTCCGCGCGCTCTCGAGTGCCAGCACGCCGTCCAGCGTCGTAATGGTATTGAGCAGGGCATCGCCTCCACCGGTGAGGTACAGCTGTCCGGTATCGAGCGATGTAGTCTCCAACAGACCCTGGACCCGCAGGTAGGTGTCCGATCCCGCAAGTCGGGGTGCTGCCGAGTCCAGCTCGTCAAATCCCGGTGCCAGGCGGAATTCGCCATCGAAGGATGCAGAGCCGGCCTCCGTGGCAGCAACCAGCCGAACGTCGGACCGGCCGGCCAGGGCGCCCTCAAGCTGAAGCCGGCCGTTAACGAAGACTTCAGCCGCAAGGGAGTCAACCAGCAGTCTGTCCGGTAGCAGCAAGGAGGGTGCGATGCGCTCGAGGTCGCTGCGCAAGAGTGGTGTCGCTTCCAACTCCATGTCCGCCAGCGCCACCGTCGGAAGCCCCGAGACGGTGCCCGAGAGTGCTACCCGGGATCCGCCGGAAGAGAGGCCGAGCTCGGAAATCACAAAATCGTCGAGCGTGCCGCTGGCCGACAGAGTCAACTCCGCTGATCCTCGCAGGGGAGATGAGGTGACAAAACCGGACAGTTCGTCAAAGGACACCCGGGACGGCTCCAGGGCAACTCGGAATTCGGGCCGATCGGTGCGTTCGACAAAGCCGGAAAACTGCACGTCAGACCCTGCCGTTTGCAGAATAGCCTGGTTGACCGTGATGCGGGAGGAGTCGACGACGGCCTGTCCGGAAGCCCCCAGCACATCGAGTGCCGGCTCCCGACCCAGTCCGCTCGCCGCTAGCAATTCGATCAGGTAACGACCTTCCGACTGTTCGATACGCGTATCGAAGGACAGGTTCTCCGCAAGCGTAACGGCCTCGCCGGACACTATGCGGCCGCCCCGGGCCAGCAGTCTTGCCGAACGGAAATCCCAGGCGGACGCGCCTGTCCGGGCGGAGTCCGGCCGGCGTGGAAACACATCCGACCACCCCGTGGCTCCCACCGAATCGACGGCCAGCCGCAAGGACGGATTTATGAGCTCTACCCGGCGCGTGTCCAGACGTCGCCTGAGCAGGTCTTCCCAGGAAGGACGAACCCGGATGGTGTCAACCTGCAGCAGGTCCATGCCGCCTGCATCGCGCACGCGCACATCGATGGCGGTGAACTGTTGTGCCAGATTTCCCGTCAGTCGTCCAATCTGCAGGGACGCCTCGGTCGAGCGCGAGAACTGGGCTTCAATCTGCCGTGCTACCTGTTCACGACCGATCTCTGTGCGTGTCGCCGCGAAGAACGCTACCACAAGAAGCAGCAGCACGGCACCGATCGCGCCGGCGGTATTCCGGGAGATATGCTTGAGGGGAGCAGCCATCCCGTCAAATACGACGGCCGCGGGTCAGAGTGCCCGGGAGGTGCCGTTCAGGTGCATTTGCGTGGGTGCGGCCGCGGGTCAGAGTGCCCGGGCGGGGCCGTTCAGGTGCATTTGCGCACGGCGGGTAGCGTTCGGGCCTCGGCGCCCCGGGCAGTCACGTCACCAGCACGTGTCGCCAGGCCGCTTCCAGGTCGGCCGGAGCGATATTCTCCTCCAGGTACGGTTGCCCGAGCCGCTTCAGGAGCACGAATCGAAGCCGGCCCGCATCGACCTTTTTGTCGGCGCGCATGGCCTGCATCACTTCTCCCAACGCCACGTCCGCGGGAATGGGTGGCACGGGAATCTGGCGAACCAGCAAGTCCGTGCGCATATAGTCCAGCTTCGGGTGATACCGACGTGACAGGTAGAGGGCAGCGCGCATGCCGATGGCAACGGCCTCCCCATGAGTCAGGATCTGATACTCTGTGGCCTGCTCCAGCGCGTGCCCGAACGTGTGGCCGAAATTGAGGTACATACGCGGCCCGCGCTCGCGCTCGTCGCGGCTCACGATGTCCACTTTGACCTGGCAGGCCCTGCGAAGCACTTCGCCGACTACCGCCTGATCCCGCGCGGCGAATCGAGGCCAGGCGTCACTGAGGATTTCGAACAGCCGCGGGTCGCCGATGAGCGCGTGCTTGATCACCTCCGCCGCGCCGCTCATCCACTCCCTCGGCGGAAGCGTGGCGAGGGTGTTCGTGTCCGTCAGCACCAGCGCCGGCTGGTGGAAGGCCCCGACCAGATTCTTGCCGGCGTCGTGGTTGATTCCCGTTTTTCCGCCGATGGAGGAGTCGACTTGCGCCAGGAGCGAGGTGGGCACGTGTACGAGGGGCACGCCACGCAGCAATGTCGCCGCTGCGAATCCGGCCAGATCACCGATAACCCCACCCCCGAGGGCAACAATCGGTGTTTTTCGATCGATCCCCCAACCGAGAGCCGCGTCGTAGATGGCTTGCAGGTGTTCGGGGCTCTTGGTCGACTCTCCCGGCGGAAGGGCCAGCAGCCGCGGCTCCCAGCCGTCCTGCTTGAGGGTCGTATCCACCGGCACGCCGTAGAGATCGGCCACATTCTTGTCGCTGACAACCAGGACGCGGCCGGGTCGCAGGCCGACGTCCCGCATGGCGACGGCGAGATCAAGCAGGGGGCGAAAGGCGACCGGGTATCCAATACCGGTCGGAAAATGAACGCGAATGGCGTCAGATCTCATGCTGCGGGAGAATCGGGAACGATGCGAATCACGACGCAAGTTAGGTCGTCGTGCGGCTCCTGTCCCGATACAAACGCGGCATGGGCTCCGCGAATGGCGGAAAGCACAGACTCTGCCGAGCCCTCCTGTGCCCGGACGAGGTCGATGAGCCGTTGACGACCGAACTCGTTGCCCGCAGGGTCACGTGCCTCCGTGAGGCCGTCCGAGTACAGAATGAGCAGGTCGTCCCCCTGTATCTCGAGCGTCTCTTCCGTAGTGAACCGCTCAAACAGGTCCGTGCGCTCCAGGCCGATTCCGATGCCGGGAGGCTGCAGCACGTAGACCGACGCATCCGATCTCCGAACCACGAGAAGGGGGCAGTGACCGGCCCGGGCAAAGCGCAGTTGTCGCTTGCGCACATCCAGAAGCGCGTAGACCAGGGTGGCGAACATGCTGCGATCAGAGGACTGACCGAACATGCGGTTCACGTGGGCCAACACGCTGAGTGGCGACTGGTCCGATTCAGACCGCGACTGAAGAAAGCCCTTGAGCATGGTCATGTAGAGCGCGGCCGGCATGCCTTTGCCGGACACGTCCCCTACGACAATTCCGAGTCGATCGTCGTCGAATTCCAGGAAGTCGTAGTAGTCGCCACCGACCTCCCGGGCGGGCTCGGAAAAGGCCGCCACCTCCAGGCCTGCCGGCTCAGGCACGCGCGCCGGCAACATGCGAAGCTGCGCCTGGCGGGCGATATCGAGCTCCAGCTTCAGCCGCTCCCGCTCGGAAATGAAGCGAACATATTTGGGGGCAAACGCCTTGTCGTCCACCTGTTCGCCCCGGAAGACCGCATACGTGCCGTAGGCCAATACGGTGAGACCGGCTGTCAGCGTGATGAGACCGGCCGTTTCGAAGGCCGGGTGCAACAGGTAGGTGGCCGTGACCTTGCTCAATCCGATGAAGAGAAAGCCGCAGAACACCGTCCACAGGTCGTACCGCGCAAAGAACAGGTAGCCCGCCACACCCGTCACCACCGACAGCGCCGCGCCGATGCGGCGGTCCAGCACGACCGTCGTTTCGGAAAAGAACGTGCCGAACAGCACGGCGGTGATGGCCATGGCGACCCACGTTCTTTTCAGTCTCAGCTTCAGAAGGCCGAGCACGAACAGGAAGGCATAGGTGGTGCCGAGAACGGCGTCAATGATCGCCGTCGGTACCGCAAACCCGTGTGGAAACACCGCCGACATCAGGTACAGGTCCTGCTGTCCCACGACCGTCCACTGATTGCCGGCCACTAGGGGTAGCAGCACGTACCAGACGCCCAGAGTAATCCCGGCAAGCGACGCACCTCTGAGGATGCCGGAGCCCACATCGCGCGTGAAAAGCCGTTGGGCAAAAAGCTTGTCGAACGTGGCCAGTTTGGACGGCCAGGCCTCTCGGGAGACGGATTCCCCGGCGTTCCACACAAAGAAGACGGCGAGGGAGGTGAAGAACACCTGCAGGCTGATTCCAACCAGCGCAAATGCGGCCGTGAAGTTGCCCTCTGCATCCGAAAACGTCGAATGCATGATGTAAGGCGCCACGTTGAAGGTCCACCAGGAAAACAGGACCAGCACGGCAAACGCCATCAGAAAACCATTGCGCACCCCAATTTCGCTGGATCGGAATCGCAGTGCGAAAATGATCAGGGCGGCCACCCATACCAGCGTGACCAGAATCAGGATGCCGAAGTCCCAGAGCGTGTGCAGGGTCTCTACCGGCTGGAACCGGGCCTGGAATTCGTCCGAGAGCTCCACGGTACGGGACCAACTGGCCACCTCATCGCCCGCAATCACCAGGCGCAGGAACTGGCGCGAGTCCTCGGCCCCCGGCATGGGTCGACTCCAGAGCAGGGTATGATCGCTTCGCGCGGTCAACTGGTCCACGCGCGACTCTACCAGCGTCCATCCGTCGAGGGGCTGGCCGGCCACCTGCTCAACAAAGGTCGTCGCCATCGCCCGGGCCTGCGTCTCATCGAGCCGGACGCCACTGGCTCCCGGCACCGTCGGGTGGGCGATGCGGAAAACCGACCCATCAGGCGCCACACGCACCCGGATCGGCGCACTCCGCGAGGGGTGGGACAGGAACACCTCCCACCAGACCGGTGGACGGAAGGCAATCAGTTCCTCGGCTGCCTGTACCTCGGTTTGCAGGAACGCAGACCATGCGTGGTCGGTGCGCAGCGAGACATTCTCGACCTCGGCGTCTGCCACATGGTAGCCCAGCTCCTTGAGATGCGCGATGGCCACATAACCCGCTTCGGTCCGGTCAATCTGAAGCGGCGACCGAGACAGCGGCTGATGCTGTTCGAACCGTTGCCAGAACACCAGAATTCCAACCAGGCCCAGAACGGCGAGTAACCCGCGCTCCACGTACCAGGAGCCGGAGCGGGAGGGAGTCTCGGACGTTGGAGGGGGCATAGGCGACGACAATGGCCCACAAGGTACTGGACTTTGCACACAACGTGGCTGCGCGCATCCTGCGGCCGGGAGATGCGGCGGTGGACGCTACCGTGGGTAACGGTCACGACACCCGCTTTCTGGCCGAAAGGGTCGGACCGGGAGGGCAGATCTGGGGCTTCGATGTACAGGCAAAGGCGTTGCGTCGCGCTCATGAGCGGCTGCGGGACGTGTCCGCATCCGTCACGCTGATCCGCGACTCGCACGCTTCGATGGCAGCTTACGTGGCAATGCCCATGCGCGTTGCACTTTTCAACCTTGGATACTTGCCCGGGGGATCTCGCGCGGTCACGACCACGGCGGAGAGCACGATCACCGCGCTGGAAGCCTCCTGGAGCCTGCTGACGCACGATGGGCGCATCGTACTGGTGCTCTACCGCGGTCACCCGGGAGGGGCCGAAGAGGCGCGGGCTGTCCTGGACTGGGCCGGGGGACTGGGTTCTGCATCGGTGGTGCGCTTTGGATTCACGGGGCGCGGTGGGGCACCACCCGAAGCCTTGGTCGTAGCACGCCGCCCCTCGCACGGATCCCGGTAACGCCCGGAGGCCTGTCGCAACCGAGACCCCGTCATGTGCCTCATACTCTTCGCCATCAACAGCCATCCGGAGTATCCGCTGGTGCTCGCGGCCAATCGAGACGAGTTTCTCTCCCGTCCAACGGCACCGGCCGGCTTCTGGAAGGATGCGCCTGAACGGCTCGGCGGCCGAGACCTGACGGCCGGCGGAACGTGGCTGGCGGTATCGAAGGTCGGAGGTCTGGCTGCGGTCACCAACGTGCGCGAACCGTCTCGATTTCGCGAAGGTGCTCGGTCCCGGGGGGATCTGGTAACGGGTGCGCTCGAGGCCCTGCCGGACACCGAGACCTATCTCCAGGGCCTTGACGGATCCGAGTACAACGGGTACAACCTGATTGTCATCTCAGGCGGTGAAGCGTGGTACACGTCAAATCGTGTTGAGGGTCAGCAGAGACTGGCAGGCGGCGTCTACGGGCTCAGCAACGCCCGGCTCGATACCCCGTGGCCAAAAGTGGTGCGGGGCAAGGACAGGCTGGCTGAGGCCCTCAGCGGCCTCGCTGCGACGCGGCCCGACCTTGAGCCGCTGTTCCGGCTGCTGGCCGACACGGATGGTGCCCCCGATGCAGAGCTCCCCGACACCGGCGTGCCACTCGACGTGGAGCGCAGGCTGGCCTCCCCGTTCATTCGCATGGACGGCTATGGGACGAGGTCGTCCACGGTTGTGCTCTGGCGCTCCGACGGCACGTGTCTGTTCGCAGAACGCACCTTCCCACCGGCCGGTGGCTCGGCCGAAGACCGCCGGTTCGAGGTGGCGTTACCCGAACCCATTCCCTCTCTGTCATGAAGCCCGTACGCTCCCGCGTCGAACGCGGTCATTACGAAACGCGCGTCACGACCAGGCACCACCGCCTTGTCGCAGACGAGCCCAAAGAGCTGGGCGGTTCCGATCTCGGCCCGACGCCCTACGAACTGCTGGCTGCCGCCCTCGGCACCTGTACTGCGATTACGCTTCGCATGTACGCGGACCGCAAGGGTTGGCCGTTGGATGCGGTTGATGTGCGCGTGGACCACCAGAAAATCCACGCCAGGGACTGTGACTGCGAGACCACCGCAACGGGGCGCATTGACCTCATGCGCAGAGACATCGTGCTGGAGGGAGCCCTGGAAGCCGATCAGCGAGCGCGGCTGCTGGAGATCGCCGACAAGTGTCCGGTACACCGCACGCTGGAAGGCGAGATTGTTGTGACCACCAACCTGCTGGAGCAGTTGGACTGACCAGTCAGGCGTGCATGGTCGCTCTGACTCCAATTCCGGGGGCGACCGGAAGCCTTGGGTGCCCGTCGACAAGTGCCACGCCTTCAAACGGAGGATTGGCGATCAGTTCGGCGCCGTCCAGATCCGTGAAGTCCGCCAGCGAAGCCAGATGTGCCGCGGCCGTGATGGCGACGGCGCTTTCGACCATGCAGCCCAGCACGACCTGCATGTCAAGCGCACGCGCCATGTCGATCAGCTTGAGTGTCGCAGCGATGCCGCCGCACTTGGCGAGCTTGACGTTGACGCCGTCCGCCGCACCGGCCAGTGCGATCAGATCGTCCACCGTGTGCGCGCTCTCGTCCGCAATCAGCGGTGGGCGTCCCGATGGAGCCAGCAGTCGACGCAACAGGTGCCAGTCCTCCGGGTCGGTCTGGGCGATGGGCTGCTCAATGAATGAGACCTTTAGTTCAGCCAGTTGCGGGATGATGCGCACCGCCTCGGGGATGGACCACCCACCGTTGGCATCGACGCACAGTTCGGCCTCGGGACGGGTCAGGCGCACGGTACGCGCCACGCGCACGTCCTCGTCGGTGTCGCCCGAGCCCAGCTTGAGTTTCAGACGGTCGCCCTCGGGCAGGGTGGGAGCGGCTCCGGTTTCCGGAATTCCAACGGTGCGGTAGCTGGCCGGGGCGGCAGACGGATCCAGGCCGAGCATTGCATGAAGCGGTTGGCCGGCGGCCTGGGCCCACCAATCGTGCAGGGCAAGGTCCAGGGCGCAGCGAGCCGCAGCCGGGCCGTCGGGCAGATTCGAGATCCATGTGCGGATGGGAGGCGGCGAATCCGGGTTCCATTCGGGCAGCTTCACTCCGTCAAGCCACGCTGCCACCTCCGGATAGCCGACCCCGAGGTAGGGCGGCAATCCCGCCTCGCCAACCGCTTCGCCAAGCCGCACGAGCACATTGGTGCGCTCGGCACTGACGCCGTGCGCAATACGAAAGGGGCGTGCCAACTTCAGAACGAGTGGCTCGGTGACGATGGGTCTCATGCCAGGTGAAACGTGCTCATATCCATACGCGCCGATTCGGTCCGTAAAGGGCCGTGTGGCTGGCTTCGGGCGTGTCAAAATCCACGAGACCTGGTCCGGAAACGCTCGGAAGGCCCGTGCGCGTGCCCGCATCATACGCCGTGACGGTCGTCCAGGCCTGGAATGCGACGCGGTGGGCAGGGCTCGCCGCGCGGCCGACCGGGCGGATGGTCAGTCCCTCCGGACCCTGGTCTTCAGGTCCCGAGCTCAACCCGATCGGACCGTTGCCCCGGCTGTCGGCAGTACGGGCGATGGACGCTTCGCACACCCTGCCGCTTCCGTCTCCGGTCCGCACGTGACCGCACAGTGCGCGGGTGGAGGCCGTGATCTCAGCAAGGTGACGGAGAACAAGAGCGTCGCCCCGCCGCGACGACAGGCCGTCTGCCCACTCCAGGCGCAACGCCGGGGTTGCGGAACCGAGAATGACCTGATCCAGGGAGGCCGCCAGGCGTAGCAGGGTTTCTCCGTCCAGCGTGTCGGCCAGTCGCGAGAGCGAGTACAAGATCGGCACGGTCGGCACGTGTCGCGGGGTGGCGGTCACGGCACGCGAAAGCAGTTCCCAGCCGGCCTCGCACGCATCCACCGGCCGGGCGCCGGAAACCGGCGCCGGCCGGATCTCCACCTGCGCGCCGAGCAGGCCCTGGGGCAATTGCCCTTCGGGCCAATGCCCCAGGGCCCGCTCGGCAAGGGCCTGAACGGCAGACGCCGCGGCTGCGGAGCCAAGCTCCGCGGCCGCGGCGTCTACTGCTGCCTCGATGCGATTCAAGTGACCTAGGGTTTGGTCAGCGCTGTGAAGTAGGTGGTTACCTGTCCGTTCGCCGGACGGAGAACTCGCACAATAAACGAGTCGCCGGATTCAATATCCCGGTAGATCCCCCGGAAATCCTCTACACCGGCGACGGGCTGCCGGTCGGCTTCGATGATCACATCGCCGTTGCGCAACTCGCCTTCGCTGTACGCCCGGCTGGAAACATCCACGTTGGTCACGAGCGCGCCGCGCTGACCGGCTTCAAAGCCCAGACGTTCCGGATTGCTCAGGTCCCGCAGCGCCATGCCGAGGTCGGCCATGGGGTTGGCATCGTCCTCCTCCTGGAGAACCGGCTCCTGACCATTGTTGGCGGTGATGATTTCGGCGCGTCGACCGAGCTCGACGGTCACTGTGCGGCGATCGTCGTCGCGAACCACTTCCAGCTTGACGCGCGCGCCTGGAGCCAGGTTGCCCACAAGAATGCGCAGCTCGTTGGCATCACGCAGCCGGCGATCGTTCACGGCGGTGATCACATCTCCCTCCCTGAGTCCTGCGTTGTCGGCGGGCTGGCCAGGCAGGATCAAGGTGATCTGTGCGGCACCACGCGGCACGTCCAACGCTTCGGCGAGCGCGGCGCTGATCGGTGCGAAGTTGAGGCCGAGGGCTCCGCGTTCCACGCGGCCTTCGTCAATCAACTGGGCCGCGACGTTCTCCACGACGTCAACCGGGATGGCGAAGCCGATGCCCTGGTTGCCCCCAGTTCGTGAGTAGATGGCCGAGTTGATGCCGATCATGCGTCCCCGCAGATCTACAAGCGGCCCGCCCGAGTTGCCCGGGTTGATGGCCGCATCGGTCTGGATGAACTGCGCAAAAAAGTTCAGGCCCGAAAGATTGCTGCTCGAGCGTCCAAGCGCCGAGACAATCCCGGAAGTCACCGTGTTGCCGAGATCGGCTGACAGGGGGGAGCCGAATGCCATGACCCACTGGCCGACGCGCACGTCATCGATCCGCCCATACTGCAGATATGGCAGCCCATCGGCTTCAATGCGAATGACGGCCAGATCACTTTCGGCATCCGTTCCGACGACTTCCGCGTCGTAGAACTCGCCATTGAACAGCTGCACCTCCAGATCATCCGCGTTGCGGATGACATGGTCATTGGTGATGATGTAGCCGTTGTCCCGGATGATTACCCCCGAACCCAGCGCCTGGGACCGCTGCTGATCGGGCTGCTGGTCACGACCGGGCCCGTTGAAGAAGTTCTCGAAGGGAGTTCCCGAGAACGGGTCGGGCCGGTCCACAACCCGCTCGGAGCGGATTTGTACCACTGCCGGATTCACGGCTTCAGCGACGGAGATGAAGGAGGACTCGAAGTCCAGGACGCTCGGTGTCGGAGCTGCCTCTTCCAGGGTCACGGGACCGGCCTTGACAGGCGTCCCGATCTTGTCACCGGCGTCCATCCAGTTGGCCCCGACGGTAGCCGACAGCAGGCCGGCGATAAAAGCGCCTACCAGAAGCATGGCCACCGTGGTGCGTGCGAGAGCGTTCATTTCTGGGTGCGAATAGTCAGTTATACGTGTCAGGTTTGTACGCAAAACTGGCCGATTTGTGCCAGTAGGCGCACATTCTCAAGGGATACGGTCAGCAAACGAACGAGGGTTGGGCATTCGTGTGTGCCCTGCTACCGTTCGGCCTTCCATAGCGCCGGTTAGCGATGCCGGACCCTTCGCACGATTCGGATCAACCCTTCGCGAGGTGCCCCAGCGCATGGGCGTGAAGCGCCGCCAGCAGGCGATCGTGGATGCCGCCGAAACCGCCGTTCGACATGATCAGGGCCACGTCGCCCGGCGCGAGGTATTCGGTGAGCGCAGGCAACAGCTCGTCTGCAGATGCCCCGACGACACCGTGCACCCCTCCGGTGCCAACGGCTTCCAGCAGCGCCTCGGTGTCCATGAAGTCCTCGCGGCGGTCGTTGTGTCGGAAGGGTGGGGAGGACAGAAACAAAGCGTCGGCACCGAGGAAAGCCTCCTGGTAGCCTCTCTGAAAGACCCGCCGACGGCTTGAGTTGGAACGCGGCTCGAAGACCGCGACGATCCTGCGGGCCGGCCAGCGCTCGCGCGCGGCCTGCAGGGTGGCGCGAACGGCAGTAGGGTGATGGGCAAAATCGTCGACTACCACCACGCCCCCGGCCTCGCCTCGAACCTCCTGCCTGCGCTTGATACCGGCGAACGTCTGCAGTCCGTCGCAGAGCGCATCGACCGGGACGCCCTCCGCCAGGGCCACCGCCAGCACGGCCAGCGTGTTTTGCAGATTGTGGGTGCCGGACAGAGGCAGATAGAAGTCGCCGACTTGATCGCCTCCGGATACAAGGGTAAAGTGCTGACCCTCGTCCGCCGGCCGGACCCCGGTAGCGTGGATGTCCGCTGCAGGGCTGATGCCGTAAGTAGTCGTTCTGGCGCGGGTCCATCCGGCGAGCGCGGCGACCTCCGCATCGTCCGCATTGAGTACCAGCGTGCTGTCCGGTGCGGCCGACGCCGCAAACAGGCGGAAGGCCTGCCTGTAGTCTTCCCAGGAGTCGTAGATGTCGGCGTGGTCGAACTCCATCGATGTCACGATGCCGACATCGGGGGTGTAATGCAGGAATTTGGGGCGCTTGTCGAAGTAGGCGCTGTCGTACTCGTCTCCTTCGACCACGAAATGCGTTCCCGAACCGATGGAGTAGGAGCGGTTTCCGTTCACCATTACGCCACCGACCAGAAATCCCGGGTCGCAGCCGGCGGCGGCCAGCACGTGGACCATGAGGCTGGTGGTAGTCGTCTTGCCGTGCGTTCCGGCCACGACAATGGACCGGCGTTCGGCGAGGAAATAGCGGGCGAGGATCTCCGGGAAGGAGCCCTGAACAAGCCCCCGATCACGGGCCGCTGCGGCCTCTGCATGGGTCGGAGTGCAGGCGTTGCCCACGACCACCAGATCCGGTTGCGGGTCGAGGTTGTCGGCAGAGTAGCCCTCCGCCACGGGAATGCCCAGTTCCGCCAGGCGCGTGCTCATGGGCGGCCAGGCAGCCGCATCGGAGCCACGCACCTCATAACCGGCCTCCCGGAGAAGGCCGGCCAGCGAGCCCATACCCGTGCCGCAAATGCCGATCAGCCAGGCATCACGAAAGGAACCCGGCTCCGGCAGCTCGGGCCGGTCGAAAACCCTCAGATGAGCGTCCGGGAGCCGGGTGATGTCTTTCATGCGGTCACGGGCTGCTTGCTGGACATGCGCTCAGAGACCGAATCGAATACCGAGTACATGACAGGCACAATGACCAGTGTCAGGAACGTGGCAAAGGTCAGTCCGCTGATAATGGCGGTGCCCATCGGACCCCAAAACTGCGTGTTCTCGGAGCCGAACTGGAAGTTGGGATCCAGATTCGTCAGCAGGCCCACGAAGTCGATGTTGATGCCGAAGGTCAGCGGAATCAGGCCGAGCACGGTCGTCATGGCGGTAAGCAGCACCGGTCGCAGTCGGGTGGCCCCGGCCTCGATGATGGCGTCATGCTTGGCCATGCCGCGCTCTCGCAGCTGCATGGCGTAGTCGACCAGGACGATGTTGTTGTTCACCACGATACCGGCCAGACTGATGACGCCGATGAAGGTCATCAGACCATACGGGGTGCGGGTGAGCAGGAGGCCGAGCAGCACGCCGATCAGCGACAGGCCGACGGCCACCATGATGATGAACGGGGCGCTCACGCTGTTGAACTGCGCGACCATGATCATAAAAATCAGCGCGACACCCACGAGGAGTACGATGGTCAGGAAGCTGAAGCTCTCATTGAATTCCTCGTTCTCGCCGGTGTAGGCCATCTGGTACCCGGGAGGCAGCGCTTCCTGGTAGGGCCCCAGGAGCTGCTGGACCTGCGCCAGGATCGCCTGACCGTTGGCGCCGGGGGCAGCGTCACCGCTGACGGTCGCCACGCGATCCAGGTCCAGACGGGTAACCGAGCCGAGTCCGCCCTGCACGCTCAGGTCGGCGACCGCTGTCAGCGGAATCTGCCTGCCTTCGTCCAGGATGGTCAGGTTGTTCAGGCTTTCCAGGCTGGCCCGGTCCGACTCGCGCAGCCGCACGGTGATGTCGAACTCGTCCTCGCCGTCCCGCCACTTGCCGGCCTCGACACCGTTGATGGCCGAACGCACGGTGGAGGCCACCTTGCTGGTGTTCAGTCCGAACCGGGCTGCCCGCTCGCGGTCGATTTCCACCTGGAGCTCGGGCCGTCCGGTGTTGAGGTTGTCACGTACGTCCACCAGGCCTGGGATGGCGCCGGTGTCGGCGGCCTCGACCAGCATCTGCTTGACTTCCTCGGCAATGCGCTGGATCTCGACAAACTCCTCCCCGGAGATCTCAATGTTGACCGGTGCGCCGGTCGGCGGGCCGTTCGAGTCCTGCGTGATCTCGATCTCAGCACCAGGAATTCCCTGGAGCTGATCCCGGATTCGAGCCAGCGTCTCCGTGGACGGCTCATCCCGGTCGGCATAATCCACCAGGTTCAGCGTCACGCGGGACCGTTCCGGGCTGGCGCCCCCGCCTCCGAAGTCAAAGTCACCGCCGACTCCGACGTTGACGAGCAGGCTCTTCACGTTGTCCTTGGCCGCCTCAGAGGACTCCAGCAGGCCCAGGATGCGTGAATGCACTTCCGTGGCCAGCTGGTTGGAGGCCTGGATGTTCATGCCCAGCGGGCCGGAGGCCGTGATGCGTACCTGACGTGGGTCCGTCGTCGGGAAGAACTCGGTGCCTGTGGGCGCCAGACCAAACATGGTCAGGATGGCCACGAATGCGCCGAGCGACACGTTGAGCAGGCGCGAGCGGTTGTCGGTGAGGATCAGGCGCTCTCGTTTGTTGAACGCCCAGCCGAGTGCGCCCACGACCACAATGATGATGGGCAGCACCAGCAGATCCACAATGGTGCTGACCGCCACGGTGCGCGGCCCCATTGCCATGAGCAGCAGCAGTGCGAGCGAGATGCCGCCAAAAATGGCGCCGCCCCGCACGGAGCTCTTGCCCCCGATGTAAATGGCCTCGAGGGAATGCAGCACCACGCCCAGCACGCCGATCACCAGCAAAATGACGCCGGGAATGAGCACAATCGTGGCGCTCGTACCGCCGAGGGTTGCCGAGACCAGGCCGGAAACGACCAGGAGCACGAAACCCGCGGTCAAACTGACCAGGGCGGCCGTGTTGCGCAGCATGGCGCGCTTGACGCTGTAGTCTCGGACCAGCATCCAGTCAAGGAAGGACCGGTACCGCTGGATCAGACGAGGGAGGCCTGTGGAGACAAAACGGTCCCCGATGGGCTTCATGACTCGCGCGTGCAGAATCATGAGAACCGGGACGGCCACCGCAAGCACCACGAGTGTCTTCCAGTTGGCCAGCCCGATCATGAGTGCCAGCGCCACAATCGCGGCCGTAAACACCCTGCGCTGCAGCTTGGACCGCTTCGGCTTGTCCTCGGACTCCAGACGCACAAAGATGCCGGTGATGACCGGGTTGATGATGATCGCCACAAAGAGCGAACAACAGAGTGTGACGATCAGCGTGAGCGGCATGTAGCTCATGAACTCGCCAATCACGCCCGGCCAGAAGAGCATGGGCACGAACACCGCCACGGTCGTGAGCGTGGAGGCGATCACGGCGCCGGCCACCTCGGCCGTCGCCAGCCGGGCGGCCTCAAACCGCCCGTAACCCTCTTCCCTGAATCGGTAGATGTTCTCTACGATCACGATTGCGTTGTCGACGAGCATGCCGAGCGCAATGATCAGTGAGAAGAGGATGATGAAGTTCAGCGTGTAGCCCAGGGCCTGGAAGACCGTGAACGAGATGAACATCGAGAGCGGAATGGCGATGCCCACCAGCGTCGCGTTGCGCACGCCCAGGAAGAACAGCAGCACGGCGATCACGAAAATCAGCCCCGAGATGATGCTGTTCTCCAGGTCCATGATGAGTTCCTCGACCGCTTCGGACTCATCGCCCGTAATCACGACGTTCGTCCCGTTCGGGAACGGATACTCAGCCAGCACCTGATCCACGGCCGCGACAGTCTCGAGGATGTTCTCACCGGAGCGCTTCTTGACGTTCAGGCTGATGACCGGCAGTGTGTCCGGGTTTTCGGCGACCACCTCCAGTTGGCCCTCGATTTCCTCGACCTGGTACACGGCCAGACGGGAGTATGACTCGCGCTCCTTGAAGCCAAACGTCACGTTAGCCACGTCGCGCACATAGATCGGAGTGCCACCGGGGCTTTTGACCACCAGGTCGCTGATCTCGGAGGGCTCCGAAAACTCGCCGTCGACGCGCACCAGGAAGTTCAGGGCATCGACATCCACGGAACCGCCCGGGATGTTGGTATTCTCGTTGCGAATGGCATCAACCACGTCCTGGAACGCCACGTTGTAGCCCTGCAGGGCCACGAGATCCACATCGATCTGGACCTCACGCTCGAGTCCACCGATCAGGTCCACCTCGAGGATGCCCGGCACGCCCTCGATCTCGTCCTGAAGCTCCTCGGCCACCTCCTTCAGGCGGGGCAGCGGGTACGGCGCTGACAGGTTGACGACCAGAATCGGGAACTCCGAAAAGTCGATTTCACTGACGATGGGCTCCTCGACATCGTTGGGCAGGTCAGCCCTGGCCACATCCACCTTGTCCCGAACCTTCGAAAACGCCTCGTCGATGGAGATGTCCGGCTCAAATTCGATGATCACCGAGGACACCCCCTCGGTGGAGGTGGATCGGATTTCCTTGATGCCGTTGACGTTCTGAACCTCACGCTCCACGTGTTGCGTGATCAGGCTCTCGATGTCGTCCGGAGACGCCCCCGGGTACACCGTGGTCACCACGATGTTGGGCACCTCGATGGAGGGAGCGGCTTCCTTCGGAATCGTCGTGTAGGAGTAGATGCCGCCCAGCACCAGCGTGACCGTCAGAACAACGACGGTCGTGCGATACTTGATAGCCAGATTGGTAATGGTCATGTCGGCTACTCGGTCGTGGTGCGGTTGGCGATTTCTATGGCGTCCCCTTCGGTCACATTGGTCTGCCCGACGACGATGATTTCATCGCCCGCCTGCAGACCCGACTCCACCACCGCGAGGCCGCGGTAGGAGGCGCCGAGCACCACCGGACGTCGCTCTGCAACCTGCACCGTGCCGTCTCCCGGGGAAGTGACCACGAAGACAGACGAACGGTCCTCTTCGCGCAGTACCGCGGTGATGGGCACCACGAGACGCTGATCGAGCACGGCACGGGTGACGAGCAGATTGGCGATCATCGCGGGCTTGAGTGCACCGTCGGGGTTGTTCACCTCCACCTCCACACGGAATGTGCGGCTCTGAGGATCGATGACGCGGCTCGCGAAGCGCACGACTCCTTCGATGTCAGGGATGCCATATGCGGAAAACGAAGCCCGGGCGCCACTGCCGACCTGAATGTCGGAGGCGTAGCGCTCCGGCACTCCGGCGACAATATTGACGCGGCTTGTATTGACCAGGCGAAGCACCTGGCTGCCAGGCAACAGCTGTTCGCCGGCATCGGCATAGTGCTCCTCGACGGTGCCGGAGAATGGGGCCAGCACGCGTGTATTGTCCAGGGCTTTCGTTGCCTGGGCCACCGCAGATTCCGCCTGGCTGCGCTGGGCACGGGCCTGAATGAGCTGGGTGCGCACGGACTCGAACTCCAGTGCACTGATGATTGAGTCCTGGAAGAGCGGCTCCTGGCGGTTGAAGTTGTCCTGCGCCAGGTTTTCCTGGGCTTTCTGGACTTCCAGGATGGCCTCGGCCTGTCGCAACGCGGCGGCCAGCAGTTCAGAGTCCATGCGCGCGACCACGGCTCCGCGTCCGACAGTGCGGCCGAGCGGCGCAATGTACTCGAGCGTACCACCTGCCTGTGCGGACAGCGACGCGTCGTTCGGGGCTTCGATGGTACCGGTGATCTGCACCACGTCCTCGAACGTGGTGGGCTGAACCACAGCCGTCTCCACGCGCACCACGCGGGTGGTGGGCGCCGGGGTGGCGGTGGTGGTCGGCTCGGCGTCGCCGTTGGAACCGTCCTCGCCGGATGCAGCGCAACCAGCCAGGACCAGAAGGAGGGCGACGATCAGGCCGCCAGTAACTGAAGAGAGGGGACGGGACATTGTAGTCATCATGTTGGGGCGCTACTGGTTGGACGTCAGGGACGGGTCGGTGAGTCCTTCCGGAGCACCTACGGCGGCTTCGAAAGCGGATTCGGCCACGAGGAAATCGTGGATGGCCTGGAGATAATTCAGTCGGCTCTGGTCCAGCTGGTCACTGGCCTCGCGGACCTCGAGGGGGGAGGCGACGCCTTCACGGAGTCGGGTCTCCGCAAAGCTGTAGTTCAGCTCCGCACGCTCGACGTTCTTCTCCTGGCTGGCCAGGCGCTGGCGGGCGGTGCGCAGGTTGCGCAGGGCCTGGTCGACTTCGACGGCCACGGCGCGCTGCAGGAATTCGTGATCTACCTCTGCCTTCTGTTTGGCGATGCGGCGCTGCTGCACCCGGCGATGCGTGCCCAGGCCGTCAAACAGCGTCCAGCTCAGCCGAAGGCCCACGTTCACAGACGTGTCCCAGTAGGCGTCGCTGAAGTAGCCGAGTTCCTGCGTCGAGAAGCTGAAGGGGTCATTCGGGTCACTGACCGTGATAACCCGGGAGTCCGGCACGTTGCCGATGTAGCCCACGTTCAGGAAAGCGTCCAGGGTGGGCAGATAGGCAGACTTGGCCACCTTGAGCTGGATGTCTTCCAGTTCGACCGCGATGCGAGCCTGCTCCAGGTCCGGGCGCCGGGTGAGGGCTTCGTTGATGGCCGCATCGCGCGCAATCAGCAGGGCGCTGGCAGCGCGTTCTCCGTCGAGGCTGCCGCGGAGGCGTACCTCCTGGGTCCCCGGAATGCCGAGGAGAAGCTTGAGGTTGTCGATGGCGGAGGCGGCCGCCGTCGAGGTCTGCGTCAGCTGGGTCTCCAGGTTGGCCAGGTTCACTTCTGCGCTCAGGCGCTGGAATTTGGGCGCAACGCCCTCGGCCACCTGACGCGCGACTTCGGAGGTCGTGGCGCGTGAGCGTCGCACACTGAGGTCCATCACACGAGTCTGTTCCTGCGCCAGAAGAGCGCCGAGAAAGGCGGCCTTGACGTCATTCACGACAACCTGCTCCTGCCGCTCGAGGGCCGCCGAGTTCAGCGGTTTCAGCCACCGGGAAGCTCCGGCTGCGCCGAGCACGGCGCGAGGGTCGAAGATCTTCTGCGTGATTGACAGACTGTTTGCGTACTGGGTCGGTACCGCAAACGGGTTGTCGGAGTTGTCCCGTACTATTCCCGCAGCTTCCAGGCCTGCCTGCTGCCTCAGGAAGAACTCCTCAACCGAGATCGGCTGAGTCTCTGCGCTTCCGTCAGTTCGGGCCTGCTCGTTGAACGCCAGCCAGTCGATAAACCCGAGGGACTGAAAGAAGCTGCCTGCAGACGATCCGGAGAAGGGGTTGGCCGAGCGCACGTTTCGCGTGTACGACGATGACAGCGAGACCTGCGGGAAAAGCTGAGCCCACCCTTCGTTCACCAGGGCGCTGGCGTTCTCTTCCTCCAGCTGGAGATTGCGGATGACATTGTTGTTCACCCGGGCAATCTGGATCGCCTCGTCCATCGTAAGCGTCACAGGGCCGTCCGTCTGCGCCTGTGCCGGGTGGGGCAGAAGCGTCATCGCGACCGTCACCAGGGCGATCAGTAGGGGGGGCAAGGGTAGTCGATTCATGGTCACTCCTGCGGAATCAGAAGTCCGTCAAAAAGGAACGTCGATAGGAAATCGCCGGCGGCTTCTGCACCACCGGAGGGCTTGGCCTGACCCGTATGGGCACGTTCGAGCGCCCGATGCATCTGCAGGCCATTGATGTTGCCGAAAAGCATGTCGGCCACCGCGTGCGGCGGAAACGGGCGCATGGCACCAAGCTCGATGGCTCGCTGCACGTGGCCGGAAAGGGCAGTCGTAACCCGGTGCCGCTGGCCCAGGAAGAAGTCGAGCTTCTGCGGGTCGTCCGAAAGGCACATGCGATGTGCCTCGCGGGCCAGAATCAGAAACAGGTTTTCCCGCTCTTCGAAGTATTCGAAGCACCGCGTGATGAAGCCCCGAAACCTTGCGCGCGCACTGCGGCGCCAGGTTTCCGGGTCGGTCTCCGGGAAGGAGCGCTCGATGATCGCGGTGAGGTCGTCATAGATCTCCTCGAAGATGGCGAAGAGAAGCTCGTCCTTGCCGTCGGGGAAGTAGTTGTAGAGCGTGCCTTTGCCCAGCTCCGCGCGCAACGCGACTTCATCCAGGGTCGCCCCACCAAATCCTTTCTCCGCAAACACAGAACGTGCTGCGACGAGAATTTCGGTACGTCTGGCCAGTCGCTCGCGCTCGCGTCGGCTGGCAACGGGTGAGGATGAAGCGAGACCGGCGGCGGTCTCGGAAGAGGCGGGTCGGATCAAGGGAAAGGGGGACGGCCGGCTTGGAAGTCGTAAGGTGACCGGCCAGTCAGATCGCGACCGATACGTCAGCATCTTTGACGAGATGCGCCCTTCCTGTTAAGCGAGCGTGAACAAACGGCCCTCCCCAGCCCTGCACATATGTGCCGGCGCATCCTAGGACCCGAACATGGACGAACGCGCAGTTGAACCCCTACTGCGGGAGGGGCGGGCCGGCGCTCCTGCCGGGGTCTAGACGTGTTCTCCCAGCTGGTGCGAGTCCAGGTAGTCGACGACCGCCTTCACCTGCTGCGCGTTGTCGCGGTTGCAAACCAGCACGGCGTCCCCGGTGTCGATGACCATGGCGTCGTGCATGCCGACCAGCACAATGAGGCGGTCGTCAGAGGACACCAGACACCGGCTGGAAGAGTGCATGACCGCCTGCCCGGTGATGGCATTTCCATGCTTGTCCTTGGGGCTGAGGTCATACACGGCCCTCCAGTCCCCGACGTCGCTCCAGCCGAACGTGCCGGGCACCACATAGACTTTCTCAGCCCGCTCCATCACCCCGTAGTCGATGGAGATGCTCTTGCACGAGGAGAAGGCGCGCACCAGGGCGGCCGACTCTTCCGGCGTGTCGATCACCCCATCGACCGGGGAGAAGGCCTCGGCGAGATCCGGCATCAGGCGCTCGATCGCGTCAATGATGGTCTGTGCGCGCCAGACAAACATGCCGGAGTTCCACAGGAAATCGCCCGAGTCCAGGAAGCGCTCTGCGGTAGCCATATCCGGCTTTTCGGCGAACGTGCGCACACGATGGGCCTCCAGGGCCTCCGAATCGGAGGCCTCGAACTGGATGTATCCGTATCCGGTGGCAGGGTGGGTGGGCTCGATACCGATGGTCACCAGAGCCCCGTTTTCCTGCGCTGCATCTATGGCAACCCGCAACACCTCCTGGAACCGGGCCACGTTCGTGATGACATGGTCTGCCGGCAGGACCACCATGGTTGCGTCGGGGTCCCGCGCTGCCAGCTTCATCGCCGAATAGAGAATGCACGGGGCCGTGTTCTTGCTGAGCGGTTCCGCCAGGATGTTCTCGGCGGGAAGCGACGGCAACTGCTCGGCGGTCGTCTCGACGTAGCGTGCATTGGTGACGACATACGAGTGCTCTGGCTCGACGACCCCCTGAAGGCGGGCGACGGTGTTCTGGATCAGCGTCGCCTCTCCGAAGACATTCAGAAACTGTTTCGGTCGCGCTTTTCGGCTTCTTGGCCAGAATCGGGATCCAATCCCACCGGCCATGATGACCGCATGCGTCATAGGGGGAACACAGGTAAGGAATAGAACTGCTCGCCCGGAAACTACAGGTTGAACCCGCAGGACCGGCGTTAATTGCGGAGTAAGATAGAGGCCGCCGACTGTCCATATTTGTGGACGCCATATGGACGGCTTTTCCGCTGTTTCCGCCGTTTTCGGGCGATGGGCTCTTCATGTCGATACGGGCGCGCGCTTTGCACAGGCGCTGGTCACATCGGAAGAGAGCTGTTACAGACCCAACCCGAACGATCATGAAAGCATTCCGTACCATTCCCGCCCTCCTGGCACTCGCCGTGGCCTTCTCGGGCTGCGTCTTTGAAGAGTCTGTCGGCCCTCCCGGACCGACCGGCCCCCCGGGCCCTGCCGGAAACGCCAACGTGTTCACGTTGAACTTTGACTTCTTGCTGGCAGATGCTGCGTTCAATGGAGACGTCGCCTCGGTACAGTACGATGTCGACGACATCACCGTGAACGTGGTGGACGAAGGCGCTGTGCTGCTCTTCTTCCGCGATCAGGGCACGTGGACCGCCATGCCCTACACGTTCTACACGCCGGGAGGCAATCCCGTCTCGTTCAATTTCGGTTACGAGGTCGGTTTCCTGGAGGTGTTCTACGAGTCGCCGTCGGCCAATTTGGCCAATCTGCCGGACCGCGAAATGAAAGCGGTGATCATAGACGGATTTCCGGCCTTCAAGGCAGGGATCGACCTGACGGACTATGATGCCGTGGCTCGCTATTTCGGTCTTGAGGACTGAGCCCCTGCCAGAATTGTGAGAGTGGCGGTCGACCGGCTTTAGTCGATGTGGGCTGCGTCGATAATCAACGCAACACTGGACGACCCACCTCAACGTGATTCTGGCACCATGCGCGACCTCAATTTCGAGTCCAAGAGCCTGATTCGTCGCACGAGCACGCCCAAAATGCGGCACGTCATCGCAGGCTTCTGCCGAACAGCACTCGAGGACTATCGTGAGGCGGGGTATCCCTTTGGCAAAACCATGGACGGCATGCTGCTCTGGTTCGAGTACGGCCAGCGCACCACCGACAACTAGGGATCCACGCCAGGAATTTGCCAGAAGCCCCGTGTCCAGCTGGACGCGGGGCTTTTCCTTGTCTCAGCAGTTCGGCCGCCCGGCCGGCGTCATTTGAGGGGCATCAGCCGCTTGCGGGCACCGTTCTCCGACAAGACGCTCACGGCATAGACCCCGGTGCTGAGCTGCGAGACATCGATCGACATGCGCCCCGGCATGTGAGCCTCTCGCTCCAGCACCACCCGGCCCAGCAGATCTGTGACGACCACCCGTGCAGGTATATCAAGGTTCAGCCAGACCTGACCCGTCGCAGGTAGTGGCCACAGCTCGAGCTCGGGAGCACGGCTGGGCAGTTCCGTGCCGGTTGGCGTCGAAAAGCTGAAGCGTGCGAACACCGGGAGGTGGTCGGAGGTGCGGCTGTACTGGGATAGCTCCTGCAGCAACTCGTCGAAGCGATCCGTCGAACCGGGGACCAGATCGGCGTAGAGCTCATCGGAGATCATCACATTGTCGATGGTCGAGCCGGAGGTACAGCTCGAACTGTTTCCGCAGAACGTCGGCACGTTGTCCGGAAGCAAGAACTGGTAGTCCGGATCGTCGACCAGCGAGCGGAAAGGCGTATCCCGACCAAAGGTGATGGAGCGGTCGGTCTCATCGTTCCAGTCGCCGAGCACCATCACTTCGTCACTCGCATGCAGGAAGTCCAGCCTGTTCTTGAGCGCCGTCGCGGCGTCCTTGCGCCGCTGCCAAGACGTGGTATCGGAGCAGCACTTCATGTGAAGCGTCACGAACATCACCTGCAGCGTGGTGTCAGGCAGTGTGACGTTGGCCTCCATGACGTACGGGCGTCGACCTGCGTACTCGTAGTCGAAGTCAGAATTGCTGAACATCGGGCGCGCCGTGCGCACGCTGATTACATCCTTTCTGTAGACAAATGCGGTGTACAGATTGGTTGTCGTCGAAACGCGGGCATCCCAGTCGTTTCCAAGTCGCGCGAGCAGCTCGGTGATGACGGACGGCGCCGTGACTTCCTGCAGCGCCCAGAGATCGATTCCGGATTGCTGCATTACGGAGACGACGTTGGCCATCTGCGGGTCTGCCGTCTGGAATTGCTCTACGTTCCAGGTCGCCACGTCCAGCGTAGAGACCGAGCCTTTTCGGGTCACGGTCTGGGCAGAAGCAAGTCCGGCAGCGACCGCAAAAACGAGGAGGAGCGTCGAGGTTCTGATCATGGCGCGTGCAACGAAGGCGTTCGAAGGGCGATCCACGAAAAAGAGGTTGCGCCGGCCGGAGATGTAACGTCGGCTTGAGAGATCGCAGCCGATGATGGTCTACTCGAAGTCGGTGTTCAGCCGAAAGCGCGACAGGCGATTGTTGCCGGTGTCCGCGACGTACACGATGCGGTTGAAGTAGCCGACGCCCTGCGGATTCCGGAACTGCCGGGAGCCGTCGCCGGTGCCGCCGAAGGAAACGACGACGGGTTTCGAAGACCGCGCACCCGGCGGCGGGGCCACGCCCTCGACGCCCGCAGCGGTAAACGTGAAGAGACTGTCCTTGGCGGCGTCCAGGACAAACAGGTAGTTGGAGCCGTCAGCGGCGAACATCAGGTCCGACGGATGCGAGAACCGGAATTCGTCATACAGGAATCCATCTCCTGCCTGGTCGTTGGCCGTGATGGTGAGTTTGTCGGTGTCCGGGCGATACTCGAGGCCGTCGGAGGTGAGCACGGTGATGATGCTCAGCACGGCAAACCGGATCGGAGCTCCCGCCGGCTTCGGGCCAAGCGGCCCGTCAGGATCGGATGACTGCGCGAGAATCAATTCCTTGTTCTCATCCGGAGAGCCGAAAAAATTGCGCTGCGGAGGATGCACGAACGTGGTCACGTCCGTCGGAAAGATGGCGCTGCGCAAGCTCTCCCGGTTGGGGTCCAGCACGCCGATGGCCTGCACGTTCTGGCCCTCGACCGTGAATTCCAGGATGCCGTTGTGGGGCAGAATGATGGAAGTCCTGTCGTTGATCGGCCCCCGACGGGAGACGTAGATGCGGTTGTTGTTCAGCACCCCGACGCCGGTGAACTCGACTTCCTCGTCCGTCTCGATGGGATCCGGGCGATTGAACTTTCTGGAGTCGTCGTCGAACGGATGCCAGATAATGTTGGAGAGACGGGGCGAGCCGGTGGTCAGGCCGGCGTAGTGCAACACCACCGGCAGGCTCCATGTCTGGCCGTTGAGCAGGGTATCGCGTCTGGCTGTCACATAGACATCCAGCTTGCGGTCCTGAACGACCGACGTGGCCCCCTGCGGAATGTCCAGAAACAGCGCGGGGCGGCCGGACAGGTCCAGAACGTGCAGGCCTCTTCCGTCGACCACGTAGATGAACTCGTCGTAGCCCACGTATACGTCCTGAGGCGCATCGAAAGGCGCACCGTCAGCCCCCACTTCGAAGAACGGGAAGAGCGGCACGTACTCGACCTCGGAAATGAGACCGGGCTCCTGGCGTCCGGCCTCGAAGATTTCGTCCGTCACCGGATCACTCTTCGAACCGAAGATGTCGTCACAGCCCAGCAGCAGGCCGGTCAGCAGGAGAGGGGCGATGAGGGAGGTGGACTTCACGGACAGGGTCACAGAGAGATATTCAGTCCCAGGCGGTGCACGTTGCCCAGGCGCTCGAGTCGATTGAATCCATAGTCCGCGCGCAGAGCGGGAGTGATGCCCGGGATGGCAAGGCCCGCTCCAAGGCTTGGTGCGGTGGCCTCCTCGACGCCCAGCCGAAATCCGGCGCGCAGCCACAGGGTCGACTGCCATCCGTATTCGATGCCCATGTTCCAGGTCTCGGCGTTGTCCGCGGGGTTGTTGAGCTGCGCAGAAATGGTCGCGGCGTGTTCGGATGAGTTGCGGAGCACATCGTAGGCGAGCCCCAGCATAAAGGTTGTCGGCGGCGTGGTCCGTTCGAAGTCCGTCTCGAGTGTCGTCGGCGTGTCTCCGATGATCGTGCGCTCAAGCTCGCCGCTGGGGGTGCCGTCCAGCCCGAAGTTGCGCACTGCGACTCCCATCTGGGCGCCGGTGGCACCGACGCGATAAAAGACTCCGAGGTCGAACACGTACGTCGAGTTGGTCAGACCGGCGACGGACTCCCGCACGTACTTGGCAGTGATTCCATAACTGAAGAGATCAGTCAGGCGCTGAGAAGCCGTCAGCCCCAGCGCAAGGTCTCTGAGGGCGAAGGTCTCGCCCGTGCCGAACGGCTGGAACTCCGTGGTGACATCCATGGCCCCAGAGTCCAGCGTCTGCACGCCGAAGCCCAGGGAGAAGCTGCTGCCGGGCAGTCGGTAGACGGCGGACGCTCCGGCCATCTGGATGTCGACGAAGTAGGAAGCGCGCTGCAGGGAAACGTGCAATCCGTCCAGTTGGGCGCCCAGGGCCGGGTTCCAGAAGATCGCCCCCGCGTCTTTGGCCGTGGCCACGGCGGTCTGACCCAGAGCGGCGCCACGGGGGTCGACCGGAATCTTCAGAAACTGGAATCCGGAGGTGCCGGCTCGCTCGCCGCCGAGGGACGGGAGGATCTGGGCACCTGCCGGGGCAGGGGCGACGCTTGCGGCAAGCGTCAGCAGCAGAAGGGCGGCGATGAGCGTCCCTGAGGATGCTCTGCGAGCGCCGCGGCGTATGCAGAAGGGCATTCTCATCAGAAGCGGAACGATGCCCCCAGCATGATGTGGCGCTGTGCCATGAAGCGCGCGGGGTTGAACGGCGGCAGTCCGCTGCTGTTGGGATCCTCGTAGCGGGGGTCACGCGTGCCTGTGGAGACGTCGTAGGCGGGGTTGTCCCGCAGGGATACGAAATCGGTGCCTTCGGGCACTTCCGGGTAGGCTTCGCCGGTCACAGGGTTGACGATGACCGAGTTCTTCTGATTGAAGACGTTGGTGATCTCCAGGCTAAGCGCGAGGTCGGTGCCGGCGATATTGACCGTGCGCTGGATGTTCATGTCGAACCACCACCAGGATTTGCCGATGTTCTCGAATCGCGCGCTGGGATCCGAGTCCTGTTCGTAGACGGGTCGCCAATCCTGCTCGCCACTGAACGGGTTGATTTCGTTTCCTCGGAAGATGACCGGCGTGTAGCGCTGTCCGCTGCGGAACGTGGTGGACAGGTAGGCCCTGAAGTTGTTCAGACCGGGGATACCGAAGGCCGGCCGGTCTCGGAACCGGGAAAACGTCACCGAGGCCTTCAGGTCCAGGGGCCGGTCCCAGGCCAGGGGCGTCTCGAAGGTGTTGTCAATGTCGCCGTTGGCCAGGAATTGGCTCAGCGCGTCGTTATTGGTCGAACTCAGACCTGTAGCGCGGGAAAATGACCCCGAAACACGTCCCTGGAACCAGTCACCGATGCGCTTCAGATAGCTGGCCTCGACGCCGCGTACGCGCGCGAAGTCTCCGTTCACCCGGAATGCCCTCGAGACCTCGCGGCCGGTCGGATCGGGAACGACCACGTTCTCGACGGTAATGAAGTCGAATTTGTCCCGCCAGAAGGCCGTCAGGTTCAGAGCGTCGTTGCTGGAAAACTGCGTGCGCAATCCCAGCTCGTAGCTGATGTCTACCTCCGGATCCAGATTGGGATTGCCCAGATCGGCGAAGAAGGAGCGGTCCTGGAAGAAGGGATCCAGGCCGGTGTAGACAAATGTCGGGTGGGGGATGCGCGTTGAGTGGCCGTAGTTGAAGAACAGGACACGGTTTTCCTGGATCGGGAAGGACACTCTGACCTTCGGCAGGAGCCGGAATTTGGTGCGCAGACCCAAAAAACCGATTGTCGCGCTGTCGTAGGCTTCCCGAACCGAGGGCAGGATGGGCGCGCGCTCATCGTCCATGAGATCGTCCACATACCGGCCCGGTGACCAGTACTCCAGCCGAGCGCCCAGATTGGCGATGAGGCCGCGATAGCGAACCTGGTGTGTGCCGAACAGTGCACCACGCCGTGGCTTCACCCGCCAGATGTCGGAGCTCTCGCCCAGGCGGTCCGTGCTCGTGCCCTCGGATGTGCCGATGGGAGCCCCGACCCACGGGCGGATGACGTCAATCCACTGGTAGTCGTTGAACTTCAGTTCCAGGCCAGCCGTGGTGCGGTTGTTCTTGTCCTCACTGAAGAGGGTATAGGTCATTCGGGCGGTGACTTCCTCGGCAAAATGGTCGTGGAAGCGGGTCGCAATACCGCCATTGTTGATCAGCCCGGGGCCGGGCAGCACAAACAGGGCGTTCGGGTCCAGCGGTTCGCCGTCTGCATCGACGAACACATTCGCGGGGAAGGGCACGATGGACGTCGGGTCCAGTTCGGTGTCCACGTTCTGCGGTCGCCAGTCCCGTCCGTTCGCATCTGCCCGCAGGCGGGTGAACAGCCGCGACAGCTGCACGTCATAGAACGAGCGGTCGTTCAGCACATGCGACCACTTCACGTACGAAATGATGTTGTCGTGCGCGTACGTATTCCCGTTGTCAGGCTGAAGAATGAAGGCGTACTGGAATCCGGGCTGAACGATGGCTTCGTTGCCCGTCACCTGCAGCATGCGGGTGTTCTGGTTGACCGTGAGCGAACGCTGGTACGAGGTCTGCACCTTCATGCCCGGCTTCACGTCATAGGTTAGCTTACTGATGCCGTTCCACCGGTTGCCCGTGCGCGGGCTGAAGAACGTATTCTGGATCAGCGAAGAGCGCACCTGCTCGGGCGTAGCCACCTGGCGCGTGAACCCGTCCGAGAGCTGAACCTGTCCGGATGCGAAGAAGCGCAGTTTGCCCTTCACGACGGGACCGCTGAGATTGAACTCGTAGATGGACTCCGCAAAATTGGAGGGGGCATCCTCATTGAAGCCGAGTCCGTCCCGCTTGTGGCTAAAGAAGCCGGCGAATTCGTCCGTCCCGTCCTGGGTGGTGACGGCAACGACCCCCGAAGTCACATCTCCGAATTCGGCTCCGAGGCCTCCGGTCGTCACCTCAATTTCCGAGAACGCGTTGGATCCGATGTCCAGGCCGAATCCGGTGCCGGCCAGGGGATCCTTGGCGGACACACCGTCCACAATGAAGCCGGTCTCGTCGGCGCGCCCGCCGCGAATGTAGAGGCCCGTTGGGTCCTGGATGATGCCGACCTGGGTGGCAACTGCAGATTGCACATCGCGCAGAGGCGCCACCTCCAGCTCCTCGCGGCTGATGGAGAGCGTGCTGGAGGAGTTCTCGACGTCGACCAGCGGCCGATCACCGACCACCACAATTTCGTCGTCGGTGGAGAGGACGGCCTCTTCCAACTGCACGTCGAGGCGGGTCGTTTGCCCGTCGCGTACGACGATGCCCGTGAAGAGCAGGGTTTCGAACCCGATGTAGGAGACGCGCACCGAGTATTCGCCGGCGCGCATCGACGGGATGGAGTAGTTGCCGTCGATATCGGAGGCGGCCCCGAAGCTGGTGCCCACCACGATCACGTTGACGCCGATCAGAGACTCTCCGGACGACGAGTCCGTGATCCGTCCGGCAATCGTACCCTGGGCAAATGCCTGCGGTACGAGGCCGCTCCCCAACAGGAGCATCGAGAGTATCAGGCAGCTTCGATTCATCGTGGGAAGCCCAGGCTTTCTAGCATCAGGTGCACCGCTCGGACGGGTGCGGTCGGATCGCCGTTTTCGCCGACGAGCAGGTCGGCACCGGTTTGCTCATTGATCAACGGGATCGCAAACAGTCCGACACGGCGGTCACCACTGATCGAGGCCACGGTGGACGGTCCTGTCCACGTACCCTGGCGACTGCCCTGACGGGTCACGTACCGGTAGCGCGCATCGTAGAGCGGAATCACATTGGCTCCGGTCGCGACGTAGGGGAGTGTATTGATCTGGAATCCGGAGGACTTCAGGGGCGGCATGGGCTCCGAAACGCCCGGCAGGGTCCCCGTGGGGGTCAGCGGCGCATTGAACGCCAGGCGCAGGGACGGGCGAAGACTGTCGGGGAACGTGATCAGCTCCGTGATGGGCATCAGGAAGATGGCCGGATTGACCTCGGCTTCGTCGGACTCGATGGGCAGGGAGACGGGGGAGTGCACCATGAGTTTGCCGCCGTTGTCGAAGAACGTGTCCATCGATGCCGCGGCAAACGGCAGGTTGTTGGTGCTGATCCGGTCTGTCGTCGAGGTGGACAGCCAATAGATGTAGTTCCACCGGGCCAGCGTCTGGGCCAGCGTCGGGTCCGCTAGGGCGGGGAGGGATTCGGACCGCGGAGTACCGCCGGCCGACCCCGTTGTGAACGGTCGCGTCAGATCCCACACGTCTACTTCCCGGCCGGCCGGCAGGTAGTCCTGCAGCACGCCCAGGTGGTAGGTCGCCATGCGCGGGTTCGTCGACTTTCGATAGTCGTTTACGAAGAGCACATCGGAAGTCTGGGCCTTGACGTACCACGTATAGCGTTCGATGACGCTGGTGGTGTCGGTCTGGTCGACAGCCCGGAGATAGAACGTGTTCTCCTCGTTCAGGCGCATTCCCGGAACGGTCTGTCCTGAACGGAAGAATCCGCGTCCGGTAAACACCTCCGCGTCCGTGGCAAGGCCTCCGGAAACGTCGGTAGGGCCGACGAGGGTCACGAAATCAACGTCCGGCTCCAGCGGCACGTACGTCGTGGAGTCGTTCAGGCTGATTTCGATGCGACTCAGGTTGGCCAACCCCTCCGGGTCGTCCGCCCGCCAGGAGAAGGAGACGAGTGGAAACGTCGTGTCCGGCGGAAGCTCGAATTGTCCCAGTCGGATCGTGGGAGGTGAGTTCTGAATCGGGAAGACGGTCCGGGCTGGCGTCGGGTCGACAAGTCCCTCGTTGTCGATGGCCCGGACCTCGAACACCACATCGGCGATGCGCTCACCCCGTGGGATGGGCAGCAGAACCAGCGAATCGTTCGATGTGGTAAAGGTCCATTCACCGGTTGCCGGCTCTGTCGTGCCAAAGAAGCGGACTTCGAAGCCGGAGACGAAGCCGTCCGGATCGGTGCCGCTCCAGGACACCAGCACGGTGCTGGTCAGGCGGATATTGCCCGCCAGGTTGTCGACCAGCGAGGTGTCTCTGACGGCCAGTTCGGTGTCGGGTGTGCGCGGGTCAAAGCGCTCACCCTCGAAGCCGGTGTCGCAGGCGGCCAGAAAGGCCGCCGCGACAACGGCTGAGATGATGAAGGTGCGAAGTCGCAAGAACTGCAGGGAACGGCATTTCGGGGAGGGCGCTGGGCGCCCTCCCCGGATGCCGGTTTCGCTTACTTGAGCAGGAGCATGGTGCGTGTAAACACACGCGATCCGGCCTCGAGGCGGTAGACGTACACGCCGGACGCAAGGTCACGTGCGTTGAAGTCCACCGTGTACTTGCCGGGGGTCTGCTGGTTGTTCACGAGCGTCGACACGCGACGGCCCAGCACGTCGAACACCTCCAGCCTGACCATTTCGGTCGCGGCCACGTCGTACCGGATGGTTGTCGCCGGGTTGAAGGGGTTCGGGTAGTTGGCGTGCAGCTCGAAGTCGACCGGCAAACCGTCGGCTTCGTTGGACAGACCGCCCATGCCGATGTCGTCCATGGTCTCCGGCATCAGCTTGTAGTTGCTGAACGTATAGGACCACAGCCCCTGGATGAAGGCAAAGGTCTGACCCTCTGCCAGGCCGTCGTTGAACTCCTCGGAGATCTGGTCCGAAGCATCGTCCACGCGCACGTAGGCGCCCGTGCCAATGGTACCGACCGTGAACTCGCCGAAGTCTCTTGAACCGTCGGCCTGCGGGGTGCCCACCTCGACGCCCTCAAAGCGCAGCATCATGCCCTCGTGGGCTTCAGCAATCGAGGCATCCTGCAGGGCCTCCGTCGAGACGACCTTGTAGTCGAGCGATGCGCCACCGGTGGACACGACCTCAAACGTCAGATCACTCAGTCGGGTGAGACCGAATCTCTCCTCGATGAGCGCGTTCGTGATCTGGATCACGTCGCCCCGAAGCAGTGCGTCGGTCGCGGAAGACCCGCGCAGAACAACACCGGACCAGGCGCCGAGACCGGAGTCATCCTGGATGGCGGTCAGGCCGGAGGTGCCCGGGTCCGTCACGACGGTTGCCGTGATGTTCATGTCCGCGGTGATTCCCACGAATGGCGAGTTGCCGGGGCCGCCATCCGGAGTCTGCTGCACGTGGGAGATCCGGGTGATGCCGTTTGCGAGCACTCGGTAGGAATCGGAGGGCTCGAACTCAACGGAGGAGGCACCCGTGTTGTCGGTCGCCCGCACGTAATACACGACGAATACCTCGTCCACCTGGGCCGGGATGGTGAAGCTGAAAGTGCCGTCCCCGTTGTCGGTACCCGGAGTGGTCTGCTCGGCAGCATTGTCGGAGGTGATGTACACCAGTTCGACCGTGTCGAGCGAGCGACTCGGGTCGGCAGCAACGCTGGCAGTCACAGTGATCGGGTCCGCGCCCGGCACGAAGTCGGGTTTGGTCAGTCCGGTCACCAGCGGCGGCGACTGCGTGATCTCGACATCCGCGTCCGCGAAGGGAACGAAGTTGAGGATGGTCTCGGAGCCCTCGGGAATACCGCGATTGAACGGGTCATCGCCCTGGAAGACGACGAATCCCTGCACGTTTACCCGAGATCCCGGCGGCGGCGGCACGAAGTCGTCGTCGAGCGTATTCCAGCCGTCGGGGTAGTCTGAGCGGTCATTCCGGTACCGGAGCGACATGTCGTAGAAGCTCACAACCGTCGCGCCGCCGTCAGTGGAGATCAACCAGTTCGGACGGTCGGTCGAGATATCACGCGCAATGACGGTCGCGTCCTCAAACCGCACGAACTGCCCGTTCATGCTCGGGAGATTGCTCCAGTTGGGCTGCACTCCGGCATCGACGGCTTTGTTGATGTCCGCAGACGTAACCACGACCGGGTTCAGGATGCTGGCGTCCAGGTTCTGGTCCGTGTAGGAGCCAAGCAATGTCACCGTCGTGGGCGCCAGCTGCATGGACGTTCCGAACGGAGACACTTCGCCCGTCACCTCGATCACGTCGCCGATGGTGGTATTGATCAGCCCGGAGGTCTGGTAGTTGCCGTCGACAAGCTGGATGCCCATTCCATCGGGTCCGGCCGCGTCCGCATTGACGTCACGCACATAGACGTGGATGCGGTTCGGACCACCATCACCCACGTTGGCGAGGCCGGAACTGAGCGGGTCTGTCATCACGACAGCCCGGAAGGTCACTTCCGTGCCAACCGTAGCGTTCGAGTAAATCAGACCTGCGATGGATCCCGGGTCGAGGGAAGCACCAGCCGATTCCAGGGCCGTGATATTGTCCTGGGAAATGGCATTGATGTCACGAACCGAGAAGCCGATCACAACCTCTTCCAGCGCGTCCGGAGACTCAGGCCAGAGCTTGTAGTTGCCGAAGCTGTACCCCCAGGTACCGCTGATCGCGGCAAAGCGCTGGCCGGCCCGGAGGCCGTCGTTGAAGGTTTCGGGGAAGGCGTCGGAGTCGTCGTCCACCCGGACTTCTGCGTCCGCGCCGACGTCAGTCACGGTGAACTCGCCGAAGTCCCGGGAACCGTCGGCCTGGTTGGTGCCGATTTCGATGCCCTCGAAGCGGACCATCATGCCTTCATAGGCCTCAGCCACAGATGCATCCTGCAGAGCGGAGGTGGTGATGACCGATGCGCCGAGCGCCGTTCCGCCGGTCGATGTCACGGTGAACGTGAGATCCCGCAGGCGGGTCAGGCCAAAGCGCTCTTCGATCTGGGCGTTGGTGATGTTGATGACATCGCCTTCGTTCAGCCCGTCGGTCTCCGAAGCTCCCCGAATGAAGATGCCGCCCCATGCGCCCGTGTCATCCTGCACCGCGAGGATGCCGGACACCGAGGTCTGGGTCATCACCGTGACGGTGAGGTCCATATCAGTGGTCAGACCGGTGAACGGGCTGTCCCCGGGGCCCCCATCGGCGGTCTGCTGAATGTGCGAGACCTGCGTGATGCCGTTCGTCAGGAACCGTGTGCTTGCAATGGGCTCCTGAACCGGGGACGTGGCGCCGGTGTTGTCGGTTGCGCGCACCCAGTAGGTGATGAACACGCCGTCGGCCTGGGCCGGAAGCGGGAAGATGTAGGTATTCCCGGACTGGAGCGCACCTGCGACCGTGCGTTCGGTGGCGTTGTCGGACGTGGTGTACACGAGCTCGACCGATGTGAGGGTACGGGACTGGTCGACGGCCACATCGGCAGAGATGACCACGCCGCTGGTCGTTGGCACACGATCGGGGCGGGACAGGTTCGAAACGGCCGGCGGGCTCTCAGTAATCTCGAGGTCGGAATCGGCAAACGGCACGAAGTTCAGCAGAGCCTCGGAGCCCTGCGGAATCGCGCGGTTGAACGGGTCATCGCCCTGGAAGACGACAAAACCCTGCACGTTGACCGTGGCTCCGGCCGGAGGCGGCACGAAGTCATTGTCGAGCGTATTCCAGCCACTGGGATAGTCGCTGCGGTCATTCCGGTAGCGCAGGGACATGTCGTAGAACGAAGCGAGCGTCGTGCCCCCATCGGATGAGACCAGCCAGTTCGGACGGTCGGTGGAGATGTCCCGGATGGTCACCGTGGCCCCCTCCAGACGTACATACTGACCGTTCAGGTCGGCGAGGTTGCTCCAGTTCACCTGGACGCCGTCGTCAAGGGCCTTGTTCATGTCGGCCGTGGTGACGGTCACCGGATCGAGAATGGAAGCATCCAGGTTCTGGTCGGTGTACGAGCCCAGCAGCGTGACCGTGGTCGGGGCCAACTGCATCGAGGTGCCGAACGGAGACACCTCACCCGTAACGTCGATCACGTCGCCGATGGTGGTGTTGATCAACCCGGAGGTCTGATAGTTGCCGTCCACGAGCTGGATACCCATGCCCTCGTTGCCCATCGTAGCCGCATTCACATCACGGACGTAAACGTGGATTCGGTTGGGGCCGCCGTCTCCGACGTTGGCAAGTCCCGAACTGAACGGGTCGGTCATGACCACCGCCCGGATGGTCACCTCGGTACCGACGGTGGGGTTGGCGTAAATCAACCCGGCGATAGAGCCTGGATCCAGGCTTGCGCCGGCCGCCTCTAGCTGATTGATGTTGTCTTGCGAAATCGCGTTGATGTCTCGCACCGTCGTCTGACCCAACGCGGGCAGGACGACAAATGCCAGGAGTGTCAACAGCGCTGTAACTCTCTGTACCATGGCGATGTGAGGGTGGGTGCTTTGGGCTACTTGATAATCACGAACTTGCCACGCTGGATATCACCAGTATCCAGATCCTTCACCGTGTAGAGGTACAACCCTCCAGCGATGTTGAGCGAGTTCTCGGATAGGATGTCCCAGGAGTGTTCACCTCCCGGAAGACGTCGGTTTTCGGCGCTGAACTGGTCGTACCAGCGGATGTCGCCGATGTAGGAATCTGCCTCGTGCAGCATTTCCTTCACGATCTCTCCAGCCAGGGTGTACACCCTGATCTCGGCGCGCGGCGGCAGGTTGTAGAAGTTCAGGCGGCGGGTCCGGTTGGTGCCGCCGTCCCAGGCCGCATTGGCGCGGTAAGGATTCGGGTAGACACCCACCGAGAGCGATCCATCGGAACTGGGCGTGCCCGGGAATACTCGCGTGGCGTTTGCGACGCGGGAGGACTCGAACGACGGAAGTCCGGCTTCCTCATCCCCGGTGTCAAAGGCGGTGAGCGTAAACAGGTATTGCCATCCGTTGAGCAGGTTGTCCACCTCAAACCGGTACCAGTACTCATTCGGGTCGCCCTCGAACGTGACCGGCGAACTCAGCGCCACTTCCCGGAAGCCGTTGTTGAAACCCGCGCGGTTGCCCTCGAGGTCGAACTGCGCCACGAGGCTGGCGCGATCCAGGATATTTCCTCCACGGTCATCGCCCGGATTCGTGCGATAGATGCGGTATCCCTCGAAATCCCGGATACCCGTCACGGGGTCCACGAACTCTTCCGCCGATCGATCCCAGTACAGAACCACCCGGGAATCCTGCTGTCCGGTGGCAGCGTCGGTTTCTGTCTCGAACTCAACCCGCAGGCGCGGTGAGGACGGTGGCTCCGGAATGAGGTAACGGTCCAGACGGCCGTTGGCGTTCACATCCTCGCCCAGGTCGAGTCGGCCGTTGTAATTGGTATCCTCGCCGGCATACGTCCGTCGTGCCCACTCCAGGTTGCCGATCAGAATGCGGCGACTGTCCTCGGTGTCGACGGGTTTTCCGCCCTGTCCCTGGTATTCGTCAGGTTTGAGCGCGCCGACAAACGAAAATGACACGGTCAACGTGTCTCCCGGGAGCACTGTGGGGTAAGGCCCGGACGGGGTCAGACCGATCCAGTTGCCCGTGGCGCTTTGTCCGTCCGTGCGAAGGCGGTTTCGCCAGGCGACCAGGGCTGTCTGGTATTCGTCGTCGGACTGGAAGCTTCGCGGATCCGGATAGGGCGTCGACATCCTGTCGTACTTGTCCTGGTCCGAAGCAGGGCGGGTAAACACGTCCGTTCCGCCACTGAACAGCCACCACCTTGGGTTCACGGCCGGTCTGGAGTAGCCATCGGCCTCGTACTCGTCACCCAAACTGGGGTGGAAGAACCGGCGCTGGCCGGTGCGCGGATCCTTCCATTCGGCTCCAAGGAATCCGATCGCCCCGTAGGTATTGACGGTTTCTTCCGTGCCTCCCGCATTGAACGCGTAGGAGGTCGTCAGGCTGTCCAGATACCCCAATCCACCCTTGTTGAAGAACGCGCCGCCCGTTTCCGTGGTGGTATTGATGTTGCGGACGACCAGGTCGTGGTAGAGACCCACGTACACCGAGTCCCACGCCACATCGCTGATGTTCACGATGTCGAAATTCACTAGCACGAAGTACTCCGTGAAGGGGAAATTCCACGCGTGACTGATCATGGACACCTCGGCACCCAGTTGGCCCTGGGGATCGGGCATCTGGATGGAAGTCCCGGGCAGAACTGCCGAGGTATCTTCAAACGTTGCCATGTAGTCCAGGTGACTGATGGCTGCGCTCGCAAACGCGTCCGATTCCGGTAGCCGGGACCTTCTGAAAATCGGCGTGGACTGGGCGAACTCGTAGCCCGTGGAGCCAGGGCGATACCCGTTTGATACCGTTACCGCTCCGGTTCGCACTGTGGTGATGCCATCCGAGCGGATGGCACCAATCCAGAGTCCCGATTCGAAGAGGTGTTCGACCCCGGAATCCAGCGGGTACTCGAAGGAGGGAGGCCCACTCGGGTTATTGCGAACGTTGGCCCGACCGAAGAAACCGGCGTTGGTGACCGTGAGTCCAACATTACCGATGTCTACGACCGCTTCCTCAAACGACTGCCCCATCGCTGAAAACGGCAGGACAACAACAAACATGAGAACGGCCGAAACCGATCGGGTCATTCGCGCGAAAACCAGGGTTGGTGGGTAGGCGGCCCGGGCCGCTGACGGCAGAAGTGCCGTTGGTTCAGTCCGGAAGATGGAGGACATCCTCCTCGGGTGCAACCCCCAAACCCGTCTCGTTATGCACAGACTACTTCTGCTTTTCGGTTTGTTAATCTCCGGGTGTGGCGCGGGCGGGGATGAGGTGCAGCCTGCCGAGACGGCGCAGGCCGCGGGTCCTCAGACGTTTATGGGCAGGGAGATCGCCGAGGTACTGGAAAGCGAGCACTATCAGGAAGGTGTCGACCGACCGGACAGGGACGTGCGCGAGATGCCTGCGAGACTCATTGCCGCCTTGCGGCTCGGTCCTGCAGACCGCGTCGCGGATATTGGCGCGGGCACCGGCTACTACGCGCTACGGCTGGCTCCGGAGGTACCCCATGGGCGTGTGTTTGCAGTAGATCTCGCTCCGGCGCTTCTGGACACGGTCCGGAGCCGGGCCTCGGAGGCGGGTTTCAGAAACGTTCAGCCTGTGCTTGGCGATGTCCGGAGCGTCAATCTGCCCCCGGAGAGCATCGATCTTGCGCTCATCGTGGTGTCCTACCACGAATTCTCCCACCCGGAAGACATGCTGAACAGCCTGCTGGATGCGCTTCGTCCCGGGGGGCGTCTGGTGCTGGTGGAGTACCGGGGTGAGGATCCAACCATCCCGGTTGCCGACAGGCACCGAATGACGGAAGCCCAGGCGCGTCGAGAGGTCGAATCCGTCGGCTTTGAGTTCATCGAAAACCTCGATGCCCTCCCACAGCAGCACGTGTTGGTGTTTCAGAAGGCGCTGGGGTAGCGATCCGTCAGTCTGGAAGCTCTACTTCCAGCAGTCGCCAGAGATACCAACAGGCGACAGTGCGCCAGGGACTCCAGTGCTGCGTCTCCGCCTCGAGATGCTTTGGAGGAGGCAGGTCGTCCATGCCGCGCAGTCGGGCAAACCCTTTTCTGATGCCGAGGTCGCCGGAAGGCATGATGTCCGGTCTGCCCAGCCTGAACATCAGCATCATGTTGACGGTCCAGACGCCGACCCCCCGAACCACGGTCAGGCGTTCCCGGATTTCCTGGTTTTCCATCCCGCGCAGTGTGCTCGCATCAGGCACCGTGCCGTCCAGCACGTGCTCTGCCAGCGATCGCAGCGCGCGCGTCTTGGCACCAGACAGGCCTGCACCGCGCAGGTCGGCATCCTGAAGTCTCGAAAGGGCCTTGGGCGTCGGTTCTCCGCTGAACAGCGCCTCGACCCGTGCAAAGATGGTCGCTGCGGCTCGACCGGACAGCTGCTGGTACACGATCGAGCGCATCAGGGCGTGGAAGACGTTGTCGAGCGGCTGATAACGCATCGAAAACGGGCCCACCGCGTCAAAGACGGCCTCGAGGGCGGGGTCGGCGGCTCGCAGGTGCGCGAGGGCGTCGTGTGGATTGAACGGATAATCCGGCATGGGCGCAGTATCGTGGCGCGCCCGGAATAGATTCCACTGCCAGAACGACGACATCACCTGTTGCCTGCCTCCTCTGATCTTGCTGCCCTCTTTCTGTTGGGCCTGTTCGGAAGCGCCCACTGCCTCGGCATGTGTGGAGGGTTCTCAATTCTGGGGCGTCGTACCGGGTGGTGGTCCATGTACGCACTGGGCAAGACGCTGACCTACGGAGTGCTGGGTGCTATCGTCGGTCTGATCGGTCACGGCATCATGTCGGTGGCCCCGGGTCAGCAGGCACTGGCACTCCTGGTGGGGGCCCTGCTACTAGTCATGGGACTTGCCACGGCCGGTGTCCTGCCGGACAGATGGGCGATGCCGTCCCGGCTCACGGCCTGGATGGGTGCCGTGTTGACTCGCGTGCGTGGGGCCGGGCGCATCCGGGGGCCCTTCCTTCTCGGGCTGGTCAACGGATTCCTGCCGTGTGGTCTGGTCTACGCGGCCTTGCTGGCCTCTGCCCAGCAGGGTTCACCTGTGCCTGCTGCCGTCGGCATGCTTGCGTTTGGTGTTGCCACGCTTCCGGCGCTCGGTCTGGTGGCTGTCGGCACAGACCTGCTTACCCCCGGGCGCCGCCGGTGGGTCACCCGTGCTGGAGGTTGGCTGGTCGTGGTATTCGCGCTCGTTACGCTCTGGCGCGGTCTGTCGCCTCCGATGATGCACTGACCGGCAGTTCCCTGTCTTCCAGCAAGACGCGCACGGCGGGCGTGGCCGTGTCGTCGAACTGGCCGGCCCGTACCGCCCAGAAGAATGCAGCTACAAACAGGCCGGCCAGCAGAATGGCGAGGGGAATGAGCACGAAGAGGATGTTCATGTCAGGCGGCCCTTGAGAAGTTGGTGGCGGACCTGAGGCTCCGTTTGACAGGTGCGCCTCGAAACGGCCGATGCAGGGCCGCAGCCAGAACGACGGCCAGGGAACTTATGGGCATGGCTATGGCCGCGACCAATGGGGTGACGAGGCCGGTCGCGGCGGCTGCCGCGCCAGCGAGGTTGTAGAGCACTGAAAAGCCCAGCGCGCCATATATGGTGCGCAGCGTGCGGGTGCCGCCATCCAGGAGGACAGGCACTTCGGCGATATCCGTTCGCGTGAGCACGATGTCCCCCGCAAATCGGCCATCACGTCTGCCGGCATCGATGGAGACGCCGACATCGGCCGCTGCCAGGGCCGGCGCATCATTGAGGCCGTCGCCGACCATCATGACGGTGCGGCCCTGACTCTGAAGCCGGCGGATGCGCTGCTTCTTGTCCTCCGGAGAGACACCACCTTCAATTTCGTCCGGTTTGAGGCCGAGTTGCATGCCCACGGATCGAGCAACCTCCGGGTGGTCACCGGAGAGCAGCTGAATACGCATGCCGCGGCTACGCAAATCGCTTACAACCTCCGGGGCCCGCTCGCGCACCCCATCGCCCAGGCCGAGACCGGCCGTAATGACGTCGTCCACCGCTATCAGCACCGGAGTCAGCCCTGCCGCGGCGACGTCGGCTGCACGGGAAGCGAGTTTATTCGGGTCCCGCATGCCGCCCAGCCAATCGGGCGAGCCAACCTGCACCTGCCGGCCCTGAACCGTGCCTTCGACGCCGGCTCCCGGAATCACAGTCGTCCCGGTCGCCTCAAATCGCGTGCTGGTTGCGCGCTGACAGACCGCGTGCGCCACCGGGTGGGGCACACCGCGTTCCAGCGCAGCGGCCATCGCGAGGGCGTCTTCGGACCCGCGAAACCACAGCACGCTCGGGGTGCCTTCGGTGAGCGTTCCTGTCTTGTCCAGAAGCACCGTGTCGACGCGATGCAGCGTCTGCACGGCAGCCTCATGCCTGATGAAGGTGCCCCGCCGGGCGGCCTGGCCCATCGCCACGACCATGGACAGCGGCGTTGCCATGCCCAACGCGCACGGGCAGGTGATTACGAGCAGGGCGACAACGCGGGACACGGCCTCTGATGGCTGATGGGCAAGCGTCCAGGCAAGCGTCAGCGCGGCCGCAGCCAGCACCGTGGCGACAAACGGGGCGGCCAGTCTGGAGGCGGTCAGTGCGACCGGAGCTCGGTTGGCGTCATGACGGGCCGTCGCCAGCAGGCCGCCCAGCCTGGAGGCTGATCCTGTGGCCTCGACACGCACGTCCACCGGTCGGGACAGGTTAACCGTGCCCGCCAGCACCCGAGAGTCCGGCGCGATGGGCTCCGCGCGGGATTCACCTGTCATCGCGGACGCGTCCACGGAACTGGCACCCCTCGTCACGGTGCCGTCGGCCGGGAACGCTTCGCCGGGAAGCACGCGGATCACCGCGCCCCTGTTCAAGGCCCCGGCGGATACCGTGCGACCGTCTCCGGCGAGCCGGGCGCGTCGAGGCACGGAGGCGGCGAGGTCACCGGCGGCACGCGCGGCTGCGTTCCTGGCGCGCAGCTGCAGGAGGCGGGCCGTGAGCAAGGCCGCCGTGAGTACGGTCAGCGAATCGAACCAGAGTTCTCCGTGTCCGGCGAAGACGGATGCCGTGGAGTCCGCGAAGCCCACTGCAAGACCGAGTGCAATGGGTACGTCCATGTCCAGATGCCTCCAGTTTCGATCCCTGAAGGCAGCCTGCACGGAGCGTGCTGCTCGCTGAAAAAACGAGCTTCCTGCGCCGAATACCGCCGGTGCGGCCAGAATGAGGCTCAACCAGCGTGCGCTTTCGAAGAGTTGACCCTCCGATGGCGCCAGCCCTGCGTAAAATGCGAATGCAAGCAGCATGACATTGCCCGCCAGGGCCCATGCAAGGCCCACCCGGCGGAGCAGTCGCCGCTCCTCGTCCCGTCGCACGGACTCCTGGGCCTCGACTGGATGCAGGATGTAGCCGAATCCCGAGGTCCAATCGGCGATCTTCGACAGTGGGGCGGCATGCTGGTCCCACGTCAGCGCCAGACGGGCTCGCGAGAGGTCCAGCCTGGCGCTGCGCACGGATGGGATCTGCCGGGGCAACTGTTCCAGCAGCCAGACGCAGGCGGCGCAGTGCACACCCTCCACGAACAACTCGGCCTGCCGGTTCGAACCCTCGCCGGTCTGCGTGGTGTGGGCGTCGAGAAACTCCTCAGAGTCGAACTGGAGGTGGTTGGATCCGCGAGCAGAGGCAGCAGGGCGCGGCCCGGTAGTGGCAATCCCCGAGAGCTTGTAGAAGTCGTCCGCCAGTCCGGATGCGTGCAGAAGGCGGTTAACGGCCGCGCAGGATGCGCAGCAGAACTGCTCATCCACCACGTGCCGACCCAGCGGCAGGTCGCAGTGTGCGCAGGCCGGCATGCTACTCACTGCCGCGCGGGGGCCGCTTCGGAGCTGTCTGTAGCCGGAGCCAGCCCGGGACGAGGTTCGTCTCGCACGACCTGTACGCCCCCATCCGAGTGGGCGAAGTAGACCACGGAAAGGCCGGCGGCCATGCCGGAGACCAGCAATGCGACGACAAAAAGCGGCCAGGCAATGTGCGCAGGGATTTTCATGGAGTCAGCGTCGGGCCGAGGAATGGGAAGGTGACGGTCTGGCTGGAACCGTCCCGGAAGTCGATGCGGAACGTGGCGTCCATGCGGTCAGAGGCGAGCGCGGCCTGGGGCAGGAGGGCCCAGACTTCGAGTCGTTTCATCTCTCCCGGTTCAAGGAGCACGGGTACCGTGCCTACCGGGCGCACTTCGCCGGCCGGGTTGACCATGCTCACCGAGAATCCCGAGGTGCCAGGGGTCTGGTTTCGCACCCGGAAACGCAGCCGGTTGGCAACCTGCTCATCGCCCACCAGGGAGTAGGGTTGTCCGGCTACCCGGCCCACATTCACGTCGTAGTCCTGTCGCGATACGACGACCGTCGTGAATGCGCTCAGCGCTATCACAAGCAGCAGACTGTACAGCACGGTGCGCGGTCGCAATCGGTGCACTGTCTTGCCCGCCAGCGCATTCTCGGAGGTGTATCGAATGAGCCCCCGGGGTTTGTCCACACGATCCATGATGGCATCACAGGCGTCGATGCACTGGGTGCAGGCGATGCACTCCATCTGCAGTCCGTCCCGAATATCGATGCCCGTGGGGCAGGTCCGAACGCACGCCGCGCAGTCGATGCAGTCGCCGAGTGCCGCCACGGACCCGTCCGCGATGGCCTTCTTGTTGGGCTTGCCGCGCGGCTCGCCCCGCCCGGGATCGTAGCTCACAATCAGCGAATCCGGGTCCAGCAGGACCGACTGCATGCGGGCGTACGGGCAGGTGATGGTGCACATCTGCTCGCGGAAGTAGCCGAAATCGAACAGGATCAGTCCTGTTGTGGCTGCCATGAGCACGAACACGCCCCAGTGCTCCCGCGGGGAGCCTGTCATCCATTCGAGAAGGCTGTCCCACCCAACGAAGTAGGCCACAAACGTGTGCGCAAGCACGACGGAGACCAGCGTGTAGGCGGTCCATTTGGCCGTCTTGCGGCGGGTACGATCCCAGGAGGCGGGGCCTTCATCGCGGCGCTTTCGAGTGACCTCACGGCCTTCGAAAAAGCGCTCGATGGGCCTGAAAATGAACTCGAGGTACACGGTTTGAGGACATCCCCAGCCGCACCACACACGCCCCAGCATGGCCGTCGCAAGAATCACCAGCGTGATCATGCCGATCAGGAAGGCCATGAGCAGCACAGTGTCGGTTGGGTAGAACACCAGCCCGAACAGCGCGAACTCGCGACGCACGACATCCAGCAGTACGGCAGGGCGTCCGGCGATGGGAATAATGGGCAGGAGGAGCCACGTCACAATGAGGATCCAGCCGACCACTTTTCGCTGGCGGAGAAACCGACCGGCACTCTCCACGGGATACAGCCAGCGGCGCTTGCCGTCCCTCCTCAGGGTCGAGAGAACCTCCTCCGGGGATTCCAGGATATCCGGGACCGTGCTCACCCTGCGCCTTCGGCCTGCGTGACGGAAGTGCCTTCCGGCCCTTTGGCCCCATCGGGGTTGGAACCCTCGATGCTGCGGATGAAAGCGACCAGCTGTGCTCGGGCCTCAGCCGAAAGAATCGGCCCCCAGGGTGCCATCCCTTTTGCGACCACGCCGTCCGAGATGACCTGGAAAATTGCCTCGTTGCCGGCTCCGTGTATCCAGTATTCGTCCGTCAGATTCGGCCCGATGAGCCCTCCGCCGGCCGGTCCGTGACAGGCCGCGCAGTTGGTGGCAAAGAGTTCGGCGCCTGCCAGGGCAGCCTGCTCATCGCCCACATAGACGGCCAGGGCTTCTTCCGATGCCTCAAAACTGGGGTTCGCGGCCTCCCAGGCCTGGCGGCGTTCGGCGATTTCCTCCTGACCGGCCGCCAGGTCCTCTTCATACGATGGAATGACGTCCGAAAAGTGCAGGCCGAGGATGTAAATGGGAGCCCAGATGATGGATGCCCACAGGATCCACAGCCACCAGCCCGGCATCGGGTTGTCATATTCCCGGATGCCGTCATAGTTGTGGTCCTGGATGACGACATCTTCCTGCGGTTTGTCAGCCATGGGTAGGAGTCGGGGTCTGAATGTGTGGTTCGGGGTCCGAGAGCGGCTGGTTCTTTGCCCGCTCGCGGTCGGCTCCGCTCAGGCTGAAGGCGTAGATGACGATGGCCACGAAGGCCACGACGAACGCCAGCAGTCCTACCTGCGCAAGTGCGCCGGTTTCAATCGCTCCGAGTAGTTCACGTACCATCAGTTGACCTCCGTGCCGGCGAGAGTGTTTTCGGACGGTAGCGCAGCCTGTGTGCCGATCCCGGCCGCTCGGATGTCCTGTCCAAGGCGCTGCAGGTAGGCGATGAGGGCTACGACCTCCTTGTCGCCCAGCTGGGGCGGACCTCCGGCCCACTCGATGCGCCGTGCGATGTCGAAAGCCTGTTGGCGGGCGAGCTCCGTGGCGCCATCGACCTGCGAATCGGAATAGGGCGTGCCGAGCACGCGCAGACGTGCCAGTTTGGTGGGCAGGTCATCCAGCCGGGCGTCCTTGCGCAGCAGCCAGTCGTACTTCGGCATGATGGAGTTCGGGCTCGTCGAGCGCGGATCCTCGAAGTGCCGCACGTGCCATAGATCCGGGTACTTGCCGCCGACCCGCGAAAGGTCCGGGCCGGTGCGCTTGGATCCCCAGAGGAACGGTCGTTCGTAGATGGTTTCGCCCGGGCGGCCGTAGGGGCCGTAGCGCTCCAGTTCCTGTCGGAAGGGACGAACCATCTGCGAGTGACAGCCCACGCATCCCTCGCGGATGTAGATGTCGCGACCCGCCAGCTCGAGGGGCGTGAATGGCTCAACGGTACTGATTTCGGGCACATTGTCCTCGATGAGCACCATGGGAATGAACTCGGCGGCGCCTCCAACCAGGATGCTGATCGTCACCAGGATGGTGAACACCAGCGGCCAGCCTTCCAGTTTGCGATGCATGCTCATGCGGCCACCTCTTTCGGGCTTGCGAACGCGGGGTCAGGCAGTTCTCTGGGCGCGCTCTTGATGGTTCTGTACATGTTGTAGCCCATCATGCCCACGCCCACCAGATACATGGTGCCGCCAATCAGACGCACCCAGTACATGGGCACGATCTGGATGACCGTTTCCATGAAGTCGGGGTAGAGCAGGCGACCGGCCTCGTCAAAGGCGCGCCACATCAGGCCCTGGGTCACGCCGGCCGAGTACATCGCCATGACGTACAGCAGCATGCCGATCGTGCCCACCCAGAAGTGGGCGTTGGCGAGGCGGTCGGACCAGAGAGGCGTGCGCCACAGACGTGGAAGCAGCCAGTAGATCATGCCGAAGGTCATGAAGCCGTTCCAACCCAGCGCTCCGGCGTGCACGTGGCCGATGGTCCAGTCCGTGTAGTGGCTCAGTGCATTGACCGACTTGATGGACAGCAGGGGCCCTTCGAACGTGGACATGCCGTAGAACGTGATGCCTATGACGAACATCTTGAGCACCACGCTGTCCCGCAGCTTGTGCCATGCGCCGCGCAGCGTGAACAGGCCGTTGATCATGCCGCCCCAGCTGGGCATCCACAGCATCACGGAGAAGACCATGCCCAGGGTCGCCGCCCATTCCGGCACGGCCGTGTAGTTCAAGTGATGCGGGCCGGCCCAGATGTAGATGAACACCAGGCTCCAGAAATGCACGATGGACAGCCGATAGGAAAAGACCGGGCGCTCGGCGGCCTTCGGCAGGAAGTAGTACATCAGGCCCAGAAAGGGCGTGGTGAGGAAGAAGGCCACCGCGTTGTGACCGTACCACCACTGGACCAGCGCATCCTGCACGCCCGCGTAAATGGGGTAGCTCTTCGTGAAGCTGATCGGGATGGCGAGGCTGTTTCCGATGTGCAACACGGCCACCGTGATGATGGTGGCGATGTAAAACCACAGCGCCACGTACATGTGCTTCTCGCGGCGGCGGGCAAGCGTGGTGAAGAAGTTGACGGCGAAAATCACCCAGACGACCGCGATGGCGATGTCGATGGGCCATTCCAGTTCGGCGTATTCCTTGGATGTGGTGATGCCGAGCGGCAGCGTGATCGCCGCCGCCACGATGATGGCCTGCCACCCCCAAAAGTGCACCTTGCTCAGCGAGTCGAAGGCCATGCGCGCCTTGCAGAGGCGCTGCGTGGAGTAGTAGATCGCCGCAAAAATGGCGTTGCCGGCAAACGCAAAAATGACCGCATTCGTGTGAAGCGGTCTCAGGCGGCCGAAGGTGAGGTACTCACCCAGATTGGCCTGCCAGTAGGGCAACTGGAGGGCGATGAGGGCGCCGACGAGCATGCCGACGAAGCCCCACACGAAGGTGGCGATGACGAACATGCGAACGATCCGTTCGTCGTAGCGATACACCTCCACGTTGGGGTCCGTCAGGGTGCCTTCGGGCACCGTGGTGGTAACCTGCATCGGGGGTTGGGCTTGTTGGACGGGCAAGGACCGGTTTCTCCGGCCGGACCGGGACTCTGCGCATCTGCTGTGTCCCGGCGGTGCAATGATCGCCCGACCTTCCAGGGCACTATGCCGGTACCCCCCGCGAGGCCGTGTACTGGATTGCGCAAGGCGTTTGTGGGGGGTTACCCTACAGCACATCAACCCGCCCAGACCCCCGATGCGCCTGATTCCGCTGCTCGCCTTGCTGATGGTCCTCCCGGCCGCCGCACAAGATACCCGGGTGTATGTGGGTAGCGGCGTCGGCTTCACTGCCGGGCCCGGAGACGTTGTGGACTGGTGGCAGCGAGGGCCTACCTTTGATGTGGCGCTTGGCCGCCGTTTCGCCGATCGCTTTGAGGTAACGGCAGGGCTGGGCTACGTGTCCCTGCCACTCAGTAGAGACAAACTGCTGGCTGTAGGAGCCGATATCGACATTTCGGGGGGGGAGTACACGGTGACTTCGTTTCAGGCCGGACTTCGCCTGGAGTTCGAGCGGGGCACCTTTTTCAGGCCCTACTTGCACGTGGGTGTGGGGCTGCACAGCGTATCGATCAAGGAGCTCCTCCTGACGGTGAACAATCCGGAAGACGTGTGTCCCGGGCAGCCGACATGCGTGTTCACGTTTGCTCCCGCGACAAGGGAGGATGAAACCGTGCCCGGACTGCGGCTCGGAGCGGGTGTTGCGTGGTACCTTTCCGACACGGTGTGGCTCTATGCCGAGCCCTCGTACCACATCATCTTGGCTGAGGAGCGGACCGGACTGGTCCCGTTCCGGCTGGGAGTCGCTTCCGCATTCTGAACCTCATGCGCTGTCTTACCCTCGCCCTCCTGCTCTCTCTCACGGTTTCGGCCAGCGCCCAGACTCAGGATGAAGCATCCCGCCCCGTCTACAGTGCGGTCTTCATGGAAGGCACGCCGGTATTGGACGGCCACGTCCTGGCTGATCCATTCTGGGACGCTGTAGGCGGAAGTGATGACTTCTGGCAAACGCAGCCGAGCGCTGGAAGTCCGGCCTCCGAGCGCACCGAGGTCCGCATCGCCTACACCGCGGACACGTTGTATGTGGGTGCCATTCTGTTCGATTCGCAGCCCTCGGCCGTGATTGCGACCGACGCTCGCCGGGACGCCTCTCTTGACGACACCGACAGCTTTCGTTTCATCCTGGACACCTATCGCGATGGGCAGAACGGGTTTGTCTTCGGCACCAGCCCCGCCGGGCTGGAGTTTGACGCTCAGGTGTCTCGCGAGGGCCAGGGCGGATTTGGCAACGCCCGACAACAGGGCGGCAGCGGCGCCGGTGTCAACGTCAACTGGGATGGCTCGTGGCGGGTCAGGACGGCCGTCGACGAAAACGGGTGGAGCGCCGAGTTCGCGATCCCGTTCCGCACGCTGCGATACTCGAGCGATACCGAACAGGTCTGGGGGTTCAATGCCCAGCGCAACATTCGTCGCCGCAACGAGCGGGCGTTCTGGTCTCCGCTTCCCCGCGCGTGGAATCTGTATCGCGTCTCTGTGGCCGGATCGTTGGAGGGATTGCGGGTGCCGTCCCTGCGCAACCTGACCTTCACGCCCTACACGCTGGGACAGGTCCAGCGCGACTACACCGGCCCGCAAACGGTGACAAGCGAAGATGCCGACTTCGGGGCGGACCTCAAATACGGCATTACCCCCAGCCTCACGCTGGACGCCACCTACAACACGGACTTTGCCCAGGTGGAGGTGGACGAGCAGCAGGTCAACCTGGACCGTTTCTCGCTGTTCTTCCCGGAAAAGCGGCCCTTCTTCCTGGAGAATGCCGGTCTGTTTGCGGTGGGCGAGCCCTCCGAAGTGGAGTTGTTCTTCAGCCGCCGCATCGGCATTCAGAACGGGGTCGCGGTGCCCATCGTAGGCGGCCTGCGGCTCAGTGGCCAGACAGGAGACACCCGGGTGGGTCTGCTCAACATGCAGACCGGCTCGTCAGACGGGCAGTTCGTGGCAAACAACTTCACCGTCGGCCGTGTGCAGCGGGAGTTGCCCAACCGGTCCTCCTTTGGTGCGCTCATCACGAATCGGGAGGGCACCGGAGATCTGGCACCAGCGAACGATTACAACCGGCTGGCGGCGGTAGACGGCCGGCTTGGGCTGGGCCAGTACGGCATGCTGCAGGGATTCGTGGCACGCACCGTGTCTCCAGGGGACGATAGTGACCCGTGGGGCCTGAATGTCGAAGCCAATTACCAGGATGACGTGTGGCGGTTGATTGCGGCCTACACCCGTGTAGGGGAAGGCTTCAATCCGGAGGTGGGTTTCCTGCGACGGAGTGCCTATCACAAGACTACCCTGCTACTCTTCCGCGCAATCCGACCCGACAACTTCCTGGGTCTCCTGGAAATGCGTCCCCACATCAGCTACCGCGGATTCTGGGGTCTGGACGGGTTCCACGAAACCGGTTTCCTGCACGTGGACAGTCATTGGGAATGGCCGACGGGCCATGAAGTGCACACCGGTATCAACTTCACGCGCGAGGGCGTGCGGCAGGCATTCGAAATCCAGGACGGATTCGTGGTGCCGCCGGATACGTACGACCATCGCGAGGCCATGATCATCGCCTGGACGGACCAAAGCCGGCCGATCAGTCTCAACACGCGCACCATCGCCGGCGGGTTCTTCGGAGGCGATCGGGTATCGTTCAATCCGTCCCTGCGGGTGCGGAGGGGCGATGCGCTCACTGCCGAATTCGGCCTCAGCTACAACCGCATCGATCTGCCTTCAGGCAGCTTCACCACAAACCTTTACCGCTCGCGGCTCTCCTACTCATTCACGCCCCGGCTGTACCTGCAAAGCCTGATTCAGTACAGTGATCAGGCTGGTGTCTGGTCCGCCAATCTGCGCCTGGGGTGGCTGCAGGAGGCCAACACGGGCCTCTTCATCGTAATCAACCAGACCAGCGATCTTGATGGTGCGCTGGATGAGGCGCTACAGCGCGGCATTACCGTCAAGTACAGCAGACTGATTGACGTTCTGTAGAGAACCCAAGTCCGCCCGCGAAAGCGTCAGTCCTGCACCTTGATCATCTCCACGCGGAATTTCAGCGTGGTGTAGGGGGGGATGCTGCCAGGCACACCGACCGAGCCATAGGCCATGTGGGGCGGGATGACCAGCCGTCGCACACCACCTTCGCGCATGCCGATGATTCCGCGATCCCAGCCGCGGATTACCTGTCCGGTGCCGAGCGTGAAGACAAACGGTTGGCCTGAAAACTCGGTTGAATCGAATACCTGACCGTCGACGAACGTGCCGGTGTAACTCACAGCAACCTGACGTCCGGCTTCGGCAGCGACACCCACGCCCTCCGCGACGACATCGACGATGACGTCATCCACGATGGCTTCAACCATCACTTCGTAGATGACGGTGGCATTCGGCGGCACCGGACAGGAGCCGTCGCTCAGGCACCGACCCTCCCGACCGAAGGCCAGATGGGCCGGGATGGTGAGCCGACGGGTTCCTCCGACTTCCATGCCCGGAAGGCCGAGCAGCCAACCCTCAATGACCTGTCCCTCCACCATGGTGAAGTACCAGGCTTCACCGCGTTCGGTGGTGGAGTCGAATACGGTGCCGTCTTCCAGACGCCCCTCATAGTTCACCTTGAGGGTCTGCCCCAGGGCAACCAATTCTCCGGATCCGGGAGACAGATCCAGCACCTCGAGCGATCCTTCTTCACCCGAGCCTCCGGAATCGCAGCCGGCTACAAACAGGAAAGCCGCCAAAAGGCTCAGAACGGCAGGTACGCGCATGATCAATTGCTGTGTGGGGGACACGGAGGCTACTCGTCTCGTGCAGGGCGGTTCGGACGATGGGGTCACAGACGCGCCCACCCGCCCTGGCGAGCGGGTGAACGGGTCCATACACGCGGCGGATGATCAGCCTGCGGCCTGCAGACTCTCGAGTTTGGCGACGTTGTCCCGCACATGCTGGGCGGACTGGTCCAGCAAGGCACGCTCGTCGTCCGTCAGCGCGACCTCGATGATTTCCTCGACGCCGTTGCGTCCGAGGCGCGCCGGCGCTCCCATGAACAGACCGTCCTGACCCCACTGCCCGGTCAGCCAGACGGCGCAGGGCAGGACACGCCCGGAATCCTTGATAATGGCCTCTACCATCTGGGCAGCTGCGGCGCCCGGTGCATACCACGCGGAGGTGCCCATGAGCTTGACGATCTCGCCACCTCCGAACTTCGTGCGATCCACGATGGCGTCAATCTTCTCCTTCGAGAGGAGTTGGGTCAACGCAATGCCCCCGATGGTGGTGTAGGAGGGCAGGGGCACCATGGTGTCTCCGTGGCCTCCCATGAGCAATGCCTGAATGTCTTTCACCGACACCCCGAGCTCCATGGACAGGAACGCACGGTACCGGGCGGTGTCGAGCACGCCGGCCATACCCATCACACGATGGCTCGGGAATCCGGCCGACATGTACGACACGTAGGTCATCACGTCCAGGGGATTCGAAACAACGATGATGATCGAATCGGGGCTGTGTGCCACGAACTGGTCGGTCACCGACTTGACGATGGCGGCGTTCTTCGCCAGCAGATCGTCCCGGCTCATGCCCGGTTTGCGGGCCAGGCCGGCGGTAATCACGCAGATATCCGACCCGGCAGTATCGGCGTAGTCGTTCGTGCCGGTAACCTTGGTGTCGAACAGATGGATGGGGGCCGCTTCGGCCATGTCCAGGGCTTTGCCCTGAGGCAGGCCGTCGACGATGTCGATGAGCACGACCTCATCGGCGATATCCATGCGGGCGGTGCATTCGGCGGCGGTTGCGCCGACGTTGCCGGCGCCGACAACGGTGACTTTCATAGCGTTTCGATTGGGCTGGGATAGCGAACGGGAAAATGCTGCTTACAGGGCTGTCAAGGTGCCAATATTCTGCAAATGTGCCGCCTGCCGGCAGTCGAGCGCCGTGGCCTGGCAGGATGGGCAACCCGGCCGGTGGCGAATCGCCGAAGGCAGCTACCCGGCGGCCCGCGCGGCACGAATGGCCGCAGGGCGGCAGAATTTTGGGCCAGCCAGGCTTGCACGGGGCTCGAAGCACGTGCCTCGGAGGCCATTCTCACTTGGGCACAGGCTTTGGATGAGCGCGGCTGCCTCCCGTTCATTATTCCCCCTGCCTCTCAGCACATGACCGCAACTCTTCGCCTTCGACTCTGGATTGCCGGCATCGCCGTCGCGGTGACCGTCATTGCAATCCAGTCTGCGGCCGACATGGCCACCGTCGTCGGCCAGCGCGCTGCAATCACCGCAGCAAGCAGCGACCTGGCCTCGCTTTCCCGCTTTGATGGTCGACTGGCGGCGAGCGGCGGTTCGCGCATGGAGCCGACCGATCCTGCATGGGCATCCTGGGCGGCAGTCGCTGGTCCTGCAGCCGAATCCGTGGAGCGGGCCCGGTCATGGCTGGACCGCATCGACCATGTGGCACTGGCTGGTGGCGATCCAGGAAGGGCGGCCGATGTGCGCTGGTACGTGCGCAAGGCGGCTGCAGAACTCCGGGCCGGTGCGGCAGTCAACTCCAACGGACTTGCCGCTTCCTGGCAGGGCCTGTCGCGAAACCTTCTCCTGGCCTATATCCTGCTCTTTGGCGGGGCACTGGGCGTCTACCTGCTCAAGGTGCTGCCGACGCGTGGCATCACGGTGGTCACCACGCGGTCCGCCACGCGGGAAGAACTCAAGCCGGTCGAGCTGCCGGGACTGGAATTGGCCCACGTACGCCACGAGCTGCGCACGCCGCTGACGGTGATGATGGGCTATGCGGCCGAGTTGGAAGGTCTGGTTGACGGGGACGCCAGGGAGTTTGCGCGCACCATTAGACAGGCGGGCACCAGACTCAATGATACCCTGGAGCAGCTCATGACTTACGCCGAGTTGACGGACCATGAGGCCTCGCTGGTCTCGGAGCCCGTTGAGGTGCATCAGGTCGTGGAGAAGGTGATATCCCGACTGCGTCCCACGGCCTTCGACAAACGGCTCAGCTTCGTTTACCGCGCCACCAAAGAGGACGCCTGGGTGCGCACCAGCCCCGAGGCAATCGAGACCGCGATTGCCCATTTGGTGGAAAACGCGCTCAAATACACGGAAAAGGGCTCGGTGGTCGTCTCGGTAGAGTGTGACAACGGAAAAGTCCGCGTGGCCGTCGAGGACACGGGGGTCGGCTTCGACGAGGCCCGCCTTGCCGAACTGGCCGCCCCATTCCAGCAGGGCTCAAGGGGCGACTCTCGCAAGCACGAGGGCATCGGCTTGGGACTGACAATCGCTCGCAGCGTTGCCGAGTCCAGCGGTGGCCGGCTTACCGCCTCGAGCCTGAAGGGCGTGGGCAGCCGATTCGCGATCACCATGCCCCAAATCACCGAGGCAACCGTCACACCGATCAGACGGGCTGCGTAAGCGGAACCCGGCGGTGGTCGGGTCCGGGATTGTTCCTGTTGATCTCCGGACATGGCCGGTTCTCTCGGCTATGCCATCAGGGTGACATATCTTCCGAGCTATGATGCGTGCGAGGTCGCGCCATGGCTCTGAATGAGCAATCCTTCGTAGTTGTTGACACCGAAACCACGGGTACAGACCCGACGGAGGACCGCATCATAGAAATCGGTGCGGTACGCATTGAAGGTGGCCTGATCACCGAGCGCTTTGAACAGCTCGTGGACCCTGAGAGGCCGCTGCCGTCCACCATCACCCGCCTGACCGGGATCCGTCCCGAGATGCTGGCCGGCGAACCCGTTGTGGGCCCGGTGCTGGAACGCTTTCGAGAATGGGTCGGGGACGCGCATCTCGTGGCGCACAATGCCGGATTTGACCAGCGCTTTCTGGCCCTCGAGGCTCTGCGCACGGACGCGAGGGCGGCCTTCGAAGAACCCTTTCTGTGTACGCTTCGCCTCGCGCGGCGATTGTTGCCGGGCCTGCCGTCGAAGGGCCTGGACGCCTTGAAGGAGTTCTACGGGCTGAGCATCGAGCGCCGTCACCGAGCGTTGGATGACGCGGACCTCACCGGTCGCGTACTGATCCGGCTCATGCCCCATGCTGAGACACTGGGCGCCCGGGATGCCGAAGCGTTGCGACGCCTGCAGGTGGGTCACTACGCCACGAGTGGCGCTGTGACCCGGCGGCTTGAGAAGTTGCGCACGGGCCTGATTGCGAACGCTCCGGTCACTCCGGGGGTGTACCGCTTCTTCGACGGGAAGGGACGACTTCTCTACATCGGAAAGGCCCGGTCTTTACGGCACCGCCTTCGCCAATATGTTGTCGCTGTTGAGGCCCTGCCGCCTCGTACACGCAAAATGATGACACGGATACACGATATATCGTGGACGCAATGTGACACCGAGCTAGAGGCCATGCTGCATGAGTCTCATGCGATCAAGGAAGATCGACCGCGCCACAACCGCGCCATGAGGACCTATCGCAAGCGGCCGTTCCTGAGACTGGAGGAGGGTGAGGTCTCCCTGCGAACCGTGATCCGCCGCGACGGAGCTTGCTATCACGGGCCGATGTCTGGCGCGCTGTTTGCCAAAGTGATGGCGGAGGTGTTGGAGGCCTGCTTCGACCGTCGATATACCAATCGACCGCTGATTCGCAATCCGCTCGACCGGGAGCGCAGGGAGCACATGATGCGGGCAGCCGGATGGCTTTCCCGTTGTGCTGCAGACCCCGGCGATGAGCGTTCATTCCTGATGGGCAACGTCGCGGCCGTGCAGGGGCGCATGACCCAGTCCATGCAGGATGCCTCCGCCGATTTCGACTTTGAGGCTGCCGCGACCCTGCGGGACTGGAGTGACCTGTTGCAGCGTCGAGCGCAGCGACCTGGCCCGCTTGCACCGCGTGTTTTTGACCGGGATGCGGTGCTCATCGCCCGAATGTCAGGTGGGCGGGTGGAGATGGTCGCCCTGCGGTCGGGACTGCCCGTAGCGTTTGCGACCAGGGACGAGGATTTGGACCGCCTTCTGGCTTCGGCATTCGACGGAGCAGGCGACGCGGCCCAGCTGGGCCGTGAGGAGGCCGAGTCGGCACACGTGGTCGCACACTGGTCCCACCTGCACCGCTCGGGTCTGCAGACGTTCAGACGACAGGAAGGGGAGTCGCTGGCTGAATTTGGCGAACGCGTGCGAGAAGGCGTGCTCACGCCGGCCTAGGTTCGACAAGCCATCGGCAGGTAAACGCACAAAGGCGGCCGGACAACGCCCGACCGCCTTTGTACACCGGAACACCAGCCACTGCTATCGCAGCAGCACGAAGGACCTGGACTCCGAGTAGGTCCCGCTCTTCATCAGATAGAGATAAACCCCGCTGGGAAGGTCGACGGCTTCGAACGTCACGTCATGCCACCCCGCCGGCATGGTGTCGTTGACCAGGGTGGATACGCGTCGTCCCAGCGCATCGAACACTTCGATATGCACATGCTCGGAAACCGGGAGCCCGAATCGAATCCGCGTCACCGGATTGAACGGGTTCGGATAGTTCTGCTGCAACTCGAATTCCTCGGGCAGCGCCTCATCCTCGACGGACGTGATATACCCCCTGACGAAGGTGAAGGTGGATACGGCACTCTCGGTTTCCAGCTCACCGTCTGAGGCGATGATGCGGTGATACACGGTGGTACCTTCTCCCGGGGAAGCGCCGGCGCTGTCGAGCACTTCAGCAATCTCCGAAACCAGGACGGTGAGTTCGGTCTCGTCCGTGTCCGTCTGCAGCACCGGTGTCGTCACTTCTTCGTCGGAGCCCAGCACCCACTTGTAGGTGAGCGCGTCGCCCTCGACGTCTACGGCCTCGTTGAAGTCAATCGTGATGACTTCACCGGAATCGACCGGGTTCTCGAACACTTCGCCGCCCACGAACACCTGTGAGCCGTCAAGCGGGAAGACGAACACGGAGACGTCCGGGTCGAAGCGCGGAGCGTCGTTCACGGGCGTGATCGTCACAGTTACTGTGGCGGAGGTCGTGATGCCACCGTCGCTGATCTCATAGGTGAACGAGTCCGTGCCGAAGAAGTCGTCATCAGGCGTGTAGACCACATTTCCGTCCTGATCGACAGTGGCCGTTCCGTTTGGCGGGTCGCTGACAGAGATCACCGTGAGGGCGTCGCCGTTGGGGTCGGTGTCGTTGACAAGCACCTGGATCACGACCGGGTTGTCCTCCGCCACCGTGCCTTCGTCGTCCTCGGCGATCGGGGCGGCTGCTCCGAGCGCGATGGTCACCGTACCGGTTGAGGTGGCCCCCTCGTCGTCCGACACCGTGTAGGTGAAGGAGTCCAGGTTCTGGAAGGCCGGACCCGGCACGTAGACGACGGTGCCGTCGCTCTGGATACTTACCGTACCGAACTGCGCGCCGCTCACATCTGTGACCGTCAGATTCTGCGAGTCGATGTCGGTGTCGTTGGAGAGCACGTCGACTGTGACCGAAGTCTCACCGACTTCGATGGTGCCGAAGTCAGCCTCGGCGACAGGGGCATCGTTCACCGTGTTGATCGTCACCGTCACCCGACCCGGTGCGGATTGGGCCTGGCCGTCATTCACCGTGTAGGTGAAGGTATCCGTACCGCTGAACTCGGCTGGAGGCGTGTAGGTGACGGAGCCGTCAACGTTGCGTGCAACGAGGCCTTTGTCCGCCGCGATGACCAGGTCGAGTGAGATCGGGTCACCCTCCACATCGGTGTCGTTCGCAAGCAGATCCGTAATACGAACGGGCGTATCCTCATCAGTGGTCACGAAGTCTGCCACGGCAACCGGGATATCGTTCACCGCCGCGACTTCCACCGTGACCGTGCCCGAAGTCGAGCCGCCCCTGCCGTCCGAGATGATGTACTCGAAGGTGTCCTGACCGAAGAAGTTTTCGTTCGGGGTGTACAGGAGCTCCGCGCCCGAAAGCGTGACGGTTCCGTTGTCCGGCTGTGTGAACTGGATCAGTGTGACTGTGTCTGCATCGTCGTCAAAGTCGTTGGCGAGCACGTTGATGCTGATGGACTCGTCTTCATCTATGCTGGCCTGGTCGGGTGCTGCAACCGGCAGATTGTTCGGTGTTTTCGCCGGCGCTCCGGGGTCGACGATGACGCCGTTGGCCAACATATCGTCGTCGCCCCGTCCACCATCCTTGAAATGAAGGATGAGCTCGTTTCCGATGATCTGAGCCCCTGTTTCACCGTCATACGTGAACTCGTACCAGTGCGGCGTATCGTCGTCTGGTTCCGGGCCGTACTTGAAATAGGTGGTGATGCCGTGGCCTTCCGGCAGACTGATGCGCACCACGGACGTCGGGTTGCCGATGCCTCCACGAATCTCGAAATCAAGGAATCCCTGTGGAAACTCTGCCTCCGGGGGAGGGGGGTCGCTCGGCGGTGCGGGGCTTTGCGTGGTCGACGTTAGTCCCGTGACCTCGGATCCGGGTTCTGAGGAGACCGAGATGTACTGGCCGGTTGCTGCGCTCGGAAGCGAAGCCACATTAGCCTGCTGACTGTCGGGTACGCCGTCGTTGTTGCCGTCTCCATTGTTGGGTGCGGCCGCCTCGATGGCTTCGTCGATGCCGTCGTTATCCGCCGGGAGTGGCGTGATAGTGATGATCAGGTTGGCAGTCGACCTTCCTCCGTTTCCGTCGCCCACCGTGTAGCTGACGGTTTCGCTACCCGATGCGCCAGCGTTTGGCGTGTACTCGATTCCCCCTCGTTTGCGGGCGATGGTGCCCTTGCTGGCCGCCCCGACCGAAGTAATGGAAAGGGCGTCGCCGTCCGGGTCCGAGTCATTCGCCAGCACGTCGTATACCGCAGCCGACCCTTCAAAGGCCCGGCGCACATCATCGACGGCCACTGGCGGGTCGTTCGATGGGCGAATTGTGATCGTAACCGTGCCAGTCGCATCCGCTCCGTTGGCATCTGCCACCGTGTACTGGAAAGTGTCGGTGCCCGAGAAGTTGGCGTTTGGTGTGTAAGTAACGGTACCGTCGTCGTTGTCCGTGGCAGTGCCGTTCGCTGGCGTTGTCACCGTCGTGAGGCTGATCGCATCGCCGTCTGGATCGCTCGCGCCGGCGAGCAGCGCGAGGGTGATCGACGAGTCTTCGTCGATGACCTCGTCGACATCGGGTGTCACGGGGGGCTGATTGACGCTGTTCACCGTGACGACAATTGACCCACGGGCCGAAGCCTCCCCGTCAGTTATCGTGTATGTGAATCGATCGGCTCCGACAAAGTCTGGTTCCGGTGTGTACGTGATGTCTCCTCCAGACCCGATCGAGACGCTTCCATTTGGGGGGTCCTCCACACTGGAAATCGCAAGGTTGTCGCCGTCCAGGTCCGTGTCGTTTGCGAGCGCTGGGATGGATACGGGCGTGCCCTGATTGGTCTCAGCCTCATCACGCACGGCACGCGGCGCATCGTTCACGGGAGTGACCTGGACAGAGACGGTGGCCTGGTCCGTGCGCCCCGCGGCGTCCTCCACGGTGTACCTGAAGCTGAAAGCGCCGTTCACGTTCGCGTCCGGTGTGAACAGAATGCGCCCGTTTCCGGCATCCGACAGGGTTACGCCTGCTCCCGGATCCGTGACCTCATCGATCTCGAGGCCCAGCCCGCTCGGATCGATGTCATTGGCCAGCACGTCGAGCGTGATGGGCGTGTCCTCAGGAGTGGAATAGGAGTCGTCGTTGGCGGTCAGGGCGGCCGGGTTCATTTCGACCGGCAGTGGTCCGGTCGGCGTGTACTCGTCCATGGGCAGCCGGACGGAAGTTGGCCAACCCGCTGCGGTCGGAGCCACCCAGCGAACGCGTCGTCGGCCGGGGTCATCAAAATCAGCCCCCTGTTCTTCGCCCAACGGATTTGTGCCGTCTGGGCCGAATGCATACTTGAACAGAAACCCGGAGGGCGCGGGGCCCTGAAGAGTGACCACGCCTTCAAACAGGTCGGGGTCAGTGGCGGACGGCAGGAGTTCAAATCGCTGATCCTGGGTGAAGCCCTGCGAGATCGCAAACAGTGGTTCCAGTCCGAGGTTGACCCACACCTTGTCGGTCGTGCCGTCAAATCCGGGCGCACCGTCCATGTCCACGTTGAACGTCACGTCGATCTGGGTGCCGGCTGGGATGATGTTCGCGGCGGTGAGGTCGTTGAACGACTCCTTGCCTACGTCCATGTCAATGCCGCTGTACTGGAAGAACCGATTTGCCCCCCCGGTATCATGCGGCTCCTCCCACACGGGAGGCGGTGCCGCACCGAAGCGAACGGGATCGAGGTTAATGAAGAACTTGTACGGCACGTCCTGGCCCGGGAAACCCGGAATCTCGAGGGTCGCCTCATAGTCTCCATCCCCGACGCCCGTCATGATGCAAGACGGGTCCAGACAAGCCCATCCGTTGAAGGGACCGACAACATGGACCTCGTCGGCGGCTGGGTCAAAGAGTCCCGCCAATTGATAGGGCAGGGTGTTGACCTCGAACGTGACGTTGGCGAGGACCGGAGGCGCAGCCGGCGGACCGGCAAGTGCGCTTGGCATCACATCCGGGGCAGGGAAGCTGTTGAGGACTGTGCCCACGAGGTCGAGTTCTTCAATCAGCCCGGATCCGTTGTCGGTGGCTGCAAACAGGCGGTTGTCGACAAAGTCCACGCCCAACATGTCCGAGCCGGACATGGTCATCGTATTGAGAATCGCGCCGCTGACGGGATCGACTTCATGCAGGAGACTGGGCGTCGAACCCCAGTCGCTGATGAAGAGGGACTGGTGGGTGTTGGAGAATCCCATACCTCCAATCACGTTGACAGCCACGGTGGTCGTATGCATGATCGCACCCGTGGCGGGATCGATGTGGAAGACCTCGTTGGTGGCCGGACGCAATGCGAAGAGCGTGGGCGTCGCTCCCGGGTCCCCATAAGCCAACGCATCGATGGTCGCATCGAGGCCTGCGCCTGGTGCCGGGAAAGATGGTTCAATCGTATCCAGCACCTGGCCGGTGCACGGGTCAACCGTGAAGATGGTCTCGGGATACAAGCCGTCATCGCCGGAGATGTAGTAGAGCGCATTGCCGTCGAAGGCCAGGCCTTCGGGGCCGCCGAGCGTCGAGGGCGTGCCCGGAGGATGGGTCGTTACCGGAGTCAGGAATCGCCGCTCGATGTTACCGTTGTTGGGGTTCATCGCGGTGATCGTGCGACTCTCGCTGTCGACGCTGTAAAGCAGGTCGGTGTCACAGGTGGGCGGCAGTCCGGGTGGACCCGCAAGCGCTGCGTTGAATCCCGAACCGGGTTGCGGAAACTTGTTCAGTCGTGGAGCGCCGCTGCTGGGCACGATATCCACGATCTCCTGCGTGGACTGGAGCGACAAAAACATCTTGCTGAGCACGAAGTCGATGCCCAGCACGCCGTCCTCCGGCAGGGTACTCCAGTTCCCCACGGTGCCGCCGGTCGACGGGTCCACCATGTGGATGGTATTCGTGGACGAATCCGAGATATACAGATAGCCGTCCTGTGTATTGAAGCCCATGCCGCCGACCTTTTGCACACCCGTCAGCGTGATGGTCGAGTAGATCTTTGAGGCCGGGTTGATCTTGAAGATCACGCCGTCCGAGGGGCGGTTTGCGTACAGGAACGTGCCGTCACTGGCCAGGGCGTCGATGGCCTGGTCCAGGTTGCCGGTGCCGGAGGCCGGCGGCAGCGTCATCGTATCGATCACGAGTCCTGTGTTCGGATCGATATAAAAGATGGTCCGGTTGGTGAGTTCGGTGTAGCCCATCCCGGTTTCCGACGCATTCCCGCTCGTGTAGTACAGCGTCGTGCCGTCGTACGCCAGGCCGTCAGGGCCGCCGCCGCTCGGCTTGTGGGACGGCACCGGCGTCGGGAAAGAGCGGATGACGAATCCGTTGAACGGATCGAGTTCGTAGATCAGGTCAGTGTCGCTGTCGATGGAGAAGAGGGGTGCGTGCCCCACCGTTCCCGTCGGTGCGGTGGGCGGCGTGCCCGGCCCACCTGCCAGCGCGCTCGGCTGGTCGTCCTCGGCGAAGAACGAGTTCAGCACCGTGCCCGCGAAGTCAATCTCCTTGATCTCGCCGGGTGATTTGTTCTGCGAGATGAAGGGCCTGTTGCCCACGAAGTCCACACCCAGCACATCTCCCACCGGCAGGGTGTGCGTAGCTATCGGCGCTCCGGAGGCGGGGTTGATCTCGAAGACCGTGTTCGGGCTTGCGTTGAAGTCGGAGACGAAAAAGGTCTGCCGAGCGTTGGAGAAACCAAGGCCGCCGATTCCATTGACCGTCAGGGTAGTCGTACCGACCAGCGATCCCGTCGCGTTGTCAAAATGGTAGATCTCATTCGTGGCCGGACGAAGCGCGAACAACATGTCGACTCCGCCGAGCGTGCCGTTCGCAAGTGCGTCAATCGTGGGGTCCGTGGGGGGCGAGGTGACGGGAACTGAAGGCCAGGGTGGCGTCGCCGCGTCCAGTACCGCGCCGGTGCATGGGTCCACTTTGTAGACCACGTCCGGAGTGCTCGGATGATCGCCGCTGATGTAGCTCAGCTTGGTTCCGTCAAACGCGAGGCCCTCGGGTCCGCCGAAACTGCCGCCCGGGGGCTGCGTGGCGATCGGGGCCAGGTACTCGTGCAGGATGGTTCCCACGTTGGGATCGTACACCGAAATGCTCGACCGCAAGCTGTTCACCGAGTACAGCACGTCGGTCCGGCAGACCCAGCTGGATCCCGGGCCCCCGGCCAAGGCGGAAATCAGCGGCATGGCTCCCGGACCCCCGAAGCGATTCAGCTCGAGCGCCGTGGTGCCGCTGGTCGGGCTTACATCGACGATCTCCGTCGGCTGATTGACGAACAGCTTGTTGTGCACAAAGTCGATGCCCAGGATGCCGTCACTCGGCATGTCGAAGGATGAGTGCACGTTCCCCTTGGAAGCGCCCGTCGCGTGAACCCTGAGGACCCGCTTGGAAGAAGCCGGCTCGGAGAGGTACAGGAAACCGTCATACGGGTTGAACCCCATGCCTCCCAGCGAACTGGTAACGTTTACCGTAAACGACGGCGGGGTCGAGGCACTGGTGAAGCTGGCCAGGCTGATCTCGAAGACCACATTGTCGTACGGCCGATGGGCCCACAGCGTTGTTCCATCGGTCGCCAGCGCGTCAATAGCGTGGTTCATGGCGCCCGGCGTGCCGGCAGGTGCCGGAAGTGTCTTGGTCGCGTCCACGACACCCGTGCTGGCGTTGATGCGGTGAATCGTCCTGTTGTCCACGGCCGTGTATGGGCCACCGGTTTCGGAAACGTTGCCGCTGACGAAGTAGAGATAGACGCCGTCAAACGCCAGGCCCTCCGGCCCAGGACCTCCTCCGGGAGTGTATGTGGGCACCGGGGTCGCAATCGGAGAGCCGATCACGCTGCCATCCCAGGGATTCAGTTGATAGATCTGGCTGGTGCCGGAGTCGACGGAGTACAGCGCCGGAACCTGCCCTGCTGCCGTGCTGACGAGGCCAAAAAATGCGACGAGCGTAATCAGATGCTTCATTGCGAATCAGTGCGGCTGAGCCGGAGAGGGACTGAACAGGCGCCCCGTGGGAGCGCTGCTTGATCCAATACGCGACGATTGGGGGAGGGAAAGGCCAGCGGGGAGGGAGAGATTCGGGGATTATTCGGCGTTCGACCGGAGAATCTTCAGGATGCCCGGGAAACGCGCGGAGGCCCGGTCGTTGAATATGCCAAACCCTCGACTCCGCTTCCATGCATACTCCCACCATTCTCTGCATCGCGTCCTATTTCAAGGGCGCCCGGCTCATGCGCGCAGCCAAGGCCCGGGGCGCGCACGTCATCCTGGTGACGCTGGAAAAACTGGCCGATGAGCCGTGGCCGGATGAGGCCATCGACGAGAAGTTTCTGATGCCCGACATCCACAAGCAGCCGGACATCATGAACGCGGTGGCCTATCTGATGCGGGACCGGAAGATCGATCGCATCATCGCCATGGACGAATACGATACCGTGACGGCCGCCCAGCTGCGCGAGTATTTGCGCATACCGGGGCTGGGCGAAACCACGGGCAGGCACTTCAGGGACAAGCTCGCCATGCGGGTGGAGGCGCGCGACTCCGGCATTCCGGTACCTCCATTCACGGCCGTGTTTAACCACGGCGATGTAGCGCGATTCATGGAGCAGACGCCGGGTCCATGGCTGCTGAAGCCGCGCACCGAGGCCTCCGCGATGGGAATCCGGAAGATCAACGCGCCTGATGAGCTATGGCCTGTGCTCGAAGAATTGGGCGATGCGGCCTCAGGCTATCTGATGGAAGCCTTCGTGCGCGGCGATGTCTTTCACGTCGACGCCGTGACTTCCGAAAGTAAGGTGCAGTTCGCGGCGGTTTCGAAGTACGGCAGGCCTCCGCTGGAAGTCTACCAGGGCGGCGGCGTGTTCGTGACCAAGACCGTTCCGTCATCGTCTGCGGACGGCAAGGCGTTGCTGAAAGCCAACCGCAAGCTTATCAAGGAATTCGGCATGGTCCGTGGCGCAACCCATGCCGAGTTCATCAAGGGAGAGGACGGCACGTTCTACTTCCTGGAAGTGGCCGCCCGTGTCGGAGGCGCGCACATCGACCTGCTGGTGGAGCATGCGACCGACGTCAACCTCTGGGAGGAATGGGCGCGTGTGGAGCTCGCCAACATACTGAAGGTGGACTATGAGGCACCGAAACCGGCCAAGCGCTCCGCAGGGCTACTGGTCTGTCTTGCCCGTGACGAACGACCGGACACCGCGCACTACGACGATCAGGAGATCGTCTGGCGCATGAACAAGAAGCAGCACGCGGGTTTGATCGTGCGGTCCGAATCGCAGGATCGCGTGGACGAACTGCTGGAGAGTTACTCGCAGCGCTTTGCGCAGGACTTCCTGGCCGTCGCGCCTCCCCTGGAAAGCGAGAAGCAGATGCAGAGCCTGGAGTGACCCGCCGAGCCCGTCCGGGTTACTCGCCTCGACGTTTGTGGATGGCCCTCCAGTAAATGTCCAGATAGCGACGGGCTGAGCGGTCCCAGGAGAAGTCGGTGGACATGCCTCTCAGCTGCATCTCCCTCCAGGCATCCTGGTCGGAGAACAGGTTGATGGCGCGCTTGATGGTTGTCATTAGCGCGTACGGGGAAGGATCGTAGAACGAGAAGCCGTTGCCCTGGCCGCCCATTTCGTGCCAGTCCCTCACCGTGTCCGCCAGGCCTCCGGTGTGACGCACCACCGGCACGGTGCCGTAGGCCAGGGAATACATCTGATTCAGGCCACACGGTTCGTAATGACTCGGCATCAGGAAACAGTCCGAGCCGGCCTCTACGCGGTGCGCGAGACCTTCGTTGTACCCCACGTACACGCCGACCTGTGTCGGGAAGGCCGCCTTCGCCCAACTGAAGAAGTCCTCGATCTGCGAAGACCCGCTTCCAAGCACCACCAGTTGCATCTTCTCCGAGCGCAGAAGCGGCTCGAGGATCGGCTGCAGCAGGTCAAAGCCCTTCTGCTCGGCGAAGCGTGATACAATGCCGAAGACCGGTGTCGCGGCATCGAACGGCAATCCGAACTCCTTCAGCAGTGCCTGCTTGTTCTTGACCTTGTCGTCCAGGCTCTCCGCGTCGTAGTTCGCGGCGATGTAGGGGTCGGTGGCCGGATTCCAGACTTCCGGGTCGATGCCGTTCAGAATGCCGTACAGGTCACTGCCCCTGCTGCGAAGCACGCCGTCGAGCCCCGCACCGTACTGGGGTGTCTGGATTTCGTGAGCGTAGGTTTCGGAGACGGTACTGATGATGTCCGCGTACACCAGACCGGACTTCAGGAAGGAAAATGCGCCGTGGTTTTCGTAGGGCCCTCCTGGAAACCAGCCATCCCTGGGCAATCCGGCCTTGTCGATGGCTGAATCCGAAAAGAGCCCCTGGTAGCCAATGTTGTGTATCGAGAGCACCGAGGCCGTCGGCCTGAACAGGGCGTCCCAGTCATAACTGCGCTTCAGCATGACCGGCATCAACGCCGACTGCCAGTCATTGCAGTGCAGGATGTCAGGCGACCACGCGTAACGCTGCATGATCTGGAAGGCTGCCTGCTGCAGCACGATGAAGCGCTCGTCCTCGTCGGGATCGTTCGTGTAGAGCGAGCCCCGGTGGTAGTACCGCGGGCAGTCGATCAGGTACACCTCGACCGACGTGTCCGGGATGTGCCCGTAGAACACATTTACCGGCTGCATGCGGCCCGCCACCGGTACCGGTAGCTCATACAGATCGCTCGCGAATACGAACCCGTAGTCGTCGACCTTGATCGAGTCGTACAGCGGCATGAAGAGTTTGACCTCGCAATCGAGCTGGGCCAGGGCCGCAGGCAGGGCGCCGCTTACGTCCGCGAGCCCACCCGTTTTGGCAAAAGGCACCGTCTCACTGGTGCAGAACGCTACGCGCATGACGATTTTCTGCTTGACCGAACCTCAAGATAGACGCAGGGCGTGTGCGCTCCAGCGCTGGCCCCCCATCTGACAGAAACCTCACCAACCGTGCTGCCGACCCTCGACCACTATCCGACCCGCTTCACTACGCCGGCACGTCGCACCGAACTGCTGACGGGCTGCTCGGAGTTCACCACCAGGAAGCTTGGCGAGTCAGAAGAGGGCCGGGATGTCATCGGCGTTCGTCTTGGCCAGGGCCCTCTTCGGGCCACCATAATCGCAGGTTCACATGCCGACGAGCCGGTTGGTCCCGAGACCTTGCTCGCCCTCCTCATGGATGTCGAGCGGCGTCCCGATGCCTGGTCCGAGCTACTGGGTGCCTGGTCATTGACCGTCATTCCGCAGGTAAACCCCGACGGGGAGGCCCGCAATCAGTCCTGGATACGCCGCTGGCCCGACCTCGCCGGGTACCTGATGCACGCCGTGCGGGAGTTGCCAGGCCGGGACATAGAATTCGGATACCCTGACCTGCGCCCTGAGAACAGGGTCGTCGCACGGGCGATGCGGTATGCGGCGCCCCTGAACCTGCACATGTCCCTGCACGGCATGGGATTCTCCGACGGAGCCATGCTGCTCATCGATCGCTATTGGGGATGGCGCGCCGCGGTGCTTCGAGACGGGTTTCGGGCGGCCTCGGCGTCGCAGGGACTGCGCATGCACGATCACAATCGCATGGGCGAAAAGGGCTTCTTTCAGATCGAGCCGGGCTATACCACCACCCCGGAGGGTGCGGCCATGCGCACCTACTTTGAAAGTCGGGGAGAGCCGGAGACGGCGGCCCGCTTCAGGGACAGTTCCATGGAATACGCCCGCTCCCTCGGAGGTGACCCGCTCTGTGTGGTTACGGAACTTCCGCTGTTTCTGGTCGGAGGCTCATTCCGAGCGGGTGTGCCGGAGGCCTACCTGGAGTTCAACCGGCAGAAGCCAGAACTACGAGCAAGACTGGCAGCCGGAGAGGCCGCGGAGGACGTGCTGGGCTCCCTTTCCGTAGCGGCCTTGCCACTGTCCACGGCGGTTCGACTTCAGTGGGAGGCCATGCGACTGGCGGTCATGACGGCGTCCGGAAAACCCGCTTAACACCGTACACCGCAGCGCTTTATGGAGGCGGCGCGCGCTTGATGTTAAGCTTTTGTTGCGAAAGCGCTTTTCCATTTGGGAAGAGGATCCGGCTGGTCGATGCGTGATTTCAGCATCAAGTGTCGGGGAAATCACTCCCGCACTTCTCCAACTCAGCAAAAGAAGCTTCCTTAAGCAATACAATGATCTCCAAGAAAATCAGCCCGAAAGGCAAGTCGGTCCGCGTGACCTTCGAACTCCCGGCAGACGTGGCCGCTGACAGCGCCGCCGTCGTGGGCGAGTTCAACGACTGGAACGCCGAGAAGGGAACCATGAAGCTCGACAAGAAGAAGGGCGTCTGGACCAAAGGCGTTTCCGTCAAGCCGGGCGACACCTTCCAGTTTCGTTATGTAGTGGACGGCGACAAGTGGCTCAACGATGAGCAGGCCGACTCCTACGTGGCCAACGAGTACTTCGGCGAGAACTGCGTCGTCGAGGCCTAGGCTCGCAGCCGGCTTTTGACCGGTGAAAGGCGGGGCGCCCTGGTGGTGCCCCGCCTTTTTTATTGGCTTCGGGCTAGCCGAAAAGCAGCCGCACCACGTACACCGCCATGAAGAGCGCGAAGATGTCGGCGATGAGGCCGGCCGACAGAGCGTGCCGGGTCTTCTTGACATTGACTGCTCCGAAGTAAACGGCAATCACGTAGAACGTGGTTTCGGTGGAGCCGAACATGGTGGCCGCCATCTTGACCAGAATGGAGTCCTGACCGTACTGCTGGATCATGTCCAGCACGATCGCGGCGGATCCGGATCCGGTCAATGGTCGGAGAATCATCATGGGCAGCACCTCGGACGGCACACCAATGAGTCCGAGGACGCCACGGAGCCCATCGATCATGAAGTCCATGGCTCCTGAGGCGCGAAACATGGCGATGGCGAACAGAATCGCGACCAGATACGGGATAATGGTGACTGCGACCTCAAAGCCGCCCTTGGCTCCCTCGACGAACTCCTCGTAGACGGGCACCTTCTTGTAAAGGCCGTACAGCGGGAAGCCGACGATCAGCAGCGGCAGAACGAAGACCGAGAAGACCTCTATGAACGCACGAATGGTATCCATCAGGCGTGCCTCATCGGATTGGTTTCACGGTGTTTCTTGCGTTTGCCGAGCAGCTTGGCTGCAGTGATGGCCACGATCAGCGACATCCCGGTTACAATGAGAATGGCAAAGATCAGTTGATTGATTTGCAGCCCCATGATGGCCACGAGCAGCACCGGGGGCACGATCTGAACGCTGGCCGTGTTCATGGCCAGCAGCATGACCATGCTGTCTGTTGCCGTGTCCTTCTCCGGGTTCAACTCCTGCAGGCTCTCCATCGCCTTGATGCCCAATGGAGTGGCCGCGTTGGCCAGACCGAGCATGTTGGCTGAGAGATTCAGCACAATCATCGCAAATGCGGGATGCCCCTCCGGAATGTCCGGGAAGAGCCTTTTCAGGGCAGGCTGCGTGGCGCGCACCACCATGTTGAGCATGCCTGACTTCTCGGCAATCTGTATCAGACCCATCCAAAGCGCCATGACACCGATGAGGCCCAGCGCGAGGTTCACGGCGGTCTCGGCCATGTCGAAAGCAGCACCCGCGATGGCCTGCATCTTGGTGAAGCGCACAGCCCGGAAGCGCACGGTGCCGGTGACTTCGCCGCCGCCGACATCGCCCAGCGTTATGGGACCGCGGAGGTCGTTGTCTCTTGGCGAGGTGTACTGCCGGATGGTGGCAAGCGGTTCGGGAAGCGTGGCGTCCTCGGCAAAGCGGATTTCACGGCCTTCGCGCGCCTGGATGAGGGTCCCTTCAAAGCTGCCCGGATCCTCCGCTTCGACGCCATAGGCGCCCGCAAAGTCACGGAATCGGACCTCGACGGGCACGCTTCGCGCAGCTTCGTCGTACCCTTGAGGAAAGGTGATGTGCAGGGGAATGGGCTCACCGTTGCGGAAGGTGTCCCGTGCCACGTCCGAGAAGTCGCTGACAATGGCGAACAGGAAACTGAATCCGATCAGCCCACCCCAGATGTAATTGAGCATTACGCCTGTGACTGTTCAGCGGGATGATAGCAAAGCCGGACTCCATACGGAACGAAGGCTCCAGGTTGTGGCGATGGGCGCAGAGAGCACCGGGAAGACCACGCTCGTACGTGCGCTGTCGGCAGAGCGGGGCTGGCCCTGGGTGGCAGAGGCAGCGCGAAAGCATGTTGAAGCCGTGGGCCGGCCGCTGAGTCGGTTTGATGTGGCGCCCATCGCGGCGCGTCATCTGGCAGCCGTCCGGACCGCTCCGGACACCCCCGTGCTACTGCTCGATACGGACCTGCTGGCCACACTTGCCTATGCGGAGCACTACCACGCCACCAGCCCCGGCTGGCTGCGTTCCGCAGCCAGCCGGGGCCTCGCCGACCTGTACCTCGTCTGCAAGCCGGACTTCGCGTTTGATCCGGAGCCAGTCCAGCGCGGGTCCGCGCAGGACCGGCTCCGGATCCAGGCGCGCATGGAGGCCCTGCTCGCTGAGTTCGACGCCTGCGTCGTCGAGCTCAGCGGCCCGCTTGAAGAGCGGCTCGCCACGGCCCTGGCCGCCATAGACGACCTGCTTCAGAAATCGGCGACATAGAGGGCCCGATCCGTGGTACCGCCGTGGACCCGGATTCCGGGTCGAGCCGCGGCGACCAGCGCACTGCGTACCTCCGATGGCGTCGCCCGGGGGTTCGCCCACAGATACAGGGCGGCCGCACCCGCCACGTGAGGCGCGGCCATCGAGGTGCCCGTCATGCGGGCCGGTGCTCCGGAATCGGAAACTGATGGTGCCAGTGACACAATGCCGGTGCCCGGCGCCAGCAGATCGATCACGGAGCCGAAGTTGGAGTAGGGGGCCAGGACGCCGTCAGCGTCGTGGGCGCCTACGGTGATGACATCGGCCACGTGCGCCGGAGTGACGTGGGAGGCGTCGACTGCCTGATTTCCGGCCGCGACCACAACGACGGCTCCGGCGGCGGCGAGCGTCGCCACGGCTTCGTCAAGGGCGGTGGGGCTTTCGCTGCCGATGTATTCGCCCAGGGAAAGGTTCACCACCATCGGCCGGTCCGGATCAGTCCGGCGCAGGTCTATCAGGTGCTCTACAGCAGCAATAACGACCGACACATCCGCGGTCCCGTCATCTCCGAGCACCTTGTAGTTGTGAACCAGCGCGCCGGGTGCGATGCCCACGAGGCCGTCGGCGTCATCGACGGCGGCCAGAATGCCGGCGACATGTGTCCCGTGGCCGTCATGGTCGGCCGGATCAGCTATGAGGTCGCCACGAAAGTCGAGCGCCTCAACCACGTTAAGGTCCGGGTTGCTGATACCGGTGTCCAGCACGTAGACGGGCACAGGGACAGCACCCTGCCCATCGCCCGAGATTGCGCTGCTCTCCTGGCCTCCGGCCATCGCCACACTCCAGGGAATGCGTTGGCCCGCGTGTGAATGCTCGGGCAGGGAAGGAACCGACTCGACGTCGAAATCCGGCTCCATCCAGGCAATGTCTGCATCGTCTTGCAGGGCCCGAAGGATGGCCGAGAAGTCGGTACCGCCTGTGGTGTCTTCAATCGTGAGTGCGAATCCGGAGAATGCTTCCTGATACTCGAATCGTGCGCTTGTCTGATAGCGCTCAAGCACTTTGTACCGTTCCAGCACCCGGTAGCGACGCACGACGGCCCCGGGCTTCATGGAGACGATGAGTCCGAGGGCGTTGTCGCGCTTCCCCGCAGTGCGGCCGGACTGCCGGGCGTCTTCCAGCAAGTGTGCGTGTCGGAGCTTGGAGAGGGGTTCCTGGGTCGGGCCGTTGAAATCACAGCCGGCTGCCGCCACTGCAAGAGCGGCCATTGCGGGGATGGTCAGTCGCATGATGAGAGAGAGGTGGGGTGAGTTCCATGCCCACTAGAGGACCATGCCAGCCAATGTGTAACGCGATGCCGCAAAAAAATCTGTACCGCGACCCCAACGGGCCCGGCATATCACCCCCAACTACCCTTTAAGACCATGCCCCAAAAGGCCGAAACCAACAGGAATCGCGCAGACCGTTTCCCATGCGACATCTCCTGTTTTTCGTGCCGTTTCTCGTGCTTGGCGTTTCATGCCAGACGATCACCGAACCCGACGTGCTCGGTGAGGGCAATCCCGACTCCGACCCGCAGCGCCTCGAGGTCGTGGGGTACCATGCCTGGTGGTCTGGCGAGGCCTGGCGCGACTACGACTTCAATGCCCTGGACGGCATCTACTTCTTCTCCCTGGAGATCGGAAAGGATGGTCGCATTGAGAATGACCGCGCGTGGCCGGAAGGCTGGCAGGCCCTGATCGCGACCGCCAGAGCGACCGATACCGAAGTCATTCCGAGCGTTACGATCCTGGATCCCGACACGTATCGCGCCGTGTTCTCGGACACTGCGGCCGTAGCGGCACTGAAAGAGGAGATCGTCAACCTCGCAACCGACGTTTCTGCCGACGGCGTGCACCTGGACTTCGAGATGTTCGAGCGCGTGGATCCGGAGATCCGGCAGGCGGTCACTGATCTGGTGGCCGAAGCCCGCGCCGAGATGCGCGAACGTCGCGAGGACACACAACTCACCATGTACATGCTCGCGGAAGATCCGGCGGATGTGCTGGACGAAGCCGCCATCGCACCCCATCTCGACAAACTCATCGTGCAGGCCTACGACCTGCACTGGCAACACGGTGACCAGGCCGGCCCCGTGGCTCCCATCAGCGGTTGGGCAGGTCGCAACTGGAACGGCATCCTGACCCGTTTCCTGGGATTCGGAGTCGATCCAGAGAAGATGCTCTTTACCGTGCCCTACTTCGGCTACGAGTGGCCGACGATGGACTACCTGCCGGGAGCGCGCACGACGGGCCCGGGCACGATCCTCGCTTACGGGAAAGGCCCTGAGGGCATTCCGAGCGCGCGGGATCGTGCTGCGGAATACGGAAAACTGCGTGACGCCGAGTCCGGCTCCCCGTACTACGCCTACCGGGACAGCATCGGGGACTGGCACCAGGGATGGTTCGAAGACGCCGAGTCCATCGCCCAGAAATACCTGTTTGCCTCCGGCGAGGGGCTGGCCGGTGTGGCCATCTTTCCGCTGGCCTACGGCGATCGCGAACTCCTGGTCACCCTGACGGCGGCTCGCGAGCAGTTGCAGACCGGCGTCTCCCCGTGAGGCGATTCCTGCCCCTGCTTGGGGTTCTGGCCGTGCTGAGCAGCGCGGTGTCCGCGCAGCCGCGAGTTTTGGGTTACCACGCGTGGTGGATGCAGGACAGCTGGAAGGACTACGACCTCGAGTTGTACGACAAGCTGCTGTTCTTCGAGTTCTCGGTTGACGGCACTGGCGCTGTGCATGAACGGCATGGCTGGCCCGATGCCTGGCAGCCCATGATTCAGGCGGTTCATGGGGCCGGGGGCAAGGTTGCGCCGACGTTTGCAATCCTCGACCCGGTCGTGTTTTCGTCCGTGCTCGGGAGTGCGGATGCCCGGGGGCGCCTTGAGGAAACGGTCATGGAAATGGTTCGCGCGGGCGATGCGGACGGCGCCCACCTCAATTTTGAGGTCTTCGAGGCTTCCACACCGGCCGCACGGGCCGGATTTACGCAACTGGTGCGCCGACTGCGGGCTCGGCTTAAGGACTGGCGGCCGGATGCCGAGTTGACCGTCTTCCTGCCCGGGTTCGATCACGGCGAGGCGTACGACGAGGTGGCCTTGGCGGATGCGGCAGACTATCTGGTGGTTCAGGGCTACGACATGCACTGGCTGACCGCTCCAACGGCCGGTCCGGTAGCTCCGGTGCGGGGATGGAATGGTGCATCCTGGGAGGGCATCACAGCCCGCTACGCTGCTCTCGGCGTTGACCCGGCGGACATCGTAATGGCGGTGCCCTATTTCGGGTATGAGTGGCCGGTCACAGGTCCTGCTTCGGGAGCCTCAACGCGAGGGGAGGGTGTGCCGATCACCTATGCCACCGTTTCGCCGGACCTGCTTCCGCTCATCCGGATTTCGGCTCTGGACCGTGGCCGTACGCACGGCGTGATGCGGGATCCGACGACCGACTCGCCGTACTACACCTACCAGGGCGCCGACGGCTGGTATCAGGGTTGGTACGAGGATGATCGCAGCCTCGACGCGAAGTACCGGTTTGTCCGTGAGCGCGGACTGGGCGGCGTGGCCGTCTTCCTGCTCGGCTACGACGGTGGATTGCTGGAGCCTGGGCTACGCCGCACGTTCGGTCGCTAGGTGCTGAATGACCAGGTCTGCCACCACGCCCCACGGGTCCGGCAGTCCTTTCCAGAGCAGCTTCGGAATCTGCACGTCCCCGGCGACGCCTAGGCCGATGGTGAGTGAGGCGCTCGCGGGGGCCCCGACCCCATCGTCCATTAGGATGCACACCCCGGAACCGGCCAGGTCGGCAGGGGGATGTACCGATGCCCATGGCGCCGGACCCGAACGCTGTACGCGACAGCGCGCTGCGAGCGCATGCGCCAGAGCGGCGTTTTCCGATGTGTCCGGTACCACCACGACCGGGCCGGTCTCCGAGGCCTGATTCGGCCAGGTGGCCTGTTCGCACAGTTCGATCAGGATTCTGCCAGTTTCTCGAGGATGCAGAAAGACGATGCGCTTTCCGTCCGCCCCCGGCCGCACGGTGCCCAGCAGGGTGAATCCGTCCGCTTTGAGGCGCTCGGCCTCGGCATCGAGATCATCCACCTCGAATGCCAGATGATGCACACCCGGGCCACGTTTTTCCAGGAAGCCGGCAATGGGTGAATCGGAACCCAGAGACTCCAGCAGTTCCAGCTTGGTGCTGCCGGCCAGCAGGAAGTGTGTGGCTACCCCTTCAGCCTCCACGGTCTCCTGCTTGTAGCGCTCCGTGCCCAGCACGCGTTTGAGGATATCGAGGGTGGCGTCGGCTTCGGCTACAGCGATGCCGATGTGCTCCAGTCGTCGCATGCGTCTTCAGCCAAGAATTTCCGGGGGTGGGGGCCTGAGCGGGCTTTGCAAGTTAACCCCGATGTGCACACGACTCATGAACATCTCAGCGAGAAGCCGCCAAGGGACCTGCAGCGTCCCGTCATGGCGGCGAGTGTGGCTGTCGCTGTGGTCATGCTGGTCGGCAAGCTGGGCGCGTGGTACATCACGGGCAGCGCGGCCATCCTTTCGGATGCCATGGAGTCGGTGGTGCATCTGCTCGCCACCGGTTTTGCGGCGTTCAGCGTCTGGTATGCGGTTCGTCCACCGGACCGCACGCATCCCTACGGACATGGCAAGATTGCCTACCTCTCGAGCGGGTTTGAGGGAGGGCTGATCATGATTGCGGCCGTGGTGATTGTATACACGGCCGTCGGCGACCTGATCGCGGGTCCGACCCTGGACGAACTGGGCATCGGACTGGCCATTACGGCCGCTCTCATGCTGGTCAATCTGGTGCTCGGCGTAGCGCTGATCCGGGTGGGACGCCGGCATCACTCGCTGGTAATCGAGTCCAACGGCCGGCACGTTCTGACGGACATGTGGACCAGTTTGGGCGTTCTCGTAGGCGTGGGGCTGGTCCAGCTGACCGGCATCGTATGGCTTGATCCGGTGACAGCCATTCTGATCGGGATCAACATCCTCTGGACGGCTGGCAGCCTGATGCGTCGCAGTGTCTACGGACTGATGGAGCAGGCCGACCCCGATGACGAACGGGCCCTGCAGGCGGTGCTGGACCGGGCAGTCGCCAGCGGTATCGTCAACGGCTGGCATGAACTGCGGCACCGGCGCGTGCACAACCAGGTCTGGGTAGAATTCCACCTGCTGTTTCCGAACGCCATGACGGTCGTGGAGGCACACTACCGTGGCAGTCGTGTGGAGGGCGAGGTGCGCGCCCTCTTCCCGCACGCGGATGTAGTGGTTACGCCACACTTCGAGCCTGAGAAAGGGCACGACGCCGCCCACCCTCACGGACACGAAGCGCCGGAGCCCGGCCGGGTCTAGTTTCCGCGTATGAGCAGGCAAAGGATCATCGTGATTGGGGGAGTTGCGGCCGGTCCGGCAGCAGCTGCAGAGGCCAAACGCACGGCCCCCGACGCAGATGTGCTGCTGGTCGAGCAGGGTCCACGCATCTCGTACGGAGCCTGCGAAATGCCCTGGCTGCTCAGCGGCGTGGTAGGGCGAGCAGAAGATTTGGTCGTCTTGACCCCGGCCGAGATGGAGCGGACCCGCGGCGTCGTTGTGCGCACGCTGACTCGCGCGAACGCGGTGGACCTTCAAAAACGACGCGTCGACCTGACGGATCAGGCCAGCGGCCACTCCACGTCGGAACGATTCGACAAGCTGATTCTGGCCACCGGCGCCGAAGTGGCCTGGCCGTCCATGGAGGGCCTGGAAGGACCCGGCATCCACTCGTTTCGCACGCTGAGGGATGCGGAAACGGTCGCGGGTGTTTCCGAGGGCCACTCGGATCGCTGGGTCGTGATCGGAGGAGGGTACATCGGAATCGAAGTGGCCGAGCAGCTGGCCGTCGCAGGGCACCGGGTGACGCTACTGGCCCCTCATGGACCGCTGGCCCACCGGCTGGATGCGGAGCTGGGCGGTGTACTCGCCGGGGCCCTCATGGCGGCGGGTATCGGGGTTCGGGGCTCTCGGGCGGTGGCCGTCCGGCGCCAGTCGATTGGTGCGCCTCTGGCAGTGGTAACGGACGATGGCGAGCGGATCGGCACGGACCGCATTCTCGTGGCGACGGGCACTCGGCCTCGGCCCTGCCTGGTGCCGGAACTCAAGGCGGGTCGATCCGGAGCCCTGACGGTGGATGCCCACATGCGCACGTCCCACACGGCCGTTTGGGCCTGTGGCGACGGCGTGGAAGTCACGCATCTGGTCACTGACAAGCCGGCCTGGGTACCCCTTTCACCGATCGCTTATCGGACCGGTCACGTAGCCGGACGCAATGCGGCACGTTCGGGCCGGTCCAGGCCTGCGAGTTTCCCCGGCACGGTCGCCGCATACGGAATGAAGGCGGCGGGACTCGAGGTGGCCACGGTTGGCTTGACCGCTCAGGAGGCGCGCGATGCGGGCTTCGATGTGGTGAGCACGACGGGTGCCCATCGAAGCCGCAGCTCGCTCATGCCGGGCGCCGAGCGCATTTACGTGCACCTGATCGCGGATCGTGCGTCGGGGCGCCTCCTTGGGGGGCAGCTGCTCGGGGCCGATGGCGCCGCGCTACGGGCAAACGTCCTGGTACCTCTCCTGCGTTCCAGTGCCACGGTTTCGGACCTGTACGATCAGGATCTGCTGTACACGCCGCCGGTTGCGCCGAGTCTGGATCCACTGCTCAAGACCGCGCGAACCCTCAAGAAACTGCTCGACGCATGAGCGCATCATCGTCCGCCGGCGTGCGGGGTCGCATCGAAGCGGTTGAGCGCCTGATCCGTATCCAGGATGAGGGCGCCTTCGCAGGATTGGTTGGCCGCGCCGGACTGCCAAAGGATGTCGAACGAGTAGCCACAGCGTTTGTGGGCAACGTCACTCGCTGGAAGCGGTGGCTGGATCACCTGGCGGAGACCTGCTACCGGGGTGAGTACCGCTCGCTCGAACCGGCCGTGCGGGAGTTGCTGCGCGTGGGCACCTACGATCTCGCAGTCGCCGGCACGGCGCCCCACGCAGCGGTGCACCAGGCGGTAGAGGCGGCGCGTCTGCACGTTAGACCAGGGGCCGGGAAACTGGTTAACGCCGTGTTGCGGGCACTGGATCGCAAGAAGCCATGGTTGAGCTTTGAGGACGACGGATCTGCCGATGCCCTGGCTGTGCGGTGGTCCCATCCGACCTGGATGGTCAAACGCTGGCTCCGGCGATTCGGGGTTGACGACACGCGGGCGCTCTTGATGTGGAATAACCGGCCGCCTGCGTACAGCGTCCGGGTGGCCGCGGAGCGGGGAGATTTGGAGCGATTCCTCGAGGAGGAGCATGTGCCCTGGCGATCGTCGAGATGGTTGGATGACTACGTCCAGGTTGACCGGTTGCAACCGCTTGTGCGCGCCGGCTGGATCCAGCGCGGCGATGCCGTCGTGCAGGACGAGAGCGCGGGCCTTATAGTGCGCCTGGTGGATGCACAGGCCGGGGAGACCATCGTCGACGCTTGCGCGGCCCCCGGCGGAAAGAGTCGGTACCTCATCGAACGCATGGATCGCTCAGGTCGGCTGATTGCCATCGATGCCTCCGCGTCCCGGCTGAGGCTGCTGGAAGACATGCCGGGTCCGATAGAGCGGGTCGCCGCGGACTTCCGCGACTGGGCAAGCTCGCACCAGGGAATGGCGGACCGGGTTCTGGTCGATGCGCCCTGTACCGGCCTTGGCGTCCTGGCAGGGCGCGCGGACCTGCGTTGGCGCAGATCGCCCGAGGATTTTGCGCAGTTGGCCCCGCTTCAGCGGGAGCTTATGGATGCCGCCGCCGGCGTGGTGCGTCCGGGTGGCCTGTTTGTGTATTCCACCTGCTCGATCGCCCCGGAGGAAAATGAACTGCAGGCCGAGGCGTTTCTCGAGAGGCACGCAGGATTCGAGGCTGAGAGCGCCCTCGACTCGGTGCCGGACAAGCTGGTCACCGACGCAGGGCATCTGGCCACGCTTCCACAGCGCGACGGCATTGACGGGGCGTTCGGGGCACGATTCCGCCGACTCGGCTGAGGAGGGCGAAACCAAGCGGGCGGGGCCGCATTCCGGCACGGAGTTCGCAAGACCCCGCTTCATGACCGTTCGCCTGCGTCTGACCTTCCTGGCTGTGCTGATTTTCGCTGCCCACCCGGCGTTGGGGCAGCGCGTGGCCAAATACGGCGCGGACTTTCTTGCCGGCGGAGTCGGCGCGCGAAGCCTTGGCATGGGCGGTGCCCATGTGGCCTTGGCCGACGACGTCAACGCGGTCTACTGGAACGCGGCCGGGCTCATGGGCCTGGAATTCCCCCAGGTTGCCTACATGCACGCAGAGCGGTTCTCCGGGTCGGTTTCGTTTGACTACGCAGCCGGGGCCATGCCGCTGACGGACCGGTCCACGGTGGCTCTGGCCATTTTTCGCAGCGGCGTCAACGACATCAAGAATACGCTCGATGCATGGGATCCGGCGCGTGATCAGCCGAGGCCGGATCCTGGCGATTTCATTACCACCTTCTCCGCGGCGGATTACGCGGTCTTCGTCGGGTACGGTCGCACACTGCGGGACCGCCTCGACATCGGATTGACAGCCAAACTCATTCGCCGCAGCATCGGCGACTTTGCCTCTGCCTGGGGCTATTCGTTCGATGCGTCGGCCAAATGGACCGGACCGAGCTGGCAGTTTGGTGTCAATCTGCAGGATTTGACCACCATGTTGCAGAGCTGGAGTGTGAACAGCGACAACCTGCAACAGCTCGAGACTGTCTTCGGCGACGAAATGCCGGAAGGCGGCTCCGAGTTGGTGCTGCCGGTTGCACGCTTCGGGGTCGCTCATACCGCGCCCGCCGCCTCCGGCACGCTGACCTTCGCTGCGGACCTGGATCTGGCTTTTGACGGGCAGGATGCCAATGCCATCGACGTGGCGGGCGTTTCCCTGCATCCGCGGCTCGGCGCCGAGTACGCCTACGAAGGAGTCGCCTTTCTCCGCGCGGGGCTGGCCCGTATTCGTCAGGTTCAGGGCGAGGGACTGGACATGTCTCCTACGGTCGGCGCTGGTTTTGCCTTCCGCGGCATCGCGGTGGATTACGGCTTCGGTGACTTTGCAGGTCTCACCTCAGCGCTTGGATTCTCGCACCGGGTGTCGCTGTCGTATCGCTTCAGCAAAGAAGCCTATCGCCGGCCCTCCGCGGACTGAGTCCCGCCGGAACGGGTTGCCTAGTTTGTGGCATGCCCGCGAAGCCTTCAATCCCTGAGCGCAATACAGTAGCGCTTGTTATTCCGCTCTACAACGAGGCCGACATTCTGGCGGACCTGGTGCGGGAGATCGAACAATTCCGCGTCCAGGCCCCGGAAGTGACCGAAGTCGTCTTCGTGGACGATGGGTCCCGCGACGACACGGCCAGGTTGGCTCGGGAGCTCACCGCGTCGCTGTCGGGCTACGTGCTGGTACGCTTCTCCCGGAATTTCGGGCACCAGCTGGCCGTCACCGCCGGTATGCACTTTGTCACCGCAGACGCGGCCGTGATCCTGGATGCCGATCTGCAGGATCCACTTCCGGTCGTGCGGGAGATGATCGACCGCTGGCAGGAGGGGTACGATGTCGTGTATGGCGTCCGTCGACAACGGGATGGGGACTCCCACCTCCAACAGGTCACGGCTCGTGCGTTCTATCGGGTGTTCCGGCGCATGTCCGATGTTGATGCGCCGCTGGATACCGGAGACTTTCGACTCGTTTCCCGCCCGGTCCTGGACGCCTTTCGTGAGCTTGGCGAGCAGCAGCCATACGTACGAGGACTGGTATCCTGGCTCGGGTTCAACCAGATCGGCGTCGAGTACGACCGAGCCCCACGGATGGGAGGAGAGAGCAAGTACGCATGGCGTGATCGCATGCGCCTTGCCCTCGACGGGATCGCTTCGTTTTCCGGCAGGCCGCTTCGGGTTGCCGTGCGCATCGGTCTCGGCGTGTCGGCGCTCTCGGTGGTTGGTCTCGTCTGGGTGCTCATCGCCCGACTGGCCACGGATTCGACCGTGCCAGGCTGGGCCTCCATCTTGTTTGTAGGGTTCTTCTTCGGCGGGCTGCAGATCTTTTTCCTTGGGGTTGTCGGGTCGTACCTGGCACGTGTCTACGAGGAGGTGAAAGGACGTCCCCGGTACGTCGTGCGGGAAGTCTGGACCACGGGCAATCGGCGGGAGGGCTGAGGAACCATTTCGGCGTGATGCGTTGCGGATCGAAACTGTGCGCATTCCCATGGACCGTGACGACTGGACCGGCATCATCGTAAGCGTGGCGCTTCATGCGCTGCTGCTGTTCGGTCTGTCAGTACTCAACGTTCGCGCGGTAGAGCAGCCTCAGATGGGCTTCATCGAGGTGGACTTCGGTGCGTTCTCGGAGGGGCGTCCGGTAAGCAGGGCGGTGACCCAGGAGCCTGTGCCTCCTCAGCCGGAGCCCGAGACGCCGGTGGAGGAAACCACCCCCGCGCCCGCCCCCGAAGAATCGCGCCCCGTCGACCTCCCCGAGACCGTAGCCGAGACTCCCGAGCAGATCAACGAGCCGGAGACCGAGGTCGTCGCTCCTGTGAGTCAGCCCGAGACCGCTCAGGAGGAGCCTGCAGAGGAGCCTGCGCCGACGCAGCCCATCCGCCCGCTCGGATCCGGCGACCCCGAAGGTGCGAGCGAAGCGCAGCAGGGAGAGGATGGGGAAGGCCAGGAAGAAACGCGCCGCGCGCCGTTTTCCATTGAGGGCCTGAACCGCCAGGCGGTCCAGACCATTCTGCCGACGTACGCCGAGCAGGTGAACGCCGTCATTCGGGTGCGCATCACCGTTGCGCCTTCCGGTCGCGTCACGCGCCGCATTCCGCTCATTAAGGGCAATCCGGCCCTGGAGCAGGCGGTCATGAATGCCCTGCTCAACTGGCGATTCAATCCGCTCCCGCCAAACGCTCCGCAAGAGGATCAGACCGGAGTGGTGACTTTCCGCTTCCAGCTGCGGTAGGCGGGTTCGGGCGTTCGTGATGGCGCGGCGGTCCCGGCTCGCGGACGCTTTCCCGCGGTGAGCCCGGCCGTGTCCCGGCGGGCAGGCTGTCCCGCGCCCCGGCGGCTGCCCCGACGCGCTCTGGCGGCGAGGCCGGCGCCCCGGCGGCTACCCCGGCCCGCGTTCCGCGGGCGGCCCCGGCGGTGAGGCTGGCCGCGCTCCGGGGGCGCCCGGGTCCCGGCGGTGAGGCTGTCCGCCCTCCGGCGGGTGCCCCCGACGCCCCGGCGGCTACCCCGATCCGCGTTCCGGGGGCGGCCCGGGTGTAAAACCGCCCCTCCATTCCACCTCGGTGGCATCCCGAGCCGCCGCGAGGTGTAAAGGGGCCCCTTATTCCATGTGCGCGGCGTCGCCGAGTGAACCGCACATGGAAATCGCCGCCCGGATTCCGCATACCGCCATCGGGGCAGTCCTGCCAGGGCGCCTTTCGACGGCCGCGGTCGCTTCCGCCTGCCAGGGCGCCGGCCGCGGTCGCCTCAGCCCGCGAGGGCACGGATTCCGCATACCGCCATCGGGGCAGTCCTGCCAGGGCGCCTTTCGCCGGCGGCGGCCGCCTCAGCCTGCCAGGCCACGCCTCCCGCGTACGGCTCACGCGCATTTCGCTCACCGCGGTCGAGCCAGTCTGCCAGGACGCACACCGCTCACCGCGGGCGCCCCAGGCCTCCCCAGCTGCGTGGATACAGGCTATCCAGCGCACCGTCGTCGGGCCTGTAGAGCCCTACTCCGAAGGGCAGCCCCTCGCAGCGCACCTGAGCGAATCCGAAGCCTGCAGGAGTAGGGCCGGGCGAGACCGCATCGCCCCTCAGGAAGGCCCAGAGTGACTCCCGTGACACAGTCGTCACCTGCCGTGTAGGCCGAGAACCCAGCCACAGCGCGGCCTGGGTCGTCAGCTTCGGAACGCGCCCGCTCAGACGAAGGAAACTGAAACCCCGCTGCACGGGCTTCAGTCCGGGTGCTTCATCGAGGTCCGTCGAAACAGCGTCCAGCGACTTGCCGGGCCGAAGCTGGAAACGCAGATCCCTCGACCAGTCCGGTGCAAGGCCGAACTCGGTCTGCACGAACTCCAGCATGGAGCGTACATCCCCTGTTTCGGGTGCCCCGGCCTCACCACCTCCCGGCCCGCCGGCGTCCGCCCCGGCCTCACCGCGCCCGGTCCCGCCTCCATCCACCCCGGCCTTCCTCAGCAGAACGGCGAAGAATCCCCCCGAATCCACCTGACCCGGCCAGAACCGCAGCGCATGTTCCAATGAGGCGTGCAGGACCTGCCCACCCCACTCGGTGAGACCAGGACTGGAAGCCAGACCAGAGAGTGAAACCGGCTCCACGGTGACTCCGGGCACCGTGCGCAGCACCTGGTCCACGACGCACTCGTTCTCTTCCGGCGCAAACGTACAGGTGGAGTAGACAAGCCGACCTCCGGGTCGCAGTGCGCGCAAGGCATTCTCCAGCAGCGCACGCTGAACCTGAGCGAGTCTCTGGCGGCTCTCGGCACTGGTCGCCAGCGGAGCGCGTGGGTGCTTCCTGAGGGTGCCTTCGCAGCTGCAGGGCACGTCCACTATGGCGGCATCAAACCAGGCTGAGGGAAACCGCCCGCTCCTGCCGTCGAGCACTGTGACCGCGACATTTGGCAGCCCCAGCCGGTCGATGGTCGTGCGAAGCACGTTGAGGCGGCCGCCTGCGCGGTCGTTCGCCACGACGGTGCCCAGCCCGGCCATTTGGGTGGCCAGCTCCGCGGTCTTGTTGCCCGGCGCGGCGCAGAGGTCCAGCAGGCGCTCGCCCGGGACCGGCGCAAGCATCTCCACGGGGACCATGGACACCTCCTCCTGTACATGAAAGAGGCCGGCTCTGTAGGCCAGGGACTCGGCCATGCCGGGTCCGGAGGACCACCGGATACCGCCCGCCCGCCAGCTCAGCGGTTCCACATCGAAGCCGTCCTCCCGCATCCAGTTCAGTCCGTGCGGGCGCCCGGGGTGCAACCAGCCAGAGGGGGGTAGCGGCGCGGCACAGGACGCGACGAACGCCTTCCAGTCCGGCACAATCTCCCGATACCGCTCCAGGCAGTCCAGGACCTTCGGATTCAAGGCGCTACCTGACATGCGTGCGCAGTCCAACCTCGAACAACAAGTCCTCGGCGGGCGCCGCCGGGTGCGTGCGGTACTGCGACCGAAGCACGTTGCGAGCCCTCGCAAAGACACCACCACGCTCCCCCCAGAGGTCCTTGCTCGCCGTCAGGTCGAGTCTGGCGGAAGCCGGCACCCGATCCGACAGGTGAGGCCATTCGGCCGACGATCGAAATCGGAACAGCACCTCCAGGTGCACGCGCGGCACGGGCATCATCGAAAGCGCATAGTGAATGCGCGTCCGGGGGATCGTGGACCACCGATCAGAAACGGCAGGCTGCCCGCCGGCCGGCAGAATGACGGTGTAGCTCACGCGCTGCGCGAAATGCTCCCCGGCGCGCACACTTCCCCAGATGCGCAGACCCGCGAGCGTGCCCCGAGCGTCCTGCCCAAAGGTCCATGTCCCCGCATAGCGGGCAAGGAACAGGGAGTCCGGTTGCATTCGCGTCAGCGGAGCTGGTGCGTCGTGGATGCGCCGCAGCCAGGCGTGTGCGCCCGCACGTCGCCCCCCGAGGTCACGTACATAACTCACGTCCACCGCACTCATACGCAGGGCCGAAACCCGTTCGGTCTCCAGCGCCTGCCCTGACCCGGGTCCAGGGAAATCCCAGCCGGCGGCAAGACTCGCCGCAGCCCCGGACGGAGGGCTGGCCAGGAAGGTGCCTCGTACCTGCAGGCGATGCGGAGACGGCCCCGAATCCAGTTCGGCCAACAGGCCCGGCCGAATCCCGGAGCCCAGGCTGAGTTGCCCCGCAAAGCGGCGGAGCCAACCGCGCGTCGAGACAGACCGTCGCTCTCCACCGAAGGTCAGCACGCCGGTGTTGTCAAGCTCGTACCCGCGTAACCGGCGCCTCTCAAGGGCGATGCGCACGGTGCCCGTCCGACGCTCCAGCCGGGCCTGGAGCAGGCCGGAGCGCTCGGCCCACCCCAGTTCGAGATCGCCGAGGCTCTCACGAGGCAAAAAGCGGCTTCGGCTCCATCGCCACCCGTAATGAACCGCCCCAAGGGGCGATTCCAACCGGCCGCCACCCTGCGCGGCTTCGACATGCCGCGAGGCAGGCAACTCGGAACCCATCAGCTCGAAAAACGGCAGGTCCCGCATCCGGAGCGCAGCGAAAGAGGCAGAATGGGCTCGCCAGCTGACTCCAGCGCTCGGCCGAAAGAGAGTCACCCGAGGTTTCCGGACCCCATCGTACAGGACGTACACCCGGTCCAGAATGTCGGGGTCGGTGAAGTGGGCCTGATCTGCACGGATGCCGCCATGCAGGCCCACCTCGCCCCTCGATCCCGACACCGCGAGGTCAGCCGAAGGACCGTGACGATCAATGTTGGGCGTGGCGAACCGGGTGTAGCGGAAGGGACCCGGATCACCCACTTCATTGCCGGCCGTGATCACAGCGTTGGCCCGCAGTGAGCCGGGCGATTTCGTCGTAATGTGAATCCAGCCGGTGCTGGAGAAATCCGCCCCAGTAGCACCGGGGGCCGCAATCACCACGTGCTCGATGCGGGAGGCGGAGACCGGCAGCATCTCCAGGTGAGGAACTCCCAGCATCCACGACTCCAGCGGCACGCCATCCAGCGTGACTCGGAAGGACTGCACGCCGGGCAGGCCCGCCTCGGCGACTACCCCATCGCGGGCCAGCGGATCGGCAGAAATCGGCGCGTACAGGGCAGATCGCTCCAGGATATCACCCAGGCGAACCAGCCCCAGTTTACGGATGGTGTCGCCGTCGAGCGTATCGGCAAGCTGGCCAGAGGCAGGAGCGGCCCATCCCCCCAACAGAATCAGGGTCGAGGCGATGCGGAACACCGACGCCAGTCGCTGGGCAACCATCACCGGAGGATGTCCCGCATCCAGCTCGGCATCTCGAGGCTGCGTCGCACGGACACGTGAAGCAGGTGCAGGTCGACTTCCCGGGCCGTGTAGGCACGCTCCGCCGCCCATTCCAGCTCAACAGCCAGGCGGGGCCCGACTGTGTATGTCACCGCCAGTCCAAGGCCGGCGAGGAATTCGCTCTCGTTCCGGATACCCGGCTCCGAGCGGTCGTCGAACGCCATGCGTGTATTGCCAATCCGTCCTGAGGCGCGAGCCTGCACCGGGCCCAGCTCGACAAGTTGCCTCGACACGCCTGCCCAGGCAGTCAGCGCATCGAAATCGGGCACCCGCCGATCTGCACGCCACCGCACGAACCGGAGGCCGGTCGCCAGTCGCAGGCCGTAGAAGTCGGTGTCCGCGGAGACGGTTGCGCCCGGTGAAGGGGTCCACCAGGACGCAAGGTCACCTGAGGAGACCACGGCCACGGGCCCTCCCGCAACATCGAGCTCCGTAAACGCCTGGCCGTGCGCTTCCGCTACGTGGCCCATCGCCAGGATCAGAAGGCCCAGGACGATGGTGAGGCGCAGTTCCGGCAGCGGCTTCAATTTGCGGGTCCGACGTTCCAGCGCCAGCCGCTGCCGAACGTGATGACGGGCTGGGTGCGGAGCGCGCCGGAGATATGCCGGTCATTGGAGATACGATTGAAGCCGGCGTCCAGAATCAGGTATCCGCGATCTCGCCGGGCTCGCACTCGCACAGCCGCCCGCAGGGAACGCTCCACCGTGCCGACCAACAGCGTGGCGAACGTGTCGTCGAACCTGAATGGCTGGCGAATGTCACGCTCGCCCTGCCAGATACCCTGCAGGTAAGGCTCGATATGGAGATTGAAGGCTGCATTCGAGAACTCGGCCCCGAGACGCGTCTGCACATAGTCCGAGAACTGCGTGGCAATTCCCCGCTGCAGGTACAGCCAGCGACCCTCAGGCTGGAACGTATTGTAGGTGCGGCTTGCTACGGCTTCTGCATGCGCTCGCATGACCAGACGCGGCCTGACCCTGTGCTCTGCCACCACCGCTGCCGCGAACGATGCCGGTTCGTCGCCAAAAAAAAGGTCGACATCATCCACCATGAGCTGGGCATGCAGCAGCCATGCGTCGGGGCGAGCCGTGATCATCACGCCCAATAGTGCATTGTTCTCCTCGTTCTTGGGTCGATTATCGACGGCCAGCACCAGAAACTGGGTCGGATTCAGGTATTTGAGGGATAGTCCGGCGTTTGGCCCGGAGAACAATGCTGCCTCGAGAATGCTCAGCGTGAAGCGAGGCGAGGGCGTCCAGTCCAGGCGATGCGCGCTCATCCAACGCCGATCGGAGCCGGTGCGCACCGAATCGTCCCCGGCGGTCCCGGTGAATCGGCCGTCTCCGGTCATGCTGTCGAGTTCGCCAAGCATGGACGTCAGAGTCCAGGTGTCGTTGCCGAGCCGGAACTGCAGGGCATCAAACGAGCGGGCATTCTCGCTGACCAGCAGTCCACTGCCGCCCGGGAGACCCCAGTGGGTGGCGATGCGGCCCAGGTGCAACGAAGCCCGATCGCCAGCGAGGCCCACATAGCTCTGGTCGTTGCGCATGAAAGCCCGGAGCACGCTGTCGAGGCCGTCCGGATCGCGATCCCAGTAGGCGTCAGCGCGGAAGGCCGCCCGGGCAACAAGCCGGCCGTCGAGGTAATGCAGTCCGGATTCCAGGTACGGATAGAGTTCGGCATCCTCCAGCGGGCGAGCCGGGTCCAGTCGCCGGTGGCTGGCGGCACGCAAACCCATGCGCCCGGTGTAGCCGGTTCCTGCCTCTGAGGCGGACCGGGGGAGGGCGTGCAGCACGGCCTGGACCAGCGGGTGGTCGCCTCCTGTCGCAGCACGGCGCACTTCGAGTGCGGTGTAGGGCAGCCGGTCGGGGTGCAGTTCGTGCAGCAACCCGAGTGTCTGCGCCAGCCGGATGTCCTCGTACACCGGGTCATCCAGCGGGATGAACAGCGATGCCTGTCCCAGGGCCGCCTGAGAGCCCATCGCACAGGCGAGGACCAGAAAAGCTGGCAGAAATCGGAACACAGGCGAGGGCTTGGGGTCGATGCGGCCCTGCAAAGTAGCCCCATCCGAGCCCAGAAGCGACGCTGGGTCATTTGTCGCCCGGGGCCTACCTTCGCCGACGTCCCATGACGCGCCGAGTCGAACTTCTAGCCCTCCTTCTCGCGGATGCGTTGGCCCTGATGGGGGCCAATCTGCTGTGGCACAAGGCCCGTTTCGAATGGGAATGGTTCTCGGACCCGGTCAATGTGCCCGTGCCGGCGCTGGTGTGGATTGTGGTGCTGGCTCTGTCGATGGGCTGGCTGGTGGTCTTCCTGTTTTTCGGCATGTATCGGGAGCGGTACGCGTCCAGCCGGTTCGACGAGTTCGTCTCCCTGGCCAAGGTCGTGACGATCGGCATCCTGGTCATGTTCTTCTTCCTGTTCATCGACCAGCTGGATGCCTACGCGGCGCGCAGCAACCTGGTGTTCTACTGGTTTGCCGTGTTCGGTCTGGTCGCGCTGGGGCGGTTTGTGGTGCGCTCCGTACAGAAATTCCTGATCCTTCGGGGCAAGGGCCTTCACCGCGCGCTGGTTGTGGGGTGGGACGACCGCCTTGGGCAGCTCTACCGGGACGTGGCCGCGTACCCCGAGGCGGGTCTCGAGATTGTAGGTGCCATTCAGCTCAGCCACGGGGGCGATGGGGTCGCTGCCAGGGGACCGGACGGATCGGTGATGCAGGCGGGAAACGACATCGCAGATCTCCCAAGGCTCATCGACGAGTTGCAGGTGCAGGACGTGCTCATTGCCCTCGGTGCCGGTGACCAGGACCCGCTTCTGGAAGTGCTGCGGCTCTGCGACGGCAAGCCCGTGCGGCTGAAACTGGTCCCCGACTTCTATTCGGTGATTGGCGGCATGGCGCGCACCGAGCACATGTATGGGTTGCCGCTGATCGAGGTGATGCCGGAGCCCATGGCGGCCTGGGAGGAAAGCACCAAGCGGCTCATTGATCTGGTGGCGTCGGGTATCGTGTTGGTGGTTGGTGCGCCCGTGTGGCTGGCGATCGGTCTGGCCGTGCGACTCACATCATCCGGCCCGGCCATCTACCGCCAGCAGCGTGTGGGCAAGCTGGGCCGGGTGTTCACGATGTACAAGTTTCGTACGATGCGCCAGGACGCGGAGGCAGAGACCGGCCCGGTCTGGGCGACGGAGGATGACCCCCGGTATACGGCCGTCGGCCGGTGGCTGCGCAAGACCCGCCTCGACGAGATTCCCCAGTTCTGGAATGTTTTCAAAGGAGACATGAGTCTGGTGGGTCCCCGCCCCGAGCGTCCCTATTTTGTCGAGAAGCTGGCGGCGGAGATTCCGCTCTACAATCGTCGTCACCGCGTGAAGCCCGGCATCACCGGCTGGGCGCAGGTCAAATGGAAATACGATACCTCGCTGGACGACGTGCGCCAGAAGGTGAAATATGACCTGTTCTACATCGAGAACCTCGGCCTGCGCCGTGACCTGCAGATTCTGCTGAGAACGATCACAACCGCCCTCAAAGGCTCGGGACAATAGGCTCCCGAACGTCCATGGCCACGAAGACCGCGCGACGCGCAACGTTGGATCCGTCTGATACGGAGGCGCTGTACCGCGCCCTGGCTCTGCCACGTGCCGTGGAGCAGAAGATGCTCCGGCTCATCAGGCAGAATCGTCTCGCCAAGTGGTTCTCCGGCTTCGGCCAGGAGGCCATCGCGGTGGGTTGTGCCGCGGCACTGCGGGAGGACGATTACCTGCTGCCCATGCACCGCAATCTGGGCATGTGGACCACCCGGGGAGTGCCGCTGGAGCCACTCTTCTGTCAACTCATGGGGCGGGAAGGCGGCTTCACCAACGGGCGGGACCGCACCTTCCACTTTGGTCTACCGGACCATCGCATTGTCGGCATGATATCGCATCTGGCGGCCATGCTGCCGGTGGCATGCGGGTTGGGCCTGGGCGCACGCATGCAGGGAGAGGATGCGGTGGCGCTCGCGCTGGTCGGTGAGGGCGCGACTCGCGAAGGCGACTTTCATGAGGCGTTGAACCTCGCCGCCACGTGGGACTTGCCGGTCCTGTTCGTGATCGAGAACAACGGCTACGGGCTGTCTACTCCGACCTCACAGGCCATGCGCGTGGTGGATCTGGCCGATGCGGCCTCCGGCTACGCCATGCCGGGTGTGTCTGTGGATGGCAACGATCTGGTGGCCGTCATGGAGGCCGTGTCTGAGGCCGCGGACCGCGCGCGGCGGGGCGACGGACCGACACTGCTGGAAATGAAGACGTTTCGGGTGCGCGGCCATGAGGAAGCCTCGGGCGTGAAGTACGTGCCTTCGGAGCTCATCGCGGAATGGGAGACGAAGGATCCGGTTGCTCGATTCGGAGAGCACCTGAGCCCCGAGCGCAGGGCAGAGATCGACCGCGAGGCGGAGGAACGTGTGGAGGCCGTGGCCGAGTGGGCCTTGACCCAACCGGAGGTCACCGGCACCAGAGATGTCGAGCGCGCGGCGCTCTTTGCTGCCGGAGGGCACCGCCCGGGAAGGGCGGCGACGGAGAGCAGGGAGCTGCGCTTCATCGATGCCGTCTCCGAGGCCCTTCGAGAGGCGATGCGTGAGGACGATTCGGTCCTGCTCATGGGACAGGACGTAGCCGACTACGGCGGCGTGTTCAAGGTCACGGCGGGGTTCCTGGAGGAGTTCGGCACGGACCGCGTGCGCAACACGCCGATCATCGAGAGCGGTGCCGTAGGCGCGTGCATGGGCCTGGCGCTGACAGGCTTACGACCGGTCCTCGAAATCCAGTACGCAGACTTCATTTCCTGCGGGTTCAACCAGATCGTAAACAATCTGGCGACCACACACTACCGATGGGGCGGCGCACTCCCGGTGACCATTCGGGCACCCTACGGCGGCCAGATCGGTGCGGGCCCGTTCCACTCCCAGTCCATGGAGGCCTGGTTCTGCCACACCCCTGGTCTGAAGGTGGTCATTCCCTCTACACCTGCCGAGGCCAAGGGCCTGTTGCTTGCGTCCATCGACGAACCCAACCCGGTGCTCTTCTTTGAGCACAAGCTGCTCTACCGCATGAAGCGTGGAGCGGTCCCGGACGGCTCCGAGCGCATCGCCCTTGGGACGGCTGGCGTTGTGCGCCCCGGGAGCGCCGCTACGATTGTGTCCTGGGGTCTCGGCGTGGATTGGGCCCTGGAGGCCGCCGATGGCCTGGATGTCGAGGTCATCGACCTCAGAACGCTGATTCCCTGGGATCGGGAGACTGTTTTGGAAAGCGTGCGTAAGACCGGTCGCTTGCTGGTTGTCCATGAAGCGCCCCGAACCGCTGGTTTCGGTGCGGAGATCGCGGCAGAGATCACCGAGGAGGCGTTCACCTGGCTGGACGCGCCTCCCATGCGAGTGGCCGCGGAAGACCTTCCGATTCCCTTTGCGGCGGCTCTCGAGCGTGACGTGCACAGCGCCCGACCCCGGGTGGCCGCCGCCCTGCAGCGCCTGCTTTCTTTTTGACCCATGTCTGAGTCGTTTGAGGCCGTCATCGGCCTGGAAGTCCACTGTCAGCTGCTGACCGAGTCCAAGGCGTTCAGCCCGGATTCGGCGGCCTTCGGTGCCGAACCCAACCACCACGTCGACCCGGTGAGCCTTGGGCACCCGGGCACGTTGCCTGTTCTCAATGAACAGGTGGTGGCCCACACCATTCGCATGGGGCTGGCGACCAATTGCCAGATCGCCCCGCGCAGCGTGCTGGCACGAAAGCATTACTTCTATCCAGACCTTCCCAAAGGGTACCAGATCTCCCAATTCGAAACGCCGATCTGCGCAGACGGACACCTGACCGTCGTCATGGATCAGGGAGACTCGAAAGGGGACGAGCGCACGTTCGGAATCACGCGCATCCATATCGAGGAGGACGCGGGCAAGTCGGTGCATGACGTTGATCCGCTCGCGACCCTGCTTGACTACAACCGCTGTGGGGTGCCCCTGATCGAGATCGTCTCGGAGCCGGATCTGAGATCACCACGAGAGGCGTATCTGTACCTTCGCAAGATTCGCCAACTGGTGCGCTATCTGGGCATTTGTGACGGCAACATGGAGGAGGGATCCCTCCGCTGTGATGCCAACATTTCTGTGCGCCCGCAAGGACAGACCGAACTGGGCACCAAGACCGAAATCAAGAACCTGAACTCCTTTCGAAACGTAGAGCGGGCGCTGGAGCACGAGATCGCCCGGCAGATTTCACTCGTCAGGGCCGGGGAGGAGATCGTGCAGGAAACGCTGCTCTGGGATGCGGACGCCGGTCGCACACGATCGATGCGCTCCAAGGAGGAAGCGCACGACTACCGCTATTTCCCCGACCCGGACCTCTGCCCGATCGTGGTGACGGACGCCATGCTGGAGGAGGCCAGGCGCAGTCTGCCCACCTTGCCGGATGCACGCATGGAACGCTACATCGCCTCTTGGGGAGTTCCTGCCTACAACGCGGCCGTGCTGACCGAAGAACGGGCCGTTTCCGACTACTTCGAGGCCGTCGTAGGCGCGCTGAATGGTGACCCGGCAGACGGGGCACAGGCCGCATCGAACGTCATCATGACCGACGGGCTGCGCCTTCAGGCGGAGCACCACCTGGATTTTGCCTCATTCCCCGTGGAACCGAAGCGGATGGCCGCGTTGGTGGCCCTTCGTCTGGAAGATCGGATTTCGTCAACGGCACAGGTGGAGCTCCTGGAGCACATGCTGAACGATGGCCGAGATCCGGAGGCCATTGCCGCCGAGCGCAATCTGGTGCAGGAGTCGGATGCGGGCGCCCTGGAGCCCTATGTCGATGAGGTGCTGGCCGCCCATCCGGACAACGTGCGCATGTACCTGTCGGGCAAGGCCGGCCTGATCGGCTTCTTCATTGGCCAGGTCATGCGCTCGTACCCCGGGTCTCCGGATCCCAAACTGGTGCGCGAACTGTTTGTAGCGCGGCTGGCCTCCATGGACAACGAATCGACCGAATGAAACCCCTTTTTGCTGCGCTGCCCTCGGGGCTCGCTCTCTGTTCGCTGCTGCTCTTTGCCGGATGCGGAGGGGAGTCCACCGCCGCGCAGGTGTCCACCCACGTGTCTGGTCAACTGACGGTCAGGGCCGACGTCGATTCGCTGGCAGATCACAGTGGCTTTGAGGTCCTGGTGGCATCGAACCTTGACGGCGACGTCGATACGCTTGCTGTGACAATCACAGACGTGCAGGGCAACTTTGCGATGGACGTGTCCGCTGCCGACCGCGGGATCTATCCCATGATGATCTCGCGCGCCGGCCAGACGCTTACCATTGAGGAACTGGTGCTGGCCGATGGCGACTCGACACGGGTCTCGGCCCGGTTTCCCCTGGATGGGCGGCCCGTTCGCATTGTCTCCCAGGAGAACGCCGCCTGGACCGCCTACAAGAATACCAAGGCGCAGTACAATCGCATGGTACTGACCCTGGTGCAGTCCAATCCGGATTACTCGGAGGCGGACATGGCAGGCGTCGTGCAGCAGGCTGCTTCCATCTACTGGGGGTTGAATGAGACCTTCCCGGAGACCTTCGGTGCGCTGGTTGCTGCTGCCGAGTCGGTCGTGATGCTGGAAGGCTGGCAGGATTCGCTGGCAGTCAGCCGCGCCCGGGAGATTCTCGACACGCATCCAAGTCGCGTGCAGATTGTGCGCGCGCTGCGTCGTTCGGTGGCCCGCATGGAGGGTCAGCGTGGTGCTGTCAACTTCGTTCGTTCCTACATGACGGGCGAGGATGAGGAAGACGATGCGGCCCTGCTGGCCGAGGTCGTGGTGGCCTATATGGACAGTCTCCAATCGGCCGATGCCATCAGCGCGGCGCGCGATCTGCAGGCCACCTATCCCGAGTCCAGCTGGAGTCGTTGGGCTGAGGGTGCCATCTATGAGGTCGAGTACCTGCTGCCGGGACTTCCCGCACCCGAGTTCTCCCTGATCGATGTGGACGGAGAGGTGCTGGACAAACAGGTGCTCGCGGATCAGTTTTACATGCTGGAGTTCTTCACGCCCACGCATCCGCTCTTCCAGGAAGAACTGGGCCGGCGGCAGGCGTTGTTGAACGCCCTGGACGACAACATCTTCGAGGCCATCTCCATTTCCGTGGACCCGGACTCGGCCTACAACGAGGCCTTGCTGGACGGACGCGACTTTCAGGGTCGGTTCGTATTTGCGCCTGAAGGCCCTGAAAGCGAAGTGGCAACCGCCTACAACGTCAATGTCATCCCGACCCGCGTCCTTGTCGATCCGAACGGTCTCATTGTTCGCAAGTACGTAGGAGCCGCTCTGGAGGAGCTGGAGGCCGATCTGGCCATGCTGCTCCGGGCACTCACCTCTCAGCAGTAATCAGCATCATGCTCGTCGCCGGAAACTGGAAAATGAACACGGACCTTACCGAGGCCCGTCAACTCGCGTCCGCCGTGGTGTCGGCAGTCGGCCCGACCTCCGTCGATGTGGCGGTCTGCCCGCCGTTCTTGAGCCTGGACGCCGTCTTTTCGGCGGTGCACGGCTCGACGATTCGCGTCGGTGCGCAGGATATGCACTGGGAGCAGCGAGGCGCGTTCACCGGCGCAATTTCTGCCAGCATGCTACGCTCGGTAGGCTGCCACTACGTGATTCTGGGACATTCCGAGCGTCGGGAATACTTCGGAGAGACCGATGAGACCGTTAACCACAAGGTGCATCGGGCCCTGGAGGGCAAACTGGTCCCCATTGTCTGTGTCGGGGAGAAGCTTGCGGATCGGGATGCCGGCCGACAGAATGAGGTTGTGACCCGACAGATTCAGGAGGGGCTGAGCGATGCGAACGTGGAATGGGATTCCAGTCTGGTGGTAGCCTATGAACCCGTCTGGGCCATTGGCACGGGAAGAACCGCAAGTCCCGAGCAGGCCGAAGCGATGCACGGCCATATCCGTTCGCTGCTCGTCTCCCAGTTTGGTGAGAAGGTCGGTGGCGGCATTCGCATCCTGTACGGCGGGTCGGTCAAGCCCGGGAACGCCGAGGAGCTGTTCTCCCGCAAGGATGTAGACGGCGGCCTTATCGGTGGAGCCAGCCTGACCGCGCAGGATTTTGCCGCAATCGTTCGAGCAGCCGAGGCCCGGCAGGGCTGAAATGTCGTCCCGTCCGGTGCCCGGATCTGCCTTGCTGGTGGCGGTGGTCCTGCTCGGGCTCACCGCATGCAGCGGTGGCCTGGTGTCGACCGGGGAAGGAGAGGGCTGGACACGGTACTACGAGGAGGGCGTACCAGACTTCGACTTCGAGTTGGTGCACACGTCGGAGGATTCCGTGCGAGCAGTGGTGGGCCTTATTCCAGCCACACTGGTGTTTCGCCGAAGGGACGACGGCGCGTTTCGGGCCGCGTTTCGCTACCACATATCCGTAGATGACCGCGTCCGGGTTGAGGTGGAGGACTCGCTGGTGTTCGAGGACGTAGAGCCAACTCGCTCGTTCGAGAGGCTGGCCGTGGAGTCGGGGCTCGCCGCCGGCGCGACCGCGGTTGTCTCGGCTCGCCTGACAGACCGGGCGACAGGTCGCACCGCCGTGCGTAGTCAAACTGCTGCGCGAACGGCGAACTCCGCGGGGAGCATAGGACGCATAGGACTCGGGCTGGCAGGAGGACTTGTGTCCGGCTGGGCCGTGTCCCGTGGCGCCTCCCCGGTGGCCACCGCCCATGTACGTGCGTTGGGAGACGGCTGTGTGGAATGGGCGCTGGTGCATGTGCCGACCGACACGTCCGTCGCCGTACTGCCCTACGCGCTCTCCCCATCGTACGGATCACGAGCCTATCGGGGTGCCCTGTACTCTGAAGCGGATACGCTTTCGACGGAGCGGGTGCCGGTCAGAGTGGGGTCACACGTGCTTTCGTGGAAACTCCCGGCGCTCAGCAGGAGTGGTGTCCATCGAGTCGAACTAAGCCTGTGGTCGGGGTGCACGCCACCGGCCTCCCCGGAGCGGGCAGCCGGACGCTCGGCGCTGACTCGCCCGGAGGGCTTTCCGCGCATAACCCGGCTTGATCAGATGATCGACGCGCTTACCTACCTCGCCACCGAGGACGAAATGCAGGCCATCCGGGAGGCAGGTAGTGCGGCGGCCCGGAAAGAGGCGTTTGATGCATTCTGGGGTCGCACCGTCGGCGATCCCATCCTCGCCCGACGGGCGCTGGCCAACTACTACTCGCGAGTCGAGGAGGCCAACCGGCTCTATTCGGGATTCAAGGAAGGGTGGAAGACGGACCGGGGTATGGTGTACCTGGTCATGGGACCGCCCCTGTATGTCGAGGACTCCATCGACCAGCTGCGCTGGTTCTACTCCTACGACGAGCGCAACCCGGGTCGCTATTTCGTTTTTGATCGAGTTCGCGGCTTTCCGGACGAACTCAACGTGCCCCACTACGTGCTCAACAGGTCGATGGAGCAGGAGCGGGAGTGGCGTCTTGCCGTGCAGCGGTGGCGCAGAGGCGAGGCCCGCTAAAGGGGGGGACGAGCGAGGCCCGCAACGCACGTCCAGGAGTCGTCCGGCCCGCCAGACGCGCCCGGGGGCGTGCCCCAGATTGCTGCAGCGCCGTTCAGTCAGTCTTCGCTGATCCCGCCGAAGCGTCTTTCGAGGCGGGTTTGGAGTCGCTGCCTGAGCTGGACTTGGCTTCCGACTTGCCCTCAGCTCCGCTCTTTGAGCCTTCGGAGCCCTTGCGGGCGTAGTCCGTCAGGTAAAAGCCGGATCCCTTGAATACGAGGCCGGCACCTCCGGTGATGAGTCGCTTGACCGGCTGCCCGGTGGTGGGGCAGTTGGTGAGCGCATCTTCGGTAATGCGCTGCTCGATCTCAAAGGTCGATCCGTCCTCGCGCCTGTACGTGTAGGTCGGCATGGCTGTGTGACTCGCGTATTCGGTGGCGCTTCAAGCAGGGCGAACGAATCCAGGTTCCGCCGGACCTGGTGGATTGCACCACTCTTTACAGTCAGTCCGCAACGTGGGTGTGGTCCGGATCCATGATTGTCTCGTGCACAAGGTCTGCCAGCGCCCGCCTGACAGGCACATGGCCTGAATTGCGTCGTGACGGATACACCCGGTTCGAAAGCAGGATCAGGTAGAGTTCTTCGTCCGGATCAAACCAGATGGACGTGCCGGTGAATCCCGTGTGCCCAAAGCTGGATGGACCAAAATACCTGCCCGCTGAGGAGCGCTCCGGACTCTTGGTGTCCCACCCCAGTGCCCGGGAGTGCTGCTCGGGGTTTACGGCGGTCGTAAAGAGTTCGATGGTTTCCGGCTGCAGGAACTGTCGATCTCCAATGCGTCCATCCCGAACGATCATATTCGCGAATCTGCTCAGATCCTGTACCGTCGAGAACAATCCGGCATGACCGGCAACGCCACCCATGATCCAGGCCGTTTCATCGTGCACTTCGCCCTGAAGGAGGCGGTATCGGAAGTAGCGATCTGCCTCGGTCGGCACGACGTCGCCACGCGCTCCACGACCCACGGCCCGGAAACCGGTGTCCCACATCCCAAGCGGCTCGAAGATCTCCTCCCGGGCGTATGTGGCGAATCCCCGACCGGAGACGCGCTCGACAATTTCGGCGAGTATGATCGGTCCGAAGTCCGAATACCTCGACTCCGTGCCAGGCTCGTAGACCAGTTCCTCGTCAAATATGGCCTGGAGCACACGCCCACGGGAACGAATGCCCTGGCGATAGAAAGGCCGAAAGGGTATCAGGCCGCCGGTGTGGGTAAGCAGCTGCCGCACTGTGACGGAATCCTTGCCGTTCTGCCCGAAATCGTGCACGTAGTGCATCACCGGGCGATCCAGATCGAGCCGCCCCTGTTCGTAAAGCTGCATGATGGCGGTAGTCGTCGCGATCACTTTCGTGAGCGACGCCAGGTCAAAGACCGAGGTTTCCGTCACTGCGGTCGCCGAATCGTAGGTGTACGTTCCGTAACCCCGGGTGTGGACCAGCGCGCCAGGGCGACCGACTGCCACGGCGGCTCCTGGAAATGCCCGATCCGCGATCGCCTGGGCCATCAGGGTCTCGATGCGGTCCAGTTCGGCCCCGACCATGGCCGCCTCCTCGGCTTCCACCATGCGGGGATAGCGGGCCTGGAGCCGCTGCCCGGAGCCGACGGGTAGCGCCACCGAAAGAGCGACCGGCGTACGACCGGAAACATCCGCCCTCCTGGAGACGGCATCGGCAGCCGCACGAAGCTCGGCCGGTCCGTCGCCGTAGGTCAAAAAGACCCGCGCGTCCGATGGGGCCGCAGAGGCGACATACGGGGTGCCGAGCACAACGATGTGTGCCCCTTGGCCCTGCAGCTCCCTGAACACCTGTCGAATCGCCCCCGCCGTTTCGCGCCGATACCGCCATGACGAAGCTGTGGCATAGACGGCAACAACCACGTCGTCCGCGGCGCGAACTGCACGACGCACGGCCCCCTGCATCGAGGTTGCGGTACCAGGAGTCACCAGAACCGTCTCCATGCGAGCGCCGGGCAGCCGATCGCGCAGCATCTCCCGAAGCGGGTGATGCCGCTCCGGGTCGCTTCGATCTGAAACGGCGATGAACGCGACATTGGTGCCGGGCCGGTCTGAGATTCCAGCTGCGGCCGTGTCGCCGAGCAACGTCAGGCCCTCGCGTGCAACTCTGGCCGAAAGCGCGCGCTGATCCGCGTTGGCCACCTCGCGCCGCACATCGTCCAGCGGAGCAAATCGCTGAGTATGCAGGCCGGCCGAGGCCTTTGCTCTGAGGATGCGGCGAACGCGCATGTCGAGTTCGGATTCGGAGATCGTGCCGTTCTCGATCGCCGCCAGGAGGGCCCGTCTGGCCGCCCGCACATTGGTCGACATCATCAGCATGTCGACGCCTGCCCGAAATGCGTCCACCGCGATCGTGCCGGGAGTACCCTGCTGCACTCCGGCCATGTTGAGAGCGTCGGAAACGATGAGGCCCTGAAAGTTCAATGAGTCGCGCAGCAGACCGTTCACCAGCGGCGGCGACAGGGTAGCCGGCCGGCGACTTCCCGCATCCAGGTTGGGGAAGGCCACATGCGCGGTCATGATGCTCGCTGCCCCGGCTGAAACCGCAGCCCGAAAGGGCACCAGGTCCACCGAGTCGATCCGGGCATAGTCCACGGTCAGCACCGGCATGCTGAAATGCGAGTCACGACTCGTGGAGCCATGGCCCGGGAAGTGTTTGGCCGTGGCCAGCACGCCACCATCCTGCAGACCCCGCACGAACGCGTCGACCATGACCGCGGCCAGTCCGGGTTGATCACTGAATGACCGGATGTCGATGACCGGATTGCCCGCATTTGCGTTGACATCGGCTACAGGGGCCAGCACGTGTCGCACGCCGACGGCACGGGCCTCAAGCGCGGTCGCACTACCAGAGAGATAAGCCAGGTCAGGATCCCTGGTGGCCGCGATCGCCATGGCAGACGGCAGGCGTGTGGCACCGGTCAGGCGCATGCCCGCGCCGGTTTCCATGTCCTGGGAAATGAGCAGCGGAACCGGGGCCTCACGCTGCATCTCATTGGCGAAAGCCGCCTGGTGGTGGGGAGTACCCTGAAAAAAGATGACGCCGCCGACCTGCAGGTCCCGGACCAGTTCCACTACGCGTCGGTGCTCCGGGGAGTCGGTGGATCCGAACGTGCCCGGAGCAGGCACCGCAAAGAGCTGCGACACCTTCTGCTCTCTGGACATGTGCTGCAGCGTGCTCTCCGCCCAGGCGACACCGGCGCGATCCAACCGAATCCGATGCGGAAACGGATCCTCTTCAGGAACTCCCGGCGGGTCGGCGGAGCAGCCGGTCAAAAAGCCGGCGAGAAGGACAACTACAAGGGGCCCGCCCCATCGAGCGAGGGGCCGGAGACAAGTATGCATGTTCAAAACTAAGTGGTCTGGCAACCGGTGTCACCAGTTTCGGGCCAATTAGCGTGTACACGGTGGTGATTTGTCGAAGGGGGTGGTGCCGTGGCCGGCGAGGTGCGATTTTCGGGCGCCGACCCCCACCGAATGACTCCACAGCAGCACCGAGGACTTCTGCCAACGCTCTTTCTGGGCGTTTTGCTGGCTGCACTCGACATCGCCGTGTTGGGGCCGGCGCTTCCCGCCATCGGAAGCCACTTCCAGGTGGACGAACGCACGCTGGCCTGGGCCTTCAACACGTTTGTGTTCTTCAACCTGCTGGGTGTGCCCGTGATGACCAAGCTGTCGGACCGGCATGGTCGTCGCCTGGTCTATCTGGTCGATGTCGGACTCTTTGCAGTCGGCGCGCTGATCGTGGTGCTTGCACCCAGCTACGCGGTGCTGCTTGTAGGTCGCGCCCTGCAGGGCCTCGGGGCCTCCGGAATCTTCCCTGTGGCTTCGGCTGTGGTCGGAGACGCATTTCCCAAGGAGCGCCGCGGTCGCGCCCTCGGCATTCTTGGAGCGGTGTTCGGTGTCGCATTCCTCATCGGCCCCATCCTGGCCGGCGTGCTGCTTCTGGTGGATTGGCGGCTCATCTACGTCGCCTATCTGCCTCTGGCGGTTACGGTCATGATCATGGGGGCGCGCAGGTTGCCCGCCTCCACATCGCCCGACAGAAAACCGTTGGATTGGCCCGGTCTTGCCCTGCTGGGAATGGTACTGGTTTCGCTGGCCTACGCAGTCAACAGGGTCGATGCAGCCCGTCTTGCGCAGAGCCTCGAGGATCCGCGGGTGTGGGGAGCCGTCATGTTCGTTCTGGTGGGCCTGCCCCTCTTTGTGCTTCGCGAGCGGCGCGCGGAAGACCCGGTGGTGCGTCCGGGACTGTTCCGGGATCGACAGGTGATCATTGCAGCAGCGCTGGCCGGGGCCGCCGGACTCAGCGAGTCCGCATTCATATTTCTGCCGGGACTGGCCATTGAGGCGTTCGGCGTCTCAGCCAGCACCGCGAGCTTCATGCTTCTCCCGCTTGTGGGCTCGATTGTTATCGCCTCGCCGGTGGCGGGCCGGATCCTGGACCGGATCGGCTCTCGCCTGGTGGTGCTGGCCTGTCAGGCCATCCTGGTAGCCGGCATCGGCCTCCTGGCCTGGAAAGGGCACCAGTTGCTCTGGTTTTACGTGGGTACCGTGCTCTTTGGCGCCGGGTTGGCGGGCATCATGGGCCCGGCACTGAGCTATATCCTGCTTGCGGCCGCCAGTGTCTCGGAACGCGGCGTATCCCAGGGACTCATCACCCTGTTTATCAGCGTCGGGCAGTTGGTCGGGAGTGCGGGAATCGGAGCCGTGGCTGCTTCGGTAGCGGGCAGCGAAGGGTACCAACTGGGTCTGCTTGCGATTGCGGCCTGCGGAGGTGTGGCGTGGCTCGCCGCACTTGCGCTGCGGGCGCGGCGCGATGCTTGAATGAGGCGTGGCTCGCCGCCCTGGCGCTGCGGGCGCGGCGTAGTGCCTGAATGAGGCGTGGCTCGCCGCGCTTGCGCTGCGGGCGCGGCGCAGTGCTTGAGGCCGCCCGCTAGGCCCTGTCTTCGGGCGGACGCGCGGGCAACCGCTCGGCGAGGTACCCGAGCAGGGCGATGCCCAGCGCCTCGGCCAGGACTCGGCCGGCCATGCGGCGGAGGATAAATACCAGCGTGCGCGGCAGGATTGCCACGGCGATCATCGCGCCAAAAAATCCCAGGAACCAGCGGGTGAGTGGGTTGCCGGAAGGGCGGGCCATGTATCAGTCGGTTTCAGCTGCGAGTTGTCCGCACGCGGCGGCAATGTCCTGGCCGCGGCTCCTCCGAACAGTAACACGCACGCCGCCATCGACCAACACCCGGATGAACGCATTCAACGTTTTCTCTTCCGTCCGGTCGAAGCCCAGGCCGGGCACGGGGTTGTACATGATCAGATTGACCTTGGAAGGGGCCCATCGGCAGACCCGGGCCAGGTTACGCGCGTCCTCCACGCTGTCGTTGAATCCGGAGAACATGCAGTACTCGTAGGTGACCGGTTTTCCAGTGGTCGACGCGTAGTGGCGCACCGCGTCGCGAAGGGCAGTCAGGTCTGTCTTGGCGGCGCGGTTGACGGGCATGATCGATGAGCGCTTCGTGTCGTCGGGCGCATGCAGCGATATCGCCAGATTGGCCGGGACCTCATCGTCCGCGAGCTGCCTGATCCGCCGCGCCAGGCCGACCGTGGAGATGGTGATCCGACGAGCGGAGAGCCCCAGGCCGGCCTCGTCACGCAGCAGATGCACGCTTCGGACAACCTCCTGGTAGTTCTGGAGGGGCTCGCCCATACCCATGTAGACCACGTTGCTCACACCGCGCCCGAACTCCTTGTGCGCCAGGGCGTCCAGCAGGACCACCTGTTCAAGAATTTCGCCCGCAGTCAGATTCTGGTGGAAGCCCATGCGGCCCGTGGCGCAAAAGGAACACGCCATCGCACATCCTACCTGGCTGGAGACGCACACGGTAAGGCGGGTTGCGGGACCTTCTCCATAGCGGTCATTTTCGGTCGCAAAGTCCGGGATCAGCACAGACTCCACATGGCGCCCGGAGGAGAGCCTGAAGAGCAATTTGATGGTCTGGTCCCGGGACTGAACGCGGTGGGTGAGCGCAAGGCGCGCAAGCGTTGTCTCTGAAGCCAAAGCACTGCGCAGTGCCGCGGGCAGATTGCTCATCGCCTCTACGGAGGCGGCGTCGCTATGGTACACCCATCGATAGAGCTGCTTCGCTCGATACGACGGCTGCCCCAGCCGCGCGACAAGCGCCTCCATCCCCTCGAGGGAGAGGCTGGTCAGTTCCACCGGAGCAGTCATTGCTCAGACCAGGCGATCTACGACGATAAGCAGGACCAGCAGCGGGATATAGTAGACCGTCGCCTTAAGCAGTCCGCGTGCAGCGACGCCTGTCATCTGATGGTGGAATCGCGCGACCGGCACAAAAAACCAGATGCCGATCAGCAATGCGCCGGCTGCGTAGATCAGCCCCGCTGCGTCAATCAGAAACGGGACCAGAGACGCGGCTACCATGAGCACCGAAAAGAGTACCACCTGAAATCGCAGGGAACGTCCGTCAGGCGCCGCAACCGACAGCATCTGATGCCCACCGCGGGCATAGTCGCTGCGATACATCCAGGCCAGCGCGTAGAAGTGGGGCAGCTGCCAGCAAATCAGAACGGCGAAGAAGGCCCATCCGGCCATTCCGAACGTACCCGTGGCCGCCGTGTATCCGCCGAGCGCAGGGAGCGCACCGGGGAGCGTTCCGACGAACGTGTTCCAGGTACTCACGCGTTTCAGAGGCGTGTACACAAACAGGTAGAGTGCCACGGTTGCCGCTGCCAGAATGCCGGTAAGCGGGTTGGTCAGCGGGCACAGCAGCCCCACGCCGGCGGCAACCAGAAACAGACCGAACCGCAGTGCGCTGCCGGGGGCTATGCGGCCGGCCGGAAGGGGCCGGGACGCCGTGCGCTTCATCTGAAGATCGAGTTCACGCTCCAGGTAGTGGTTCAGGGCACAGCCACCCGCTGAAGTGAGTGTGACTCCGATCAGCGTCCACATAAGCGTCAGCCAGTCCACAGCTGCGGATCCGCCAAGCATGAAGCCGGCAAGGGCCGAAATGGCAACCAGAAAAGAGATTTCTGGTTTGGTCAGCGTCAGATAGTCTCGCCAGATGGGCGGCGCGACCGCGGAAGCCGGTATGGGAGTAGAACCGTTCAAGCGGGGACAGGGCTCAGTCGGCGCGCACGCGCCAACGCCAGGGCGCCGACCACATTGAGCGAGAACAGGGCGGCACCGATGACGAGGTGAAGCGAGTTTACGACAACCTGCAGGTTGCTGGGCTGCAGCACGCCCGCCTCATCCAGAAGTACAAAGTAGGCAACAAAGCCCAACGCTACCTGCGCGACCACGGTGGCCAGCAGGACGCCTCCAAGAGTGCGCAATCCGGACGCGGAACGAAGCACTTTCACGTGGACCACCACGGCAAAGAGCGCGACGAACGCCCAGCTGATGTGCAAACCTGCAAGTAGCGGATCTATCCCGGTGCCGGGGTGACGCAGCAAAGCACCCAAAATAATCTGGACGTATACCGCGCCAGCGGCCAGCCAGCCGGCTTTTGGAAGGTTGATGGTCGGGGCAGGGCCGGGTCTCTGCCAGAGTCCCGAAGTGAAGAGCGCCATCGCTGCGAGGGTCGCAAAGAACAGCTGCGCGACACAGGCGTGCACGACCGCAAGGTCCAGGGAGACCAGTGCCACCCTGAGCCCGCCCAGCACACCCTGGAATATGACCAGCACCAATGCGGCCATGCCCAGGCGTCGCATCCAGGCCCGGTCGTCCGATCTCCAGGTCCACAACGCGAGAACCAGCGTGAACAGGCCAACCAGCGCACCCGCAAGCCGATGACCGTGCTCGGCAAGGATTGGCGTGACCTTCCACCAACCCGGCCACGGGTTGAATGGGTCGTATGAATCGAACGAGGTTGGCCAGTCGGGCACGGCCAGCCCGGCATCAATCGAGGTGACGAATGCACCCCAGGCGAGCAGGCCAACAGCGGCCGCGATCGCGGCAATCGTGAATCGGAATCGTGCGCGCATGCAATCAGGGGGTCGGCTGCTCTCACTCCGCATCGCCCGACAGTATCCCGAAGGTTTGCGAAGAGACCTCCAAATGCGCCGGTCGATGGCCGGGGAGCCTGTCCATCCCACGAAGCCCCGGCATCTGCGCACACATGTGCTCATTTCGGGACTGGTACATATATTGACGTGCTGTACCGACTCCAGCAAACCCCCTTCAATTCCGTTGTCGGACGGACGACTTACAGGTAAGCCTTTCCACCGCGCCATGGCGTGGTTGACGCTGCTTTCCACGCTGCACGTGCTCGTGCTACCGCTCGCCAACGCGACGTCGGCCAAGCCGTCGTCCGCGTACGCGACGTGGTTGGGTAACCAGGCCTCGCTGGACGGCCAGCCGGGGCTACAGGTCGCGCTTGACGAGGCGGCAGGCGAGCGCCACCGATCGCTGGAGTCCTTTGTTCGTGATTTTGTCCGCAGCCTGCCCGGTGATGCCGATGTAGTGGCTGCCGGACTTGCGTTCGGCGAGCGGATCGAGACAGCCGACCAGCTCCTTGCGCTTATCCTGAAGGATCTGCGCTCGCTTTCCCCGCGCGAACCGCTGGCGGATGCCCGGGTGCGCTCGGCCGAGAATACTGCCCTCTCAGCTTCGGTGCGTGCCGTGCTGGAGGCGAGGGAAAGAGCGCGGGCGCCGGGCCACACACTGGAGGCTCCGGCCGCACCGTCGGCCCCCGAATTCCAGGCCTCATTCGGCCTACTGAGCTCGATACAGGCGCTGGGACCCTAGCGGATTCCTGTCCGCAGTCGCGGGCATCTGCCATTTTCGCGCCACTGGCGCACTCCAGGACCCGCCGATGGCGGGCCATGACGCATTCACCCAGCATAACCCAGATCCATGCAGGGAAACGGTTTCAAGATCTTTCTGATCGGTTTCTTTCTGGCACTGTCGGGCTACTACCTGTACCCGTCGTTCCAGAACTACTTCATCAACCAGGAGCGCGACTCCCTCACCGAGGAAGCCCTCGCGGAGTACGACGCTGAAAACTATTCGCGCATCCGCACGGTGCGGGAGAAGGCCCTCAAGCTGGGCCTGGACCTGCTCGGCGGCATGCACGTGACGCTCGAGGTCCGTGTCGACGCGCTGATTCGGGAACTGGCCACGGACACGGACGATGCGTTCGAACAGGTTCTCGATGTTGCCCGCCAGCGGGCTGACGACGAGGGCGTTTCGGTCATCGATGCCTTTGTCCAGGAATTTGAGGCGCGCGATTCCGAAGCCAGACTCTCCCGGTATTTCCGGAATGACGGAGCCGGCATTACGCGTCGTTCCACGAACCAGGAGGTGGCCGACTACCTCCGTACGGAAGCGGCCGATGCGGTCAACCGCGCCATCGAGATCATCCGAGATCGCGTGGACCGCTACGGCGTGACAGAACCGGCCATCCAGAAGCAGGGCACCCGGCGCATCATTGTGGAGTTGCCGGGCATCAACGACCCGGAGCGAATTCGTGGTCTGCTGCGCGGCACGGCCCGCCTGGAGTTCCGGCTCATGTCGGATGAGGGTGAGCTGACCCGCGCGCTGCAGAACATCATCCAGTACTACGAGCCCGAGGTGGACTCCACGGACGCTGCAGATGCCGCAGCGGACACCACACTGGGCGTGCAGGATCTGCTGGCGCAGGACCCGGCCGGCCCCACAAACTCGCTGCTGGATGTGATGCAGCCGGTTGGGCAGGGCGTGACCTTCGGCCGTGTCTCCGAGCAGGACACCAGCGCCGTAAATGTGCTCCTGAGCGACCCCCGCGTGCAGGACTTCCTGCCTCAGGGCGTGCGGCTTATGTACACGTCGGCACCAATGGGCACGACCCAGGAAGGCTTTGAGGTCTACGACCTGCTCGGCGTGCGCCAGGAGGTCGAGTTGGGCGGCGAAACCATTACGGATGCCCGTGTGGACTTCGACCAGTTCACCAACGTGCCCGAAGTCACGATGACGATGAACTCCGAAGGCTCCCGCACATGGGCGCGTCTTACCGGGGCGAACGTCGGCCGCAATGTGGCCATCGTTCTGGACAACGTGGTCTATTCCTATCCGGTCGTGGAGCAGCGCATCACGGGAGGCCGCTCCAACATTTCCGGTCTGGATTCCAGGGAGGAAGCGCAGGACATCGTCACGGTGCTCAAGTCCGGTGCTCTGCCTGCGCCGGTCGAGATCATCGCTGAGCGCGGTGTGGGTCCAAGCCTCGGTCAGGCCTCGATCCGGGCCGGACTGAACTCGGTCATTCTCGGCCTGGTGCTCGTGGCGCTGTTCATGATCTTCTACTACCGGACCGGCGGCATGGTGGCCAACCTGGCTCTGGTGTTGAACATGATCTTCGTGCTCGGCATCCTTGCCGGGTTCAATGCCACGCTGACGCTGCCGGGCATCGCCGGTATTGTGCTGACCATTGGTATGGCGGTCGATGCCAACGTGCTGATTTTTGATCGCATCCGGGAAGAGGGCAACACCGGCAGGACGCTGAAGGCCTCCATTTCCGGCGGATACTCGAAGGCGCTCTCGGCCATTTTCGATGCGAACATCACGACGTTCTTCGTCGGCGTGATTCTGTACTCGTTCGGCATCGGCCCCATCCAGGGTTTTGCGGTGACACTGATGGCGGGCATTCTGTCATCCATGTTCACGGCCATCGTCTTCACCCGCATCCTCTTCGACTACATGGTGATTGAGCGGCGCATGACCGTCAGCTACGGCTGATCGGGCACCGTTCCAACCTCACCAAGACACATAGACTGTCATGCGCATATTTGAAAACGCGAACTACAAGTTCGTAGACAGCCGGACAAAGGGGTATATCCTCTCCGGCATCCTGCTGGTGGCAAGTATCGCCAGCATCGCGATTCGGGGCCTCGAGCTCGGAATCGACTTCCAGGGCGGTATGGAGTTCGTCGTAGAAACTGCCACGCCGCTCGATGCGACCGAGGTCCGCGTCGGACTCGGCGGCGTGCTCGGCTTTGAGCCCGAAGTCAAGACGTTTGACGACGCCCTGCTTGTCCGCACTCTCCCGACGGAGAGCATCACGGCAGTGCAGAATCAGATCGTTGACGGATTCAGCTCTCTCTATCCGGATTCGAATCCGGTGATCGTAAAGACCGATATCGTCGGGCCCCGGTTTGCCGAGGACCTCAAGCGGGGGGCGATTTATTCGATCCTGGGCTCGCTGCTCGTCATCTTCGTCTACATCCTGATCCGCTTTGAATGGCGATTCGGGCTGGGCGCCGTGGCTGCACTGTTCCACGACGTGACGATCACACTCGGTGTGTTCTCGGCGCTGCAGGGCATCCTGCCCTTCTCGCTGCAGATCGACCAGACGATCATCGCAGCCTTCCTGACGATTGTCGGTTACTCGCTGAACGACACGGTGGTCGTGTTCGACCGAATACGTGAGTACTCAGCGATCTTCAAGACGGAGGCCTACACCTCGATGGTCAACAAATCGATCAATCAGACGCTCAGTCGCACGATTGTGACCTCAGGAACCACATTGCTCGTGGTAGCGGTCCTCTTTATATTCGGCGGCGAAGTCCTCCGCGGCTTCGCTTTTGCGCTGATCATCGGCATCCTGATCGGTACGTACTCCTCTATTTTCGTGGCCTCCCCGGTAGTCGTCGAACTCCGGAATCGCCTCGGTAATACAGGCCGCTGATCGTACCAGGAGCGCCTACACCCACCTCAGACACCGGCATGAATTACAACGTCGACGAACGGTATAACTGCGTCGTCATCACCCTCAAAGGGAACGTCATGGGCGGACCTGACGGGTCCAAACTCCACGATGCCCTGCACGAGCTCAAAGAGGCTGGCAAGACCAACGTGGTTGCCGACCTGGGCAAAGTCAAGTTCATGAACTCCAGTGGTCTGGGAATGCTCATCAGTGCCATGACCACCATGCGTAATGCGGGCGGAGACCTGAGGTTGGCCAATGTGGCTGATCGCATCCAGTCGCTGCTCGTCATTACCAAGCTGATCACGGTGTTCAAGCACTTTGATTCCGTGGACGCGGCCGTCGAGAGCTATTCGGAAGAGTAGGCGCCTCAGAAAAGGACCAGTTCTTCGAAAGGCGGCGGGCACCAACCCGCCGCCTTTCCTGTGTAAAGGGGGTACGGACCCCGGCCCGCCGGGAATCGTTGGGAAGGCGGCCATCGCCAAAAAAGAGTCAGCAGCATGCCGGTAACGGTTGTAATCGGAAGCCAGTGGGGTGACGAGGGCAAAGGAAAGCTCGTCGACCTGCTTTCCGCGGAAGTAGACATCGTAGCGCGCTACCAGGGTGGGGCCAACGCCGGCCACACGATCTGCATCGGTGATGAGACGCACGTGCTCCACCTGGTGCCGAGCGGCATCTTCCATGACGGCGTGCAGTGCGTCATCGGCAACGGCGTGGTGATCGACCCCGTGGCCGTCATGGACGAGATTCGCATGATCCGTCAGCTGGGCATTCGCGTGGAGGGTCGTCTGTTCATCTCCCACAATGCCCACCTGATCATGCCGTACCACAAGCGCATCGAGCAGGTGCGTGAGCGGGCTCGTGATGCGGGTGCCATCGGCACGACTGGCCGTGGCATCGGACCGGCCTACGTAGACAAGTTCGCCCGGACGGGCATTCGGGTCGTTGATCTGCTTGACCGGGACGTGCTGCGTCGCAAGCTGACCACGGCCATCCAGGAGAAGAATGCCATCCTTCGCGAGGTGTACAAGGAGGAAGAGCTGGACGTCGAGGCCATCATCGAGGAGTACGTCGAGTTTGACCAGCTCATCGACCCCTTTGTCACGGATACCACCCAACTCCTGGGCGATGGACTTGCTGCCGGCAAACACGTGCTCGCTGAAGGGGCGCAGGGCTCGCTGCTCGACGTGGATCACGGGACGTACCCGTTCGTGACGTCCAGTCATCCGACTGCGGGAGGGGCGTGCACCGGTCTGGGCATTCCGCCGACCGAAGTGAACCGCGTCATCGCCATCGTGAAGGCGTACACCACGCGCGTCGGAAACGGCCCCTTCCCGACAGAGCTTGAAGACGCGACCGGAGAATTGCTTCGCAAGAACGGCCACGAGTTCGGGGCCACTACCGGCCGCCCCAGGCGGTGTGGGTGGCTGGACCTCGTTGCGCTCAACTACACATCGCGCATCAACGGCTTCACCGAGTTGGCGATCACAAAGCTCGATGTGCTTTCCGGAATTGACGCGCTAAAGGTTGCCACGCGCTACCGGCAGGGAGACGGCAAGGTCAACACGCGATTCCCGAGCCATCTCGAAGGGCTTCAGAACGCATCGCCCGAATACCAGGAGTTGCCTGGGTGGCAGGAAGACATCACGGAGGTCGCTTCGTACGATGACCTGCCCGACACGGCGCGGTCCTACCTCCAGTTTGTGTCCGAAAACCTGAACGTGCCCATTTCGTACGTCTCGACCGGACCCAAGCGCTCCCAGACCATCGCCATAGACGGAGTCACCGCCTGACGTTGCTACCGAACAGGAGGCGCCAGCCTCCGAACGGACCAATTGCATGAAGGCATACAGAATGTCGGTCAACCTCAAACTGGGGTTGATCGTATTTGCGGTCGCCATTGCGGTGGCGTCGCTGTGGTACACCAATTCGCTGGCTGAGCAGCTTCGCGAAAGGGAGCAATCCATCATCGAGCTGTGGGCGATGGCCCTTGCGCAGGTACCACGCGCTGCAGCGCAGGGCATCAACCCGTATGAGCAGGAACTGCGGGACCTGAATCGTCTGCTGGCAACGGGCGAAATGATGGACGCCGCGGGGCAGCCGCTCAGCAGGACGCAGCGAGAGACACTTCGCCGGGCCGTCGTATGGTCTCAGGGTATGCCTCCCGTGAACGACCTGACGTTCATCCTGGAGGCCTTCATGGAGCCCGACTTCGGGATTCCACACATCCTCGTGGACTCCACGGACGGCAGCGCCATCGGTTGGCGCAACGTGCCGATCGAGGGCGCGAGCCTGACCGCCATGGCGCCACCGGACTCGGCGCGAGCAGCAACGGTCCTGGCTCGCTTGCAACGGGACATGATGGCGCAGCATGATCCCATTCGCATCGACTTGAGCTACGGGACCCCCACCGGGGAGACCATCCAGTGGGTGCAGTACATGCTGTACGGGGAGAGTGCGCTGGTTCGAGATCTGAGGCGTTTTCCCTTCGTCCAGTTGCTCTTTGTGGCGTTGTTCGTGCTGGTAGGGTACCTCAGTTTTTCCTACGTGCGACGTAGTGAGCAGTCCAGCCTCTGGGTGGGGATGGCCAAGGAGGCTGCGCATCAGTTGGGCACCCCCATCTCCAGTCTCATGGGCTGGCTCGAAGTTCTGCGCATGCCGGACGTCGGGCGGGAGCAGGAGCAGACCGCGTTTGGAGAGATTGAAAAGGACATCGCCCGCCTGGAGCGTGTGACGGCACGCTTCTCCGACATCGGTTCACTGCCGAAGCTGGAGGTGCAGCCTGTCGACCCCGTCGTCGAGAATATTGTAGGGTACATGCGCCACCGACTCCCGACTCGAGGTCGGGCCATTCAGCTCACGACGGATCTTGATCGGGGGCTGCGCGCGAGCCTGAATCCCGAGTTGTTTGAGTGGGTGATCGAGAACCTGATCAAGAACGCCATGGATGCCATTGAGGGCGATAAAGGCGCGATTCAGGTTCGGGGCAGGCGCTTTGAGGATCGCATACGCGTGGATGTGGCCGACACCGGCAAGGGCATCGATCGGCGGGACGCCAACCATGTCTTCAAGCCAGGATACAGTACCAAGAAGCGGGGTTGGGGGCTCGGACTGAGCCTGGCAAAGCGCATTGTCGAGGATTACCACGGCGGCACGCTTACGCTCGTCGCCTCGAAACCCGGAGAGGGCTCGACCTTCCGGATTGAGATCCCCGCGGCCTGACCTGAGTCAGTCCGGAAAGGAGACGCGGCCGGGCAGCGCCACGTCCGTCTGGCGGGATACCACCAGGAAGATGTCGTCCCGGTGCCGCAGCGCCACCGCGGTTCGGCCTTCGAACGTCCGCATGCGCGGGGCTCCGCCGGTTGCAAGGTTGTCGAGCGTGGCCCGATCAAGCGTTATGCGGTCTGCCCGGGCTCCAAGCATGGCGTAGTTCAGCACCCCGATGGTGATGTCGCGCTGATCCCCGGACGGCCCGAAGAAGAAGACCGGGATGCGCACACCCGTGGCGATCTCCGGGAACGCGACCCCAGTCAGGCCCGTGCCGACGATGTTGGGTACTGCGAAATCCCAGTCCACACGACCGTCAAACCAGTCTGCGGCCTGCTCTCGGCTTCGGGTTTCCAGCTCGACCTCGGTGAAGGGCACAATCTGGGCGGCCCGCTCCAGCGCATCCGCGGGAGGGGGAATCTGGACGACTTCCTGTCGCGGGAAGAGTTGGGTCACAGCGACCGCGGTCAGCGCGCCGATGGCGAGCAGGGAGAGCACGGCCGGAACGCGGGTGCGGAGAGGACGCTTGCGACGTGTCGCGGGACGCATGAGCGCGCCGGCCGTCTTGCGGATCAGTTCGGATCCCGGCCGCTCGAGAAATCTGTCCAGATCCAGCGCATCCAGGGCAACTTCCGCCGTGCAGACCTCCTGTGCGGCGAGCCTGGATGCCGCTTCACCCAGGAACAGCGCGGCTCTCGGGGCCGGAATGCCCAGAACGGTGCCAAGGTCGTCCGGTGCGCGCATGCCACGGGTTGCCAGAAAGGTCACGGTGCGGTCACGCTGGTCCATGGCCGCATACGCGCGGGCGAGCCGGTCACGCAGCAGCTCCCGGTTGATGCGTGCCGAGACGAGCGATGCGGGTTCGAGGTCGCTTTGCGGCTGTGATGGATCGGAATGGGGAGATGCGGTGACCGGTGCGTCGGGGGGTGAGGTTGACGCGGTCGCGGAGAGCGAGCTTGTCGCGGCGTCGGGCGGCGCACCAGTCGCGGTCTCGGAGGGTGAGCTAGTCGCGGCGTCGGAGGGTGAGCTTGTCGCGGCGTCGGCCGGCGCGGCCGCCGGCCCGGAGGGAGGCGTCGCGACGGCCCCGAGGGGCACTGGTTCGATGTCGTCAAAGGCCATTCCAGAGGCCGTAACCATCGCGCCCAGCAGTGCAAACCGGTTAGCCGCTCCGGCCGATCGGTAGGCCTCCACAACCAGCGATTCGGCCGCCTCCAGACTGTTGGTCATGACCTGTGCGAGGGCGAACGCCTCCGCCAGGTGGGGCACGCGTGTCGTGGCGTCGTTCTTAGCCATCCAGGAAGACTACATTGATGGGTGACCCGGTGCGCAGTCCGTACAGTTCGGCAGCGTTTCCGCGGGAAACCGCAATTTCGAGCAGGTCAGTGCTATTGAAAAGCAGGAGTGGGTCGCCCCCTGAAACGGCGGCGTAAGTCGGCTGCACGTCATCCAGGATGACGGTGCCGGCATAGCACTTGAAGCGCCGCTTGGATCGGCCGCCGATGAACTCCTCGCGGGTGATGTTCGTGACGCAGTTCCCGAATCGGTCCACGTGGACCACCCAGCCCCGAATTCCCTGCTCGTCGTGAATTGGCAAGGCCCAATGCAGGGGGGTCAATTGGCTTAGCGGCGATCCCAATTCGGACAAGGGGATTCCCGCCGCAAGATGGGCCGCGGCCGGTGCAAAGACATCTCGGCCGTGGAACGTGGAGCTCGGGTCTGGTACACGCCAGAAGTCGGGGTTGTCGAGCACCACTGCTTCATCCGGCCGGGCCTGCAATACCAGGGAAAAGAGACCATTGTCGGGACCCACGAAGTACTGCCCGGCCTTACCGACTGCCACGGCCTTGCGGGCAGAACCGACGCCCGGGTCGACGACGGACACATGTACGGTGCCCGGCGGAAAGTGTGCAGCAGAGTCGCGCAGCACAAACGCCCCCTGCATCACATCCTGAGGCGGGATGTCGTGGGTGATATCCACGATCCGCACCTCCGGGGCAACAGACAGGACCACGCCCTTCATCGCCGCGACGTATGCGTCGCGGGTACCAAAGTCGGTGAGCAGCGTGAGGATGCCGTTGGGAGCGGGCATGCCGATGAGCGAGGCGCGGGAAAGCAGCGCGGAAGTTAGCAAAGATCAGGGCTTCGGGTGCTGCATGAACCGTGTTCGCCGGCTGTCCGCGCATCGCACATTCTGGAACCGGGAACCGGCCGTATCGTCTGCAACGCATGGCGCAAACCCCGTCCGACACGGATACCCGACACGGCGAAGCCCTCAACAAGTTCATCCTGTTCTGGGGTGAAATGGCTTCCAACTGGGGCATCAACCGAACCATGGCTCAGATCCACGCCTTCCTGTATGCGCAGGAGGAGCCGGTCGACACCGATCACATCATGGAGCGGTTGCAGATCTCACGCGGCAACGCCAACATGAATCTGCGCTCGCTGATGAACTGGAATCTGGTGCGCAAAACGCACCTTCCAGGATCCCGCAAGGACTTCTTCATTGCCGAGAAAGACGTGTGGGAAATCACCCTGCAGATTATCCGCGAGCGCGAGCGCAGGGAGATCCAGCCCGTTATGCAACAGCTTCAGGAGTGTCGGGAGTTGTTGACGGGGCAGGAGAGCGGGCCCTGTCCGGATGATCTGTCTCCGGCCGAGCGACATTTTTGCGAGCGCCTCGACAATCTGATGCGCCTGATGGAGGTGTTCGAAGGACTGTCCAAGACCATCCTGCCGTTCATCCAGGCACAAAATGTGGAACTGCTGCGCCAACTAGTAGGCCTCTCCGATGAGCAAGACCAATCACGTTGAAACCGGGCGCCAGGGCGAGGCGATTGCAGAGGAGTACCTGCAGGGCAAGGGCTATCAGATCATGGCCACCAACTATCGGTTCGAGCGATCGGAGGTGGACATTGTCGCCTTTCAGCCCAGAGAACGATGGGAGGACGGCGGCGACATGGTCTTCGTGGAAGTAAAGACGCGCCGGGGCACCGGATTCGGGCACCCGGAGGAAGCCGTAACGCCGGAGAAGAGGAAGCACCTGATCCGCGCGGCACGCGCCTGGCTGCACGAGAATCGTATGGATCGTACACCCGCCCGATTCGACGTGGTTGCAATCACCTGGCTGCCCGGGCAGGAGCCCGAGATTCACCACATTGAGAACGCGTTCTGGACCTTCTGAGCGGCGGTTGGAGGGGGCGGCGCCGGGTCTGTAGCCGCGGCGGGTGCCCTGGTGCCGGCCTGTGGCCGCGGCGTGAGCTCTCTGGCGCCGAGCCTGTGGCCGCGGCTTGAGTCTGGGCGCCGAGCCTGTGGCCGCGGCTTGAGTCCGGGCGCCGAGCTTGTGGCCGCGGCGTGAGTCCGGGCGCCGAGCACGGGGAGTGGAAAGACCCACCCCAATTCCATGTTTGAGGCCGCGCGGACGCCCCCCGAGGGTAAAAGCCCACCCATATTCGATGTCGGGGTCGGCGCAGAGGTCTGCGGAGTGTAAACGGCCAGCCCGATTCCACGTTTGAGGCCGAGGGACTCAAGGCGCAGCGGTGTCCGTCGCGGGCAGCCCCGACCGCATCGGAGCGGCGAGCGCCCCTCGCCGAGCACGGGGAGTGGAAAGACCCACCCCAATTCCATGTTTGAGGCCGCGCGGACGCCCCCGGAGTGTAAAAGCCCACCCATATTCGATGTCGGGGTCGGCGCGGAGGTCTGCGAAGTGTAAACGGCCAGCCCGATTCCACGTTTGAGGCCGAGGGACTCAAGGCGCAGCGCTGTCCGTCGCGGGCAGCCCCGACCGCACCGCTGCGGCGAGGCCCGTCCGCCCCGCCGCGTGCCGCCCCGACCGCCCCGGCCGCCCCGCGCCGCAACCACCAAACCGCCGCCCCCTAATCCCGCCCAGTCATCGCGCGATTGAACCGGTCCGGTGCCACGTATCGGGTGTGGTAGCGCTGCCAATCGCCCGGATGCCTGCGATACACCGGATCCTGCTCGAGACCACGGGGCGGCGTGTCGTATGCGGTTGTTTCGTGGCTGGGGAGTGGCAGGACGGTTGTAGAGAAGGTGGTATTCAGGTCGCCGTCCTTGACCCAGCCGTCCCCGACCAACACGTAGTTGCGCGTAAATCCATCGGCGGGTGGATCCAGGGCCTCGAAGCGAAGCACGAGTTCATCGCCCGCATTCATGATGACGTATCGATCCTCTACGGCCCGGAGCAACTCCAGGACGTCCCCAAACCGTGTGTGGTAGCCCTCCAGGTCCCGCCAGATGGGCCGTGTCGCGACGAGTTGATCGTACTGGGGCAACTCGGGAGACACGCGGTCGGCGGCCTCAACGCGCGAGAATCCTCGAAATCGCAGGGTAGCGGAGGACAGGGGCAGCATGCGTTCCACTGGCCGATCGCCAGACGGAGCAGCCCAACCAAGCTGGTCCCAGTAGACCTCCAGATTCGTGCGCAGGCGAAAGCGCCGCTCCGCACCGGGCAGCCACAGGTCGGCAAGCTCAAGAATGACGGTTTTTTGCTTGCCTGACGGGAATCCGAGATCCCGCCGCACGGTGGACCACCCTCCGCGGCCGTCGGGAATCTCAAGTTGCAGACTGGTCGGCACCTCGCGGGCGGCCTGGTCCACGGCCACGTTGATGGAGCTATCCGTGGGTCGCACCCATCCAAAGCCTACGAACACTGCATTCGCCGGCGCGGAATCCGGGAGCACCATCTCCAGGGTGTGATCATGGGCGATGCCCTGGTAGCGAGCCCTTTCCGGTCCGGGCACATAGGTGTCGTCACGCGACAGGGCCGCGCCGTCTGCCGGGTTTCCGCGGGCATCCAGTACAGAGGCCATCGGACCCATGGCCTCAAACAGGTGCGTTCGGCCGTCGGGCGGCGGAAATGCGAACCGCTCGTCCAGCCTAACCTCGGTGCCCGTGGGGTGGTCCACCGCCATCAGCCCGACGTAGTCAAAGAAATGAGTCTCCCACAGCTCCGCGGTGATCCGGACCTCCAACAATTCGTCTCGTTCGGCAAGCGCGGAGCCAGGGATCAGGATCCTGTCCTCGGTCGCCGCAATGCCCGCCGTTTCCTGTGCGTTGATCCGCAGGCCCAGCGGCGAGCGCCAGATAAAGTCGGTGATGAAAGTCGCCACGCCTTCTGTTCCCACCGCAAAGACCCACGGACATGATCCTTTGAGCCGCTGCTGCGCCAACACGGTTTCGTCCGACAGCAGATCAAATTCCACCTGGATGTCGCCGTTGGGCCACGTGATGCGGGCTACTTCGGTGAGCAGGTTGTCTCCGAGGCCGAAGTGAACCAGGAAGCCATCGATCGGCCGCTTCTGATACAGGAGTCCGGAACGAAGCTCCACCTCGCCGCCCACGGCGAATGTGTTGATTCTGCGGTCTCCGAGAACCTCGGCCGTGCGCGGGCGAATGCGTTTCCACTGATATCCGGCGAGGCCGTCAGGCAGGTACGCCAGGGCCTCGCCCTGCGCACCTCGCCCTACCAGCGCCGGGCCACCGGCCTCGGTTAGGGCAGCCGCTCCGTCCATCGTAAATCCGACAATCGGATCGAGCGCACGCAGCGTGCCGTCCGAGTCCGTGAGGTAAACGTGCACGCTGGTTCCAGCCTGAAGCACCCAGTCCACGGCCCCGTTGTTGTCCAACTCAACCAGCATGAGCTCCGTCACGCCGGGGGGAAGGGCGCCTTCAACCACCGCCGCCTCCGCCTGCTCACCGGGTGAAAGTCGCAGCACTCCCTGCTCGGTGACCGCGGCAAGCTCGAATCTTCCGTCGGCATTGCCGTCGTCAAGGCCGACGGCCACAACGTCCTGACCGAGCGTTTCCGGGGCCGCCCAGCGCCCGTTGCGCAGGTTCTCGTGCCATTGCAGCGATCCGTTGTCAGCCAGGACCGCCAGGTCAGGGTCGCCGTCGGCATCCAGGTCCGCCCATTTTAGGTCACGCACCAGGACATCGCCCACCAGTCGATCCAGGACAAAGGTGCCGTCTCCCAGGTTCTGGAGCACGCGCAATCCACCGTCCTCCAGGGCGACGAGCAGATCGAGGTCGCCCTCCATATCCACATCAAACGCCCACACCCCCCGGGCCGCCGTCGTCACGGGAGTCGCACCCTGACTCTCGGTGAATGAGCCTGCAGGAGTCTGCCTGAACACGGTAACGCCGGATGGACCCGCCACTGCCAGGTCCATGAGGTAGTCCTGATCCAGATCCTGCACGGCAGTCCCTGAACCGGGAGCATCCGTCAGCCGCACCTCAGTGCCGTCGGGAAGCGAGAGCACGCGGCCGCGGGCGAGCAACACGGAAGGAGTCTCGGAGTCGCCTACAAACGCGGGAGCCGACCAGGTCCACCCCGCATCGGTGACCGGGATGGGATCAGCCCGCATGACGAGTTGCAGGTCGGCCGGGGCCACCCGGTTGGGCGGCGGAGAAAGGGCCAGGGGTGTCTCGAGGGGAGGCGCCACCAGCTCGGGCGGACTTTCTATCGCGTCCAGATCCGCGCGATACCAGTCAGCCCGCATGAGCACGTTGGTAAGCCGGGCCATGGTCGCTTCGGAACTGCCGTCGAGCCCGGAGAGCTCCTCCTGCAGAACGTCAGGGTCTGGATGAGGCCGTTCGAGCAAGGCCCCCCTTAAACCCGGAACCTCCAATCCCGCATTAACCCTGGCCATCATCAGGGCCGTGTTGGCGGGTGCCAGATCCGAAGCCTGCTCGAGCAGCCCGGCAGCTGCATCAGGCCGGAGCTGCGCAAGCAGAACGAGCGTGCGGGGGGAATGCGCAGAAACACCCTCCAGTTGGGCCACGGCCGAGGCCGTGTCGCCGACGGCGAGACTGGCGTGGGCGACAATCAATGCGACACGTGCATCCGAAGCCCCGTCCATGGCCTCCGACGCTGCCACAGCGGCGGCGTCGGTCTCTCCGCGCCGCAAAGCCAGGAGTGTCTGGTTGGCCCAGGCCGCCGATTCGGACGGTACGATTTCGGTCACCACCTCAAGGCGCGCGCGGGCACGCAGGTCATCCCCGATCTGCATCGCTGCCACGCCGCCGTAGAAGGCACCGAGCGCCTCCAGATACTCCTCCGAACCCGGTTCCGGGACGGCAGGCGCACATCCGGCAGCAAGCGCAATCAGCAGAAGCAGAACGGAAGGGCGCCGTGGCGTCATGGCGGAATCAGTCAGGGGAGGGTGGTGCCGTTTTCAGGTGGATACCGGGAGGGCGGTACTCCTTCGGGAGCTCATCGCCCACCCGCTCAAATGCAAGATACCCGTAGACGGTGACTCCGTACGGATCGACGACCGTGCCCAGCCAGTCGATGAGCGTCGGCCCGTCGGACAGGCGGATCCAGGAGGTTTGCGCGGCCGGGGCTCGAAAGGTGCCCATTTTCTTCAGGAAGGCAGGCTCTTCCAGCTCCGGCTCGTAGATGATCTCCACAAATCCGTTGAATCGCAGGATGACACCGGCGGTGTCTGCCTTGCCAAGCAGGCGCTCAGGGGCGAGCGGAAAGCGCATCGATGCGCGATTGGGGTCATTCAGCGACGGTCTCCGGTACACGTGGAAGCCCTGCTCTTTGGTCGAGTCCGCCAGGAGGGCAAGGAGAAAGTGCCGGAAACTGCCCCGAAACGCCTGCTCGCGCAGGGCAGCCCAGGCCTCCGCCTCCTCGCGGGATTGCGGCTCGAGCTCCTCAAACACGGGGTCCCCGTCATATCGAAGTACACTGGGCGTGTAATCGTAGTCCTTCAGGAGATAGGTGGTGCGGTACCCCAGGTCACGATTCTCAATGATCAGGGGGGCCGACGCGGTTGCCTGCAGCCGACCCCACCAGTTGCGATCAAAGTCCAGAACCTCCGGATTGATGATGCGGGCAGCTCCGGCCGTTCGGGATTGGCCCAGAAACTCGCGTGTAAACCGTTCCAGGTTCTTCTGCCAGCGATCGTCCGTCCGGGCCACTACCTCGAGGCCATCCAGCGGAACCACACGGGGGTTGAGCCTGAAATTGACCTCGAGATCCGACGAGAACAGCATCGTGTCGACGGCCGCCGGGGCGTAACCGAGCATGGAAGCCACCACACGATGGGAGCCCGAGGGAAGGCCCGCCAGCACGAATCTCCCGTGCGTTCCTGTCGCTGTGCCGGCGAGGGATCCGGCCACAAACACATGGGCTCCAGGCAAGGGCTCGCCGGTCTCGGCGTCCGTAACCACGCCGAAAATGTCCTGGCAGCGGGCCTCCGGCACGACCCCAAGAGCACACGCCATCAGAGTGAGCAGGGCCAGACGGGCGATGGGCTTGCGGCCCGGATTCACCGTCCCGGCCGGTACTCTTTCGGCATCTGGTCAGCCACCCGTTCGAAAGCCAGGTAGCCGTAAAACGTCACGCCGTACGGGTCCACAAAGTCACCCTTGTAATCGAACACAGTCGGACCGTTCTCCAGATTGATCCAGCTGGTCTGGTAGCGGGCCTTTGCGCGCCTTCCACGCCGTTGCCAGTTCAGGTACGCTTCCGATTCCACCTCGCCCAGGTACACAATCTCCACGAAACCGTTGAAGCCCAGGATGTACTCATCCGGTGCATCTCCCGGCTTGAACAGGGAACCGGGGTTGTCGATCGGAAAGCGCTGCTCCCCCTGGAGCATGGCCACTTGACCCCGGGGTGACTCCCCGGCGACCGACACGCTGGGGCGGGTATACAGCTTGAACCCCTGCCGCTCCGAGCGATCCGCCAGGAGTGCCAGGACCAAATGCCTGAAAGACCCCATGAAGGCTTCCTGCCGCTTCCGTGCCCATCGTTCGCGATCCTGGACGGACGCCGAGTCGATTTCGGTGAACAGGGGTTCGCCGTCGTACTGCGTTCGTCCCGCCGTAGCCTGGAAATCGTTCAGGAAGTACTGCAGGCGGTAGCCCAGCGCCCGGTTTTCAATTTCCAGCGGGCCCGAAGCGTACGCCCGGAATCGCCCGAGCTTCTCCGAGAAGTCCAGGACCTCCGGGTTGAGAATCTTCGTCTCCATGGCATTGGGCGTTTCCCCAATGAACAGGTTCTCGAACCGCTCCAGGTACCTGGCCCAGTTCGGGTCGCCCTGCGCCTCGACGGTCACTTCGCCGACCTCCAACACCTTTTGTCGGAGCTGGAAGTCCAGGTTATAGGCCCTCGGGCGGAACAGGGAGTCTACCGCGACCGGCTCGAAGCCCAGCATCGATACGTACAGCCGGTGTGCCCCCGGAGGCAGGCTTTCCAACGCGTACCGGCCCTCACTGTCCGTGACGGTCCCGATCTGGGATGCCGCGATGAAGACGTGCGCGCCGGGTAGGGGGTCCCCGGTTCCAGCCTCGGTCACCTGGCCCGAGATACGAGTGCTCTGACCCTGCGCCATGGGCGCCAGGGACAGGAGGGAGATGAGGGCGATGCAGTACCGCATGAGGGTCAATGTTGGCGTTTCCCGATCGCTACACAAACTCGGGGCCAGTTGGCGTGCAACCCATCAAATGCCTCCGCAGCGTAAAAATACAGGGACCAATTGTCCAGCACGATGGGCACGGCGTCTACTATCTGGCCTGCCGGATGGCATCAAGCGTGGCCGGATCCTCAAGGCTTGACAGATCGCCCGGATCGAGATCCAGGTGCGCTGCGCGGATCACACGTCGCATGACTTTGCTGTTGCGCGTTTTCGGCAACGCGTCCACAAAGTAGATGGCCTTCGGCTTCAGGGGTTTGCCCAACTCCGCGGTGAGGCGATCATACAGGCCCTTTCGTAAGGCCTCGCCTCCATCGGTACCCGGAACGGGCACGCAGAACGCGACCACAACTTCCCCCTTGATTTCATGGGGCACTCCGATCGCTGCGCTCTCGGCCACATCCGGGTGTGCGTTCAGCAGGGCCTCGACCTCAGCGGGTCCCAGCCGTTTACCGGCGACCTTGATCGTGTCGTCGCTTCGGCCGAGGATGTACCACAGACCGTCCTCGTCGATGGCCGCGAAATCACCGTGCACCCAGATGCCCGGAAAACGCCTCCAGTACGAGTCCAGGTAGCGCTCGCGGTCCCCCCAGAATCCGCGCGTCATGCCGATCCACGGACCGCGAATGGCAAGTTCGCCCACGGCTCCACGCACCGGGTTGCCTTCCTCGTCCAGCACATCCGCATCCATGCCGGGCACGGGTCCCGAGAACGCGCAGGGCCGGAGCGGTCTGAAGAAGTTGCCGCAGACAATACCCCCGGAGATTTCTGTGCCTCCGGAATAGTTGAGGATCGGCTTGCGGGCTTCCAGCACGTTGCGAAACAGCCAACGCCATGAATCCGGATCCCAGGGGCTTCCCGTGGATCCGACGGCTCTCAGGGCCGAGAGATCATGGCGTCCCGGCAGGTCCGCGCCGTGGGGTGCCAGGGCGCGGACAAGCACCGGGCTGAGGCCGAGGTGGGTCACTCCATGGCGAGAGACCACCTCCCAGACCCGGTCCGGGGCAGGATGGTCGGGAGCGCCGTCATAGAACACCATCGTCGCACCGGCCGCCAGCGCGCCGAAGACCAGCCAGGGGCCCATCATCCAGCCCATGTCGGTCATCCAGTACATAACCTCCCCGGGCTTCAGGTCCATGGCGTGCACCATGTCCTGGGCCGCCTTGATGGGAAACCCGCAGTGCGTGTGCACCGCACCCTTGGGACGTCCCGTCGTGCCGCTGGTGTAAATCACCATCAGCACGTCCTCCGCATCCATCTCCCGGGTCTCCGCCTCGTCGGGTTGGCCGTCCACGAAGTCGCTCCAGGAGATGTCGCGCCCGGTGGCAAGGGGAGGAGCCAGTCCGGCGTGATCCAGAACGATTACTGTGCGCACGGTCGGGCAGTGCCCCAGTGCCTCATCCACCGTCGGCTTCAGCTCGACCGGTCGACCGCGTCGGCGAAACCCGTCCGCCGTAAAGAGGGCGGCTGCCTCGGCGTCTCTCAGCCGCGTCGCCACTGCGGACGGCCCATAGCCCGAGAACAGAGGCAGTATGATGCCCCCGACCTTGATTACAGCAAGGAATGCTGCGGCCAACTCGACGCACATCGGCATCATGAGCCCGACGGCATCTCCAGGTCCGATGCCGGCCCGGCGCAAAGCATTGGCAACCCGGCAGACTTCGGCATTCAATTCTGCATAGCTCAGCACCCGGACGGTGCCGTCCTCCCCCTCAAACCGCAGCGCCGCTCGCTCTCCGTGCCCGTCCTCAATCCATCGGTCCAGCAGACTGTCCACAATGTTCATGCGCCCCCCGACACACCACCGCGGGAATTCAGGGCCACCCTCCGCATCCATGACCCGGCTGTAGGGTTTTCTGAACCGGATGCCGAGATCCTGAATCACAGCGTGCCAGAACCATTCCCTGTCTTCGACACTGCGCTGCTGCAGGGTGTCCAGATCAGGGATTCCGTGCTCCTGCATGAACCGGGTCAGGTTGCTTCCGGCTACGACCTCCGGATCCGGATGCCAGGCGATGTCCTCGGAGAAGGGGTAGGAAGCAGGATTCATGGGCGATGGGGTTTCGAAAAAACAGCGACCTGATGCCAGGGACAGGTCAACCGCCAAACCTGGCGTGGGATTCAGCGTTGACCGCGCCGAAATTCGGTAAAAAGCCCGACCCAACATGTATCGAGCGGTTGTCCTCGCGTTTCTGTTTTGCCTTGGCTGTAGCCCATCGGCTCCACCTCCGGCAGGTCTGGTTCAAGACATCCTTCCCGGAGTGGATGCCTCCAATCCCGAGGACCTGATCATGTGGCAAGGCGACATGTACTTCCAGGCGAACGACGGCGAGTTCGGCAGCGAGGTCTGGCGCCTCACCTCCAGCGGTCTTGAGCGAGTCACCGATATCGAGCCGGAGAGCGGCAACGCAGCCCCCTCGCGCTTTTTCATCTACGACGGCGAGTTGTACTTCACGGCACTTCTTGACGCGTACGGCCGAGAAATCTGGAAGTACGACGGCAGAACGGCGCAGCGGCTCAGTGACATCTTTCCGGGCCCCGATTCGTCTTCTCCGACGGACTTCATGGAGTGGAACGATGCCCTCTATTTCCGCGCCAACGACGGCAGCACCGGATTCGAACTCTGGAAGTACGAGAACGGCACGTTTTCGCCGGCTTTCGATGTGGATGTGGGGCCGGGCAGTTCCAACCCCTCGCAGCTGACTGTTTTTGGAGGGCAACTGTGCTACACCGCCCAGACTGGCGCGGAGGGCACTGAACTCTATTGCACCGACGGCTCTACGCCGGGTTTGGTGGAGGACCTGAATCCGGGGCCGAGCGGTTCCCGGCCCAGCGAGCTTACGCAGCTTGGCAGCACCCTCTACTTCTACGCCTATCGCGCGGATGTGGGCACCGAACTGTTCTCGTTCGATGGCCAGGGAATCTCTCTTGTCGCGGACATCAACCCCGGAGAGCCCGGATCGAATCCCCGCAATTTCGCAGTGTGGGAAGGAGCCCTCTACTTTGCCGCCTCCAACGGGGTATTCGGTCATGAACTCTGGCGAATCGAGGAGGGCGGCGAGCCTACCATGCTGGTCGATCTGAACAGCGGTCCGGCAGCCGGAGACCCCTACGGGTTTACCGCTTTCAACGGAGAGCTGTATTTCGTCGGCACGGATGCCACAAACGGCGTCGAACTCCGCCGAACCGATGGCAGGGACGTGTATTTGGTGACTGACCTGCATGTCGGTCCGGGCAACAGTGACCCCGCAAATCTGCGTGTGTTTGACGACATGCTCTACTTTTCCGCGCGTGACGCGCAGCATGGTGCAGAGCTGCGGCGCTCGGATGGCACGGCCGTCGAGCTGGTGATCGACATCTGGCCGGGCCCGGTCGGGTCGAATCCTGCCGACCTTACCTCGGTGGATTCGGACCGGGTGTGTTTCTCTGCCACCGCCGAAGGAATCGGCAGGGAGTTGTACTGCGTGTCCAAGACACATACCGCCTTTCCTGCAGATTCCGAGCAGCCCGCTGCGGAGCCTGCCGGCTAGACAGGCGGGGCTACATCGCTCCTACTGTCCGTTCGTCGGCAGAGCGTGACGCTCGGGTTGCCAGGAGAGCATGTAGTCGGCTTCCTCGTTGTCCAGGGCCACTTGCGTGAGCTTGAGGGGGCGGAACGTGTCGACCATCACGGCCAGTTCCTCGGTGCCTCGTTTGCCGATGGACGCTTCCGCCGTGCCGGGGTGCGGTCCATGGGCAATGCCCCCGGGATGCAGCGTAAATGAGCCCCGATTGATTCCCCTTCGACTCATGAAGTCGCCTTCGGCGTAGTACAGCACCTCGTCCGAATCAATGTTGGAATGATTGTACGGGGCCGGGATGGCCTTCGGGTGGTAGTCGTACAATCGCGGCACAAACGAGCAGATCACGAAGTTGCGCCCCGCGAACATCTGATGTACCGGCGGCGGCTGGTGCACGCGGCCCGTGATTGGCTCGAAGTCGTGGATGGAAATGGCGTATGGATACATGTAGCCGTCCCAGCCCACGAAGTCGAACGGGTGGTAGCGATAGACGATGGGGTGGAGGTACCCGTGCTTCTTGATGCGGACCTCGAACTCGCCTTCCTCGTCATGGGTGACGAGATCCGTCGGAGGCCGTATGTCGCGCTCGCAATACGGGCTGTGCTCCAGGAGCTGCCCCATGTCGTTCTTGTAGCGTCGGGGATAGCGGATCTCGGAGAAACTCTCGATGATCAGCAGCCTGGGGCGCTTGTCGCCGGTGAATCGCCACCGGTGGGTGATCGTGCGCGGGATGTGCACATAGTCCCCCTGCCGGAACTCCACCGTGCCGAAGGGACTCTCCAGTTCGCCTTCGCCGTCGTGCACGTACACCATTTCATCGGCCTGGGCATTCCGGTAGAAGTAGCCCATGTCTTCGGTCGGGCCGGCCAGCGCCAGGCGCACGTCACTGTTGCCCATGATGTACTTCCGTGACTCCAGCCAGGCACCGTCAGACGGCACCTGGTGCCCGAGGATATGCCGGTGCGCCAGGAAATCCTGATCGGCGTAGGCGATGTCATACGGAATCGGGTCCAGCGTGCGCTCCACCAACGTTGGCGGGTGCAGGTGGTAGGCGATTGACGAGATGCCGCTGAAGCCCTCGGCACCGATCACCTCTTCACTGAAGAGCGTGCCGTCTTCCTTGCGCATCTGTGTGTGGCGCTTGTGGGGAAGGCGCCCCATCCGGACGTAGTGTGGCATGACAGTGGGTGGTGAGTTCCGGGGTTGTGACGGCCGGCAGGTCGTAAGGGTCCGGAGCTAGAGCGTGCCGCGGAGCTCCTGTTCCCGCTCGATGGCCTCGAACAGGGCCTTGAAGTTGCCCTTTCCGAACGAGCGTGCGCCCTTGCGCTGGATGATCTCGTAGAACACGGTCGGCCGGTCCTGAACCGGCTTGGTAAAGATCTGCAGCAGATACCCCTCGTCATCCCGGTCTACGAGGATGCCGAGTTCACCGAGTTCAGCGACGTTCTCGTCAATCCGGCCGACGCGGTCCTGCAGCTCGTCGTAGTAGGTGGTCGGTACGTGCAGGAACTCCACGCCCCGTGAGCGCAGGGCGCTGACGGTTTCCAGGATGTTGTCGGTCGCCATGGCCACGTGCTGCACGCCGGGTCCGCCGTAGAACTCGAGATACTCATCGATCTGGCTCTTCTTGCGTCCATGGGCCGGTTCGTTGATGGGAAACTTGATGCGGTCGTTCCCACTGGCCATCACCTTGGACATCAGCGCCGTGTACTCGGTCGAGATATCACTGTCGTCGAAGGAGATCAGGTTCCGGAATCCCATCACGTCCGCGTAGAAGTCCACGTACGTGTTCATGTCGCCCAGTTCGACGTTGCCCACGCAGTGGTCGACGTACTTGAGACCGACCGGACTGGGCTTCCAGAATGGGTTGTCCCAGGCCTTGAATCCCGGCAAGAACAGTCCCGCATAGTTCTTGCGCTCGACAAACGTGTGCACCGTATCGCCGTAGGTCGCAATCGAGGCCATGACCACTTCGCCGTGCTCGTCGCTCAGGGTCTGCGGCTCCATCACTGCCCGCGCCCCGCGCTCCGTGGTCGCCTGGAACGAATACGTGGCATCGTCGACCCAGAGAGCGATGTCCCGGATACCGTCACCATGACGCCGCACGTGGTCGGCGATAAAGCTGTTCGGGTCCAGGGCCGAAGTAAGCACAAAGCGGATCTTGTCCTGCTGAAGCAGGAAGCTTGTCCTGTCCCGACTGCCGGTCTCCAGACCACGATAGCCGATAATCTGGAAGCCGAACGCGTTCTGGTAATAGTGCGCTGCCTGCCGGGCGTTGCCGACGTAGAACTCTACATAGTCCGTCCCGTTGATCGGGAGAAAGTCGGTCTGGGAGGCCGTATCCGGCGCGGCGAGGGTCTCAGAATGGGCCATGAGGTCTCTGGCGTTTTGTGGCGGGTTTTTGATCGCGGAAGCGCTTGCGAAGTTTCGCCGGAAATCAGGGTGAGCCTGCGCTTTGCCTTGTCATGTGCCAGCGTATTGCGCGATAGCCAATCATTATTCGGTAAAACGCCACTAGAACCAAACAGGAAGCGTCGCGCCCCCGCGCCACGAGGGCTCAGGCAAACAATCTTCGGTATGAAAAAAAGTGACAGGGCCTGGACCACGTTGAGCAGCGCGTATGTGCTTCGAAGACGGTGGATGAACCTGCGTATGGACCACGTGCGACTGCCGTCCGGTGCCGAGATGCCCGAGTTCCACGTGCTGGAGTATCCGGATTGGGCCGCAACCATCTGCATCCGGGAGGACGGTCGGCACGTACTGGTGGAACAATACCGGTACGGGGTGCACCGTCTGAGTCTTGAGTTTGCCTCGGGAGCCATCGATCCCGGAGAATCTCCGGAGGATGGCGCCAGAAGGGAGCTTCTCGAGGAGACCGGTTATGCAGCCGATACCTTTACGCATCTCGGAGTCTTTGCACCGGATCCCTCGAAACACACGAACTGGGCGCACCTGTACGTTGCACACGGAGCAAAACAGGTCGCTGAGCCGCAACCGGACGCAGGTGAGGACCTGCGGCTCGTCACCCTTGAGGTGGACGAACTTCGACAGGCCGTTGCCGACAACCGCATCATCCATGGGATTCACATTGCCGCGATTGGTCTTGCCGAGGCGCGCGGGCTGCTGCGCTAGCCTGACGCTGCTGATACTGGCGATGGGCTGCGGGCCCAATTTGCCGGATGTGCGGTCACTTCAGGTGGAGAGACCCAGTTGGGATTCGCTTCTGGTGGTCCTGCATTTTGATGAGCCGGCCCGCATGACTGCCGTCCCCCAACGACCGCGGTTCGTCCAGGTGACACTGTTCGATGCCGGCTATGACACCCTGTACACGGGGCAGGACTCGGTTGTCTTCGTGCCGGACGGCTCGCTCGGGCCGAATGAACCCGTGCTGGTCGAGGCCTGCGGTGTCTTCGAGACTGGTCAGGTGTGTGAGCAGCGGGCCATTCATGCATCGCCCAAGCGCATTCAGTCGGATCTTGAGATCGACTTCCCGGTGGACGAGACCATGGCCCGAGGCCGTTATCGGCTCAAACCGCGCATCCAGCGGGCACGCTTCGGGACCAGCGATTGGGAGAACCTGGACGATCCCATCCCGAATCGCCTGGAGGCCAGGGTGCGCGTGCTGGAGACCGAGGATGCGGGCATGACCGTTCCCATGGAGGTCGGGGGAGGTCGTTTTGACCTGCGCAGGGCCGACGGGTACCGGGACTTTCGCTTTTACCTGCTTTCAGCCTTCCGGCAATACGGACGCGCGGAGGTGGAATTCCAGCTGCAGACCACCTACCAGAACGGTCCGTTGACCGTCGCCTCCACGGTGCTCACGCTAAGTCGCAAGACGGAAGAGGAGCAGGTCGCCGACGTCTCGGCGCTGGCTGAGGCGGCGGGGGAGCGTGTGCTGGAACAGGTTACCGGCGGACGCAGCACAAGACGAGCCTACGTGTTCGTCAACGATTGGGAGTACGACGCCGGCACCGGTCGATACATGGCGGAGGTAGAACTGCACTGGCGGTTCAGCCGCCGCGGAGACTGGTACGAGCTCGTCGGGCGACTGGAGGCCGACGACACCGGGCGCAACGCGAGGTACACATTCGTGAAAGCGAACAACGACGCCGACCGGAGGTGGCGCGCGGAGATCGATGGTCGCGTGATCGAACTGGGCGACCTTCCCATGCCGGCCCGAACTCCGGATAACCCGGACCTGACCTGGTAGGCGCTACAGGCGACTGCCGACGCTGTCGGGGCTGCTGCCGGCCGTCGGTACAATCTGGAACAGGACCGGCAGCCGCATGCGCACAGCGACGGCTTCGCCGCCGGACCGCCCGGGCATGAACAGGGTTTGCCGGAGGGCCTGTACGGCGGCGGAGTCACACAGCGGGTGCAGCGACTGATAGACCAGTATGTCCGAGGCCCGGCCGTCCTTTTCGACGATGAAATCGAGCACCAGCCGGCCCTCTATGCCCTCATCAATGGCCTTCTGCGGGTACCTGATGTTGATGTAATACGCCCCCAGACCGCCGCGAATCTCGGGCATGGTCTCGGCGGCCGCGAGCACCAGCCGCTCCATGCGCTCGACGCGATTCTGCTGGGGCTCGCCGGCGGACTCGACCTCCGCCTCCTCCTCCTCACCGTCCTCGGTTCCGGCCACCGGCTCATCCGCCATCACGGGGGCCACGGTCCGTTCCTGGGGCTGCTCAAAGACGATGCCGGGCGCAGCAGAAAGCCCCTCTTCGAATCGCACGTTTTCCAGTGCAATCACCTCATCGCTCGTGATGACCTGCCAGCCTACGCGATTCTGCGCTTCTGGCGCCCACGGAAGTCGAACCAGTACAATTCCGGTCAGAAGCACCGTGACGAGCGCTACCAGGACGCGGCTCAGGTAAGCCTCATTGCGATCCCGTACGGAGGGACGATGCTCGGGGGGATTCATGCGTCGTGGGTCCGATCCTTCACTGCACGTTCAAGAACTGCATAGGTTGCAATGACCGAGAGCACGGATCTTGCAGCATGGTAACAGCACTGTTCATCGAGGAGAAAGGCAAAAACCCGGCAGTAAACCTGCGAGAGGTGCCGCTGGATTCGCTGCCGGAGGGTGATCTGGACGTAGAGGTGCTTTGGTCGAGCCTCAACTACAAGGATGCCCTGGCCCTGACCGGCAGAAGCCCCATTGTGCGTGCACCGTTTCCGTTTGTCCCGGGGATCGATCTCGCCGGCCGGGTGCTGGCATCACGGTCCCCGACGTTTGCGCCTGGTGACATGGTGCTGCAGACCGGGTGGGGACTCGGCGAGAACCGCTGGGGTGGCTATGCCGGGAGAGCCTGCCTTAGATCGGAGCATGTGGTCCCACTTCCAGAGGGCATGTCGGCTCGCGAGGCGATGATTGTCGGCACCGCCGGCTTCACCGCCATGCTCGCCTGCATGGCGATACAAGCGCATGGTGTGGCCGATGGGCCCATCGCCGTTACGGGAGCGTCCGGTGGGGTCGGCAGCATATCGGTGGCGCTGCTCGCCCGCCTGGGCCACGAGGTCGTGGCATCCACCGGCTCGGGAGATCCCGGTTACCTCCAGGAGTTGGGTGCCTCCCGCATCATCGGGCGCGACGACCTGGCCTCGGGAGCGCATCGTGCGCTGGATTCCGGGCGATGGGGTGGTGCCGTGGACAGCGTGGGCGGTTCGACCCTCGAGGCGCTCATCAGTCAGACCATGACCCGGGGAGCGATCGCCGCCTGCGGGCTGGCAGGGGGGCATGAGCTCAACACCACCGTGTTTCCGTTCATTTTGCGGGGTGTGGGACTGCTCGGCATCGACTCAAATACGTGTCCGGATGCCCTGAGGCGGGAGGCCTGGTCCCGTCTGCGTGATCTCATGGACGGAGAGTTGTACGCGCTGCTGGCCGCGGAAACGGACCTGGCCGGCGTGCATGGAGAGGCCGTGGCGCTACTCGGCGGCAAGAAGCGTGGGCGAACCGTGGTTCGGTGCGCATGACCCGATCCGTGTGGCATACAGCTTCACCGGCCCGGCTGGAGGCGGACGTCTGCATTGTCGGCGCGGGAATTCTGGGGTGTTCCACGGCCTTCTGGCTGCGCCGGGTCGCGCCTGCGCTGCGCGTGACGGTGCTCGACGCACGATGGCCGGCCTGGGGCGCCAGCGGCCGGAATGCCGGTTTTTTGCTACAGGGAGCGGTTACTGACTACGTCACGGACATTGAACTCTATGGACTGGATCGCGCCCGTCGCCTGCGCCGGTTTACGCACGAGAACCGCGATCGCCTGCTTGACGAGATTCCCGGTGCCGCCTTCCGCTTCGTGCCCTCCGGCAGTCTGACCGTCGCCGGGGACGGTGCCGAGGAAGAACGCCTGCGCCGGTCGGCCGGGCGCATGCGCGAAGACGGTTTTGCGGGTTCCTTTCTGGAGTCCGACGCGCTGAATGCCCGCATTGGGTCGGTCGGATTCCTCGGAGGCCTGTTCACCGAGACAGGTGGCATGCTGGACCCGTTCGAGCTGGTCAACCAACTCGTTGCACGTTCAGGGGCCCTCGTGCGTAGGAATCACCGTGCGGTCGCGGTCCATCAAGGCCGCGTGGTTGGCGATGGCTTCGAGGTACGCGCCGACCAGATTGTCATCGCCGCCGGTCCGTGGGCCCCCGATCTATGGCCTGCCGCCGCGGCCTGGGTGGAGCCGCACAGGGCCCAGATGCTGGCGCTCAAACCACGCGTTCCGGCGCGCATTCCCGCGCCGGTCTATAGCCACGAGGGGTACTATTATCTGCGCAGCGACTATGACGGGCGCGTCCTTGTTGGAGGGGCGCGTCACCGGCATCGGACCGAAGAGGCGGGGTTCCTCGAGGGCACGTCGGTCAAGCTTCAGGCAGACCTGGAGGCCTATGCGCATGCACACTTCCCGTCCCTCGCCGGAGCCGAGGTAGTGCGCCGCTGGTCAGGCATCATGGGCTTCTCGCCAGACGGGCTCCCGGTCGTGGGACCGGTGGGCGATGGAATTTGGATGGCAACCGGCTTCACCGGTCACGGCATGGCGTATGGATTCCGGGCCGGGCAGCTGCTGGCCCGCGGTCTGACGGGCGCGGTTGACGAGGCCGGCGATCTGTTTGCCCCGGACCGCCCGGAGCTTACCGCTCACGCCGCCTCAGCGTGAGCCTGCCCGCGTTTCATCGGGGCAACCACTCCGAGTGAGCCTGACTGAGACCCTGGCCGGATTCGTTCAGAACCTCGTGTGCCCAGCCAAATTCGGATCGCGCCGCCGAACGTACTACAAGCGCATCCCCGGCCCGAGACTCGCTGCGAAACTGGATCTGCAGTCGTCGCAAACGGTGCCTGTCGAGCCAATCGGACTCCATCGAGTCCAGCATCCAGGCGAGGTAGCGAACGTGATTCACATGCTGATTCAAGTCCATGTCGGATGGCGCTGCCACGAGCGGCATACGGACCCCATCGTCCTCCACAGGGGGCAGTCTGCTGAAGTCGTCCACCAGGGAGCGAGCCCGCTCAGGGAGCTGGATTCCGGTCACCTGCTCGGGTAGTCGGGCTGGTCTGCGGCGGGCCGTGTCGATGAGGAACCAGGCCGTGGTCGCTCGTGCGACTGCGCCGGAACTCGCCGTTAGCTCGAAGTCGCGGATGGCGAAGATGCCCTGAAGTCCCGCAGGCCACGTGCGCACCTGCACGGTGTCCTGCCACGCAGGGAACTGCTCGATCTCGATAACCAGGCGGGAAAGCACCCAGGTGAGGTTCATGCCGGCCAGTGCCTCCCCGGACACACCCAGCAGGGCGGCGTGGTTGGCGGCCGCTTCCTGCAGGTAGTTGCAGAGCACGTCCGGTCGTGCCATCCCGTCGGGTCCCGCCTCGTAGGCCCGCACCCGGAACGTCTCATCCCGGATGGTCCGGTCTTTGCCTTCACTCATCACGCGGCGAAGGTACAGTCCTGCGGTGTCCTGCGCATCATAAGCAGGCCTGGTACACCATCTGCCGCACCCGTACCGAGCAACCCTGAAGGATGATTCATTTGTTCCGCCGACTCGATCGGCAAACCCGCGCAGAAGAGGATTCCGGGCCGATTGCGGTGGTGGCCGAGCAGCTGCCCACCGAGGAGCCCGTGGCTGCGCCTCATTTGAACATCGTGCGCCTCGAGCCTCGTCGCGGCCGCGTCCACCGTGTATACGAAGATCCGTCGCTATATCCCATGGAGGAAAAACGTGCCGAAACCGACCGGGTAATCGCCTATCTGCAGGCAACCGGAGAACTACAACCGGGCACGCTCCAGCGCGCCAAAAGACTGTGGAGGGCTACCGGTCGCCGGGAACGCCTCTGGAGGGTGTTGTTGCGCACCGAGGAGATCCCCGCTGACAAAATCTATGAGGCCGCAGCCGTTTCCTTCGGGTTCGCTCCGGTCGAGGTGTCCATGCTTGAAACCGTGGGCCTGGTGGATCACCTCTCGAAGTCGTGGCCGAACACGGTCATCCCGCGCCTGCTGGGCCTTGGCGTGTTGCCCGTGGTGCCTGCGGACGGAAGGAAGCGCAAGGGCGTTGTGACCTTCGCTGCCTACGACCCGTCCCGTCGCGAAGTGCGTCGGGCCATCGAAACCGTGGCAGAGAACACGCACTCGATTCGATTCCTGTCGAAGAGCAACATGGAGAAGGTGGTCAAGGCCGTGTCCGACTTCCTGCCCAAGGTGATTCCGGGCACGATCCACGCCATCGGCAGCCAGACCACAGATTCTGAAATCACAGTTCGTAAAGCCGCCTAGTCTGCATGGCGAACGGCGAGTTCGGTATGGGTAGCAAGTTTGCCCGCAACCGCGGAACGCGGGAGCGGGCAAACGCGCAGGAAGACGGTTCGCTTCCGGAGGTGACCTTCGAGGCCGCCTGCCGGAACGACCGCGTGGTGTACCGCCTGATCGACAAGGGCGTTATCACCGAAAACGACGTGCGCGCTGCCTATGGCGAATGGACCATCGGCCGGGAAAACGGCGTGCGCGTGCCGCTCTGGCGCATGCTGACGCTGGCCACCGAGCTGGATACGGAAACCATCTACTTCGAAGCCTCCAAGGTGTACGCCTTCGAGGAGGCTGAAATCGAAGAAAAGCAGGTGCTCAAGTTCCTCGAGGAGCACCGGGAATCGTTCGATGAGGAGGCATGGGATGGCATGTTGGAGCTGTTCCTGCTGCCGATCGCCCTGGATACGGAGCCCCTTTCCGGTGAGACTCGCTGGACGTTCGCAACGCACGACCCGACCAGGCCGGAGATCCATCAGCTCCTGAAGCGCATGGACGTGCGCCGGTTTGAGGTCCGGTACTGCCCGGAAGCCGAACTGGCCACCCTGGTAACGGAAAGCTTCGTCAGCAGGAACGAATACCTCGAGCGACTCGAGAACGCCCAGGACTTCTTCGACATCGGCCACCAGGCCGATGTGGGCGAGGATCTGGTCACCGACCAGGCCCTGGAGCAGGAGATCAAGGGTTCCAAGCTCATCAACCTGTTTGAGGCTGCCCTGATCGAGGCGGTTAAAATCGGTACCTCGGACCTGCACATATTCCCGAATCCCGACGGTAAGATCGAAATCCACTTTCGGGTCGATGGCGAACTGACCATGTGGTACCGCGAAGAGACGGTACGCGCAGAGGCATTCCTGGCAGTGGTCAAGGACAACGCCGTCAACGTAGACCGTTTCGAGCGCGACCGGGCCCAGGACGGCTTCATTCAGCGCTGGATTGACGAAACGCTGATTCGTTTCCGCGTCAGTGTCCTGCCGATTGCCACGGCCCGGCAGGAGATCTCCGCCGAAAGCATCGTGATCCGAGTGCTTGACGACCGCAAGGTGCTGACCGACCTGCGCAAGATCGGCCTGCTCGAGACCGCCATGAAGCGGTTTGAGATGGCCATCCGCCAGCCCAACGGCATGGTCATCCTGACCGGGCCCACTGGATCGGGCAAGTCCACCACGCTGGTCGCAGCCCTGCATCAGGTGGTCACGCCCAAGGTGAACGTGCTCACCGTCGAGGACCCGGTCGAGTACATCATTCGCGGCGTGCGCCAGATCAAGCTGAGTCACAAACTGGACCTGGAGGGCGCGCTCCGGGCCATCCTGCGACACGACCCCGACATCGTGATGGTCGGAGAGATGCGTGACCGGCAGACCGCTGAACTCGCGGTGAAACTGGCCAACACCGGCCACCTCTGCTTTTCGACGCTGCACACCAACGATGCCCCTAGCGCCGTCTCCCGTTTGTTCAAGATGGGCGTGGAGCCGTTCCTCATCGCGTATGCCATCAACCTCGTCGTGGCCCAGCGCCTGGTGCGCCGCCTCTGCCCGGATTGCAAGCGCCCGGACCCCGCCCCGGATGAGGACCTGCTGCAGTTCCTCGGATTCCCACCCGAGGCCAGCGAATCGGGAGCCATCTACATCCCCGGCAGCGACCCCAACTGCCCGGTCTGCAAGGGCGTCGGGTACAAGGGCCGTCGGGCCATCGCCGAGGTGTTGCCCTTCACGCCCGCCATCCGAAAGATTGTGATGGAGTCCGAGACCATGGTTGACGAAGAGGCGCTCAAGGACACAGCCGTCTCCGAGGGCATGCTCACGCTGCCGGATTCCGCAAAGGAACTGGTCATGCTGACCGACACCAGTGTCGAGGAGATGATGCGGGTCACTGGCGCCGAACTGTAGCCCGGCAGTTCCGGACCGATCAGCCGGTGCTTTGCATGGCAGCGGCAATCCCGTTGATGCTCAGGAAGAGCAATTGACCGAGAAACACCCGATGCTCCTCGGACTCCGCCGTGCGGTACCGCTTGATGAGCTCGATCTGGATGTCGTTCAACGGGTCCGTCAGGGGATTTCGGTATCGAAGCGAGGCCCTGACAGCACCGCTGTGGGCCAGGAGTGGGCCCCCCGTCACGGATTCGACCGCTGCCCGTCCGGACTCGAAGTCTCCGACGATGCGCTGGTGGAACGCCTCATCCTTCGCGAGGCGGGCATACCGTTCTGCCACCTCCAGCCTGGCCCGGGCCATCTCCAACTGCACCGCGTCCATGACCGCCGCAAAGAACGGCCAGTCCCGGTACATCTCGCGGAGCGTCTCGAACGCATCTTCCGCGACGTGGCCGAGACCCGCACCCGTTCCGTACCAGCCTGGAATCGTATACCGCGTCTGGGTCCACGCGAATACCCACGGGATGGCACGGAGTCCATCGAAATCCACCTGACCCGCCGCCTTTCGCGAAACAGGGCGTGAGGCAATGGGAAGACGGGAAATGTGTTCGATGGGAGTGATCGACGTGTACCAGCCCCAGAAATCCGGGTCGTCAATCAGACCCCGGTAGGCCGCCATGGCGTGATCGGCGATACGCTCCATGGCATCCGTCCAGGCGGTCGGATAATCCTCGTCGTCCGGCTCCAGCGTTGCCGTCGACAGGGTCGCGCTCACGATCTGCTCCAGGTGGCGGTGTGCGATGTCGGGCTGCGCATACCGGAACGAGATAACCTCTCCCTGCTCGGTAAAGCGGATTCGACCGTTACGGCAGTCCGCAGGCATCGCCGAAATCGCTCTGTTTGCGCGGCCGCCTCCGCGACCAACCGTACCGCCCCGCCCGTGAAAGAGCCGAAAGTCGACGTCCGCCTTCCTGCACACCTGCCCAAGGGTGCGCTGGGCACGGTGCAGTGCCCAATTCGCCATCCAGAAGCCTCCGTCCTTGTTCGAGTCCGAATAACCCAGCATGATCTCCTGGAAGCGGCCGCGTCGCTCGAGATGCGCGCGGTACACCGGATGCGCGAACAGCGTCTCCATGAAGGTGCCGCAGTGGGCCAGATCGTCCACCGTCTCGAATAGCGGGGCGATATCCAGGGGGCAGTCGAACCCGTCCCTGTCCAGTCGCGCCAGACCCACCTCCTTGGCCAGCAGCATGACCTCCAGGAGGTCGGACACGGTGTGGGTCATGGACACGATGAACGTGCCAAAGGCGTCCCGGTCGCATTCCAGGATGTGCCCGATAGCCCGGAACGTGGCGAGCACCATCTCCGCCGTTTCGTCGAGGTCCTGCCCCGGAGGCAGCAGTGGGCGGGGGTTCTGCAGTTCCGCGGTCAGCACGCGCTGCTTCTCGGGCTCGTCCAGTGATCCGTAGTCCTCGACCACGCCGGCCGCCCGAAGGATGGCTCCAACCGCTTCTGCGTGCACACGGCTGTGCTGTCGCACGTCCAGCGCGGCCAGGTGCAGTCCGAACGCCGATGCCCGATCTGCAAGGCGCTGCAGTGACCCCGACCAGGCGGCCTCACTCAGGCCGGCTTCCTCCAGTGCAGTCTGCAGGAGGGCGATGTCCTCGCAGAAAGCCTGACCGGTGTACGATGAGGCGACCGGCGCAGCAAGGTCCCGTTCCGACTCCCGGATGGCATGGAGGCGCGCCATCATGAACGAAAGCTTCAGCCGAAACGGCTCTCGCTCAAAGTGCTGATGCACGATGTCGGGCAGACTGACCTCACGCGCATCCCGCTCAAGGCTGTCCAGCAGGATGCGTGGCGTGTGCAGCTGCTCCCTGGAGATGCTCAGCGTGCGCCGAACCGAGCGCAGCTCCTTCGTGAACTGGTCGAGCACAGCTGCACGCTGTCTGGCGAACGTGCGAAGCGTCGTTTCCGGCGTCACGAACGGGTTTCCGTCGCGGTCCGAGCCGATCCAGCTTCGAAAGCGAACGGGTGTCGCACTGCGCAGGTGCAGCCCGTAGTGCTTCAAGGCGGCCCGACGCAGGTCGCTGGCGATGCCAGGTAGCGTATCCCAGATGGTATGGGTCAGGAAGTAGAGCCCGTATTCCACCTCGTCGGCCACAGTCAGACGCCTGGGTCGCACTTCATCCGTGACGTGGAGCAGGTGAATATCCCGCTCCAGATCCTCCTCGAGCGCGTCCCTTTCGGCATGCGTCAACCGGTCGCGGTTGAGACGCGTCAACGAAGCACCCACTGCCTGCTGCCGGTACAGGATCGAGCGCCGTCGGGCCTCGGTGGGGTGGGCGGTCAATGTAGGCCGAATATCAAGCCGCGCGACCAGTCGCTCAAACGTCTCCGCATCAATGCCTTCGGCTTTCATGCGGGCGACACCGGCCATGACCGACTCCGGTCTGCCTTCGCCCGGCGCAGCGGCCAGGGCCCGCTCCCGGTTGATGCGAACGATCTCGGACTTCTCGGACTGATTCAGAAGATGAAACAGTGCGGTATCGGCTCGGAGCAGCTGCTCCAGAGTTTCGTCATCCTGCTCTGCCAGCCATGCTGCCGGGTCGTCGGACTGGTGCAATGCCGACAGGCAAGCCCGCAGCTCCGGCGAGACGGCTTTGGAAAGGTCTGTGGCGAGGCGATCTATGGTGGCGGCCAGCGACTCCGTGCTGCCGCCCGAGGCCGCTCCGAGCGGCCAGGGAAGGGTCGTAGACATGAGGGGAATATAGCCGGGCAACCCGTCGTATCTTCGCGGGCCGTCGTCAAGAAATCCCTCGAATTGCACCTTGCTGGAGCTGGTTCTCCTCCTGGCAGTCACTCTGTCTGACGACGATGAAGCAGGACTGGCGCGTGCCATTCGGGCCGGAGATCGCACCGCCTTCCGCACCTTTTTCGAGGCCCATCATCAGGCCTTGCTGCGCTACCTGGTACACAAGCAGGTTGCCCCTGACGTCGCGGAGGATCTGGTGCAGAATGCGTTCGTCTACATCTGGGAGCAGCGACACCAGATCCGGGATGACGGCTCGCTCAGAGGGCTGCTCTTCCGGATCGGCTACACGCGGGCCCTGAATCATTTCCGGGACACGGCCCGACTCACCGGGGACCTGCCCGACGAGGCGGCGCCGGAGGCGGACCCCGGAGAGCGCATGGACGTGCAGGAACAGGTAGCACGTGCCGTCGCACGCCTGCCCGAGCGGCGACGAGCCGTGTTTGAGCTGTGTGTGCTTCAGGGACTCACCTACCGGGAGGCGGCCGAAGCGCTTGAGATCACCCCCAAAACCGTTGAAAACCACATGGGGTACGCGCTCAAGGCGGTGCGCGAGGAACTGAAGGAACTGCGCCCCTGAGCAGTGCCCGCAAAAAAGTTCGTGCTTCCTTGGGGGGAGGCGGTCGTGGGCTGTGTAGTCAGGTCGAGAGGGAGGGCGCCATCGAGCGACCCGATCAAGACAGTTCCCAAGACAACCTGTATACATCACAGTCATGAAATCCACCCTGCATCTGGTCCGCGGCGCCTTCCTTGCGCTGATTATTGCGGGCACCCTGGCCGCCTGCGACAGCACGACGGCCCTGACCGAAGATTCTTTCGATGAGGAGGTCCTGACCGCCTTCACCGCAGAGCTCACGGCCGACCTGGCGCTCTCCTCGAGCCAGCAGTCTGCGCTCAACACCACCGCCGCCCGCTTTGCCAACGACGGCGCGGACGATCCTGGTTTCCTTTGGAGGCTGGCCGCCGAACTGGCCACCACGCTCACCGACGCGCAGAAGGATTCGCTGCTCGCCGGACAGTTCAGAGATTTGCGTGGCGTTCTCGGCCAGGATCGTCCCGCTCCGTCGGATCGTCCTCAGGACGGTCAGCGAGCCAAAGGCAAGAAGCGTTGCCGTGCCGCGCACGCCAATCAGGGCGGTTCCGGGGCTGGTTTGCGCTCCATCCTAACCGATGAGCAGCGAGACGCCGTCAAGGAGATCCGCGAATCCCGCCGCGCCGAGCTGGAGGCACTGCTTGCAGATCTGAAGGCTGCTCGCGAGGCGGGAGACTCCGCTGCCGTTCAGGCCGCACATGATGCCATCAAGGCTATCCATGAAGCCCTCAAGGCGGAAGTAGACGCCTGGCTGGACGCCAATCTCACGCAGGAGCAGAAGGACGCGATTGCCGCCGCTGAGGCCGAGCGCGAAGCTGCCCGTGCCGAGCGCCAGGCTGCGGAGCGTGCGGTGATGATCGAGGTGCTCGGAATCACTGAGGCCCAGGCGGATGAAATCCTCGCCGCCGAACAGGCCTTCCGCGAGGCTCTGCAGGGGCTGGATCGTTCCGCGACCGATTTCCGCGATCAGGTAGGCGCCCTGCGCACTGATCTGGAGGCTGCCGTCTCTGCCACGATCAGCAACGACGCGGCGTTTGAGATCTGGCAGATCCACCAGGTGCTCTCGCACCGCGCTCGCAAACACCTCAAGGCCCGGTGCCGGGCCGCCTTCGGAGGCCGCCAGACCGGTGGGGGGTCAAACGGCTGATCCAAAGGCTCGTGTGCCGGTAACGCGGGGTCCCGACGGGCCCCGCGATCCGGCATGAAACCCCCGGAGCCTCTATTCTTTCACGCACCATGAGCCCCTCGCTACCAAACCAGAACGATCAAGAGCTCGCTGCCCGCATCGGGCATGAAGGTGGGCTTCCTGCGGCCGGCCAGGACCCGGTGATCGATGCGATCCGGGCGTGGAAGGACAGTGTAGAAGTCCAGGCAGATGAGCGCGCAGGAGCCCGGATGTGGGCCGGCATCGAGCGCGCCACAAGAGCGGGCTCGGACCGTGCGCCGGTTCGGCGATTGACGGTGATGCGCCTTGTCTGGGGTTCCGTAAGCGTGGCCGCCGCCGTGCTGGTCCTGGTTCTGGTGCCTCGCGTGCTCAGTCCCGCCTCGGGGCAGTTGGTAGCCAGCGCCGCTCAGGAGCAGGGCACCTTTGAGACTGCGGATGGCAGCACGGTTGTGCTCCGGCCGCACTCTTCGCTATTCCAGGTCGACGACCAGACGTACAGGCTGGAGGGGGAGGCGTTCTTTGACGTCACCCACAATCCGGACCGCGTATTCGCCGTCGCCACTGAGGCCGGCACGGTGCAGGTCCTCGGAACCCGATTCAACGTGGCCGCCATCGGGGAGCAAACCTCCGTCTATCTGGAGAGTGGACGGGTTCGTTTCGATACGGGGGAGGAAGCACGTGAACTGGTGCCGGGTCAGCAATTGGCCCATCGCTCGGGAACGCCGCTGTCGGACCCTGAGGCGAGCGATGGGCTCGAGGAGACGGACTGGATTCGGGGAGAACTGAGCTTTGACTCCCGGCCCGCAGGCAGCATTGCGTCCGAACTCGCGCGCCACTATCAGATCCGCATCGACTTGCCGGGCACGTTGCGCGGAGAATCGATGTCGGGAACGCTGCTCCTGCAGAGTCAGGCCCAAGCGCTGGAGGATTTCGGCCTGGTTCTCGGCGGACGATTCGTGCCTTCCGGAAACGGCGTACGGTTTATCGAACAATAGCATGAGGATCCGCCGGAGGGCATGGTCGGAACGGGGCCTGCAGGCAATGGTGCTTGTGGGCCTTCTGGCATTCTCGGCGGTCGACTCACGCGGCCAGGTATTCCGCGATGCCGAGGTCCGGGATGTGCTGCGATCCGTGGAGGAGAGCAGTCAGTTCCGCTTTCTCTACCGGGATGCGCTCCTGGCCGGGCGCAAGGTCTCGGTCACTCTCGGTTCGGATCCGGTTGGCGAAGTGGCTGCTGCCCTGACGGCGATCGGGCTCGGCGTACGGGTGGACGCGGACCGGGAGCAGGTCCTGGTGTACCCGCTTTCCGAACCTGCATCGCCTGCTCCCGAGGTACGGCTGGAGGGCTTCGTGCTCGATGATCAGTCGGGAGCCCGACTGCCCCATGCCACGGTCACCTGGCTGGATGACCAGGGCGAACTCCGGGGCGTGGCATGCAATGAAGCAGGATACTTTGAAACCACGCTGCCCTCGGCGTCGGAGGAGCAGCTGACGGTCTCATACCTTGGATTTGAGAGCAGAACGGTCTCCGTATCCATGGGCGATGGGCCCCTGGAGATTTCCATACGCCTCGCCCCGCAACCACTTCAGAGCAGGGAAGTGGTCGTTGCAGGCACCATCCTCCATACGGACCTCGACACCACATGGCAGCACCTGATTCAGCCCGGGGTGATGGCGCCGCTCGGGGAATCGTCCGTATTGCGTTCGCTTTCCACACTTCCTTCCGTATCGCTGTCTGCGGCTCTGTCTGACGGCGTCTCGGTGCGAGGGTCGAAATCGGATGGATTCCAGGTGCTCCTGGACGGCCTGCCGGTGTACAGCCGAAGCCACATGTTCGGGTTGTTCGATGCGTTCAATGAAGACGCACTGCAGGCCGTCGGCTTCTACTACGGGATAGCGCCGGCCTCCTACCAGGCGCCACCGGGGGGCACATTGGCATTCCTGACACGCACCGGCTCGCAGGAACGGGTGGCAGGCACCATCGGCGCATCCAACACCTCGTTCAAGGGTACGCTGGAGGGGCCAGCCCTCGGAGGTCGCGGCAGTTGGCTGGTTTCAGGTCGGCTGTCGTATCTGGATGATCTGGACTGGTTCAACAACGATGTGCTTGTGGCCCAGGGCCTGGACATTGGTCGCGAAACCAGTCTGGAGCCGGCAGGACCGGCACGGGCGCAGGTGCTCAACGGCAGCGCCAATTACCATGATGTACACGCGAAGCTGCTGTTCGAGGGCGCCGACGGCGGGCGACTGACCGCCAGTGGTTATTTGGGGGGAGACCGCGCGAGCCAGGAGGGCGAACGCCGTTTTCGGGGACCCAACCAGGCTGCCGGTCATCTGACCCAGGGGCTGAGCGAGTGGGGCACCATGGTGGGCGGGCTCCAGTACCAGCGCAGTCTGCAGGGACGTGGGTTCCTCTCCGTCATTGCGGGAGCCTCTCGGTATGACGGCGCTTACAGCAATTCCTCGCTGGTGGCGCGAGTCCGACGCAATGACGCTGGGGCAGCCGCTCCGGAAGTCCGCCTGGACCAGTTTGCCAACGACAACCTGTTGGTCCAGATGCGGCTGGCTCCGGAATGGAGTTATGAACGCGCCGGGCTATGGTCGCTGGGCGCAGATCTGAATCTGTTGTCGGCGGAATACGAGGAGTCCACCTCCAGAAGGGCCGACTATCGTCTTGCCGGCAATGCGGGGCAGCTGGATGCCTACGTGGCCTGGGCATCAGCCCGGACCGGCCCTGCTCGTTTCAACCTGGGTCTGCGCTCCCATTACTTCACCTGGGGCGATCACCTTCGGCTCAGTCCGCGAGCGGAAATGCGGGTCGGTGGTGAGGGACCGGTCTCGATGTCGGTGGGCTTCAGTCGCAATCACCAGTTTGTGCACCAGTTGGAGGTGCAGCCGGTGCTCGAGAGTGCTCCCGATGTCTGGATCCTGAGCTCCGATACCGAGTCGCCGGGTCGGGTGGACTACTTCACCGGAGGGATCTACCTGCGGCCTTCGTCACGTGTATTTCTGCAGGCCGAAGGGTTTCTGAAGGAATACCAGAACCTCCGGCTTCATGAGTCTGCCAACCCGGACGGCAACGTGAGCCTGCAGGGTGAGCTCAACAACCCCTACCTGCCCAACGTGGACGGCTCCGCAAAAGGCGTGGAGGTCATGCTGCGGCACCGCACCGGACCGTTGCTCTGGAGTCACGGGTACACCCGCAGCAAGACCGTCTATACCAACCCGCGCGTGCTGGACGGACGTGAGTTTGCAGTGTCCTGGGATCGCCGAAACCAGTACACGGCGTCCGTCGAAACGGGCTGGAGGGGGTTCAGCACGAGCCTTACGTGGTACCTGGCTTCGGGAATCCCCAACCCGCTGCGGTTCGTGAACCAAGCGGAGGCCGAGCGGCTGCCGAGCTTCAGCCGGCTGGACGGCGGCGTGAGCTGGCAGCGGCAATTCGGCTCACGCGCCGTTATGGTCGGCTTTTCGGTCTACAACCTGACCGACCGCAACAATGTGTGGTATCGCACGCTCGTGCCTACTGCGATCTCCGGACCCACGGACAACCTGATGGTGACCGATGTGGAGGGGGTCGACGTATACGACCTGGGCCTGCACCCATCATTCGAGCTCTCCATCCGGTTCTGATCCCATCGCCCTGAACTGCGGGCGTGGCGTATCAGTCCAGTGGCACGATCCTGACGTTCTCGAGGTTGACCTCGCTCACAAGCTCGAGCATGCCGTTTGCATACAGACTGTCGTAGCGCTGGATCTGGTCGATTTCCAGGTCGACTTCTCCCTTGTAGTTGTAGTAATCCGCGATGCGCACGCCGGCGATCTCCCTGATGTTGTAGGCCTTCCGGAACCGAGAGCCTCCGTCGTTCACATGGAAGTAGTACGCCAGGTAGTCCAGTGCCCCGGATTCTGCGTCCATCCAGTAGATGAAGCGGTCGTCGTAGTCGCGGCCACCACCCTCCGGGACAAACGTCACCTCCACCTTGTGGTACTCGCGGCCGTCCAGCTCGACGGTGCCCAACAGCTGCTTGCGTGCCGCCGGGTCATTCAGTGGTAGCGGCAACAGCGCGAAATACACCACCGAGTTCACGCCGGTCTCGGCCGAGTTGTAGGCCGCCGAGTCCAGCTCAACGCGCATTCCGTCCACCTCACGAATCAGCCCATCGTTCGTGAGCAGGTCCCGGATGGCCGCTCCGGTGGTGTCAACGTACCGCCGTTCGTATTCGAAGAGGCCGTCGTTTCGAAGGACGCGGAACTGACGATCCCGGAAATCAAACGACAGTTCTGCCTTGTTGAGCACGGTGCCGTTTTGCCAGGCAATCGATCCATCTACCAGTTGTTGTGGATCGGCGGCGGGTGCCGAACAGCCGGCGAGCAGGAACAGCAGAATCAGGAGGAAACGCATGGGACTGGGTAACGCAATGCGGGGAGGTGTTACGGTACGCTACACGCTGCCGCTTCGCCGGAAGTAGAGTCGCCAGGCTCCGAGCGTCAGGAGCAGGTAGCCCGCCATGATGCCCATCAGCACCAGGTAACCAACCTCCTCGCCGTCAAACACCGTGAGCGGAAGATTGATGACGGCCAAAAGCGGAAAACCAAGCACCAGAGCCACCGCACTGGACAGCACGAGGTCTTGTGCAACCGGAGAGCGGTACTCGGGATCGAGAATGCGGATCAGCGCAAGACCCGAGGCGAGGGTGCCGGTCATCTCACCAAACATGCCGATAAATCGTGCGAACCGGTGGGTGCTGAACACCCAGGAGGCCGCTTTTCGCAGCACGAAGAACGTCGCGAACCCACCGAGCACGGCCATGACCGCAATCGGCACGGCGTACCGGATCACCAGGCCGACCGCGATCGCCATGATTGATGCCGCGATCAGGTAGTCCGCGAAGAGCCCGGTCATGCGGTCCAGCAGTCCTGGATCGGTGACGTGACGCGCACCAAACCGCCCCAGCAGATGCCGGGTCAGCAGCGCGAGCAGGTTCGCGAGGATGAAATGGAAGCTCCATACGATCGGTACCTCGGCGCCTCGGCCGACGGCCTCCAGAAATTCTGCAATGCCGGAGGCTGCCAGCAGGGTCAACGCATAGACGAGCACGATCAACGCAAGATGGAAGCCAAGCGGCTCGATGGCTCCAGGGGAGAACGTCAGCATGCCCGCCGGACTACGCTCCTGCTCCCCACGAACTCCCGTCCTTTCGGACGCCGGCAGATCCTGGGACGAGAACCCAGACCGATTTACCGTCGCCACACCCACCAGATAGGCAATCAGGAATCCCGCGGCCGCGATGGTCAGCCCGACCGAGCCGCCCTCAAGAAATCCGTACGCGCTCCAGGCTTCCCCAAGCGAGTAGGCCACGCCCGGACCCATGGCAAACCCCAGTGTCAACAGCATGCCGGCCGCTGGATTCAGCGTTGGGTCCAGCAGCGTACAGGCGAGCAGCATCACACCGATCCCGACGATCGCCTGCAGGGTCATGCACATGATTTGCATGAATCCGAGATGGATGGCGGCAGGCGAGCGATCGGCTGGACCGCCTTTGAGGCCCACGCAAATGAACGTCAGGGCCAGCAGGTGATATACCCAGATCCCCATGCGCTCCACGGAGATGGGCAGCCAGGCCAGAATCTCCGGTCCGACCAACAGTCCCAGCACTCCCGCGAGCAGAGCGTTCGGAATGAGGTACCGCTGCAGGAAACCGACATGAGCGCGCAGAAGCGTGGCCACCAGCAACGCCAGGCTGAGCACGGTGAAATCGTGCAACACCTCGCCGAACGACATCTCCAGCCTCCAGGCCTCCATCACACGCGCCCCTCCGTCAGAGCGAACAGAGCATCCTCCCACTGCAGGGCACTGCCGTCGTCGCGAAACTCCAGGTTGATGATCTCATCCCGGGTGGTCAACTGCAGCTTGAAGTTCTTCTCCACGCCGGAGAATAGGATTTCTTCATGGGCGATGCGGTCTGTGCCCAGGGCAACGGAATCGGTATGCAACGCTACGCGACGTAGTTGGCGGGACCCCATCGATCGCAGGTCCGGCCCCCGGCTTACGGTGACCAGATTGCGCACGATGGCACCGTCGGGACCAGGCTCAAGCGGCATCGCGCGCACGGTGTCGTACAGATCGCCGGTCAACAGGATGTCCCCGGTGCGCTCATCCCGGATGCGGCTGTCCGGCAGCATCTCCCACTGCACGGAGCCGTCCACGTTGGTGATTCGGTGACCGTCTGTGGTTCTGAGGCCGCCGTGTTCACCAGTCACCGGGTCCCGATACAGGAGTCGGTGGATGCCGTCGGCCGGCCGGAACGCGCGCAGTGGGCGGGTCTCCTCCGGTGCCACGTTCTCGTCGAAATCGATGGGGGCTGCGAGCTGCGCAATCGCGTCCTCCTGGGACAGGCCGTCCAGCGATACCGGGTCCAGTACCCGTACGCGGATTCGGGCAGGCCGGGGCCAGTCGGCCCAGCGTGGCCACGCGATGTAGGATCCCTCGGTGACGACGGGCCGCACGGGATAGCCGGCGCGGGAGAACAGCTTTGCTGTCGACGGTATCCAGCGCGTCGGTCTTCCGGCCCAGCGACGGCCACCTTCCGGGTAGATGAGCACGTTGCGGCCTGCGCGCAGCAATCTCAGAATGCGTGCGATGAGATGGGGCTCCGGCACCCGCTTGCGGGTCGACAACAGACCGATGCCCTTCAGGGCGGCAGCGACAATGCCCTCCTGCATGTACTCGGCGGTCAGGACGCCGGAGGAGCATCGACCGATGGGCAGCGGCCAGTTCACCATGAACGGGTCGTAGTCGTTCGAGTGGTTGCCGTACAGAAAGCACGGCTCCGCCAGCAGCTTTTCGCGGCCCTCGACTACCTCACATCGCCACAGTCCCCGCACCAGTGGCAGCAACGCGGCGCGCAGGCTGACTTCGCTGATAATGTGGGTGGGGGTAAGCGTCACGCGCGACAGGGGGCAGCCGTGCAAGATAGACCCGGATCATGGCAGGGAGGGGGGCGTATGGCGACCGAATCGAAACCACCCCCCTCTTTTCGTGACAAAAGCGGACATCGTCGAGCGCATTGCGGCCGGCACCGGACTGACCAAACTGGAAACGGAGGCCGTCGTGAACGGCTTCATTCATACGGTCAAGGACGCCATGTTGCACAACGAACGGGTCGATCTTCGCGGGTTCGGCTGCTTTCTGGTTCAGGAGCGTGCTCCCCGCTCAGCCCGCAATCCGCGGACGAATCAGCCCATCGCGGTCCCGGCAAGCGCCGTCCCTGTGTTCAAGCCCTCGAAGGAGTTTCGCAAGCAGGTGGACCTGCGCGTGAACAACAGCTGATGAAGCTTTTCTGCAAGGCTTGCGGCGGCGGCCTGAATCCTGAAGACGAACGCTGCTCGCTTTGCGGCACTCCGGCGGGCGTGGACCCGGATGAACTCGAGTATGTCGAGCTGACCGGGGGGATTGCCGACAATCCTTCTCCGGTTCTGATGCCGGGCGAATCCGAAGACTTCGCCGAGACGGAGGGGCAGGACGTTTTCTGCAACGACTGTGGCTGGAAGAATCCCGCGGGGGCAAACTTCTGCTCCCGCTGTGGCAAACCGCTCCAGCAGGTTGGCGCGGCGCCGGCCCGCGTGGTGACCAGGCCTCCGGTGTCGCGCACTGAAGGTTCCGGATCCTCGGTGGAGCAGGGGGTCGGGCTGCGTGTGGGAATCATCGTGGGATCTGCCGTGCTGATGGTGCTTGCGGCGTTCCTGCTGTATGCCATGTCTGCCGACCCGCCGATCGCTTCCGGACCGCAGCCTGCGGTACCATTGACGGCCGACGCCTTCGCGGATGTGGCGCCCGGTATTGCCCAGGCAGCTGAAGCGCTCCAGGACTCGGTGGAGGCATCCACTGGCGAAGAACGCGTCGGCTTCCTGCGTCGCACCGTGGAATTGTACATCGGGGCAGGCAGGTACGACCTCGCCGGAGAATATCAGCGTCAGGTGGCTGCGGAAACGGACCAGGAACTGGACTGGGCGTTTGCCGGCAACCTCTTCTATGATTCGATGGAGCGTGCAGTGGAACAGTCGGACTTGCGCGCCACACTCGCCAAGGCCGCCGTTGCGGCCTACCAGGAGGTCCTGAGGCTCAACCCCGACAACCTGGATGTACGCACGGACATGGCGGTCGCCTATCTGTCAGATCCGGACAATCCCATGGCGGCGATTCAGGAGACCCAGGAGGTGTTGCGACGTGATTCGCTGCACGTGCAGGCCAATTTCAACCGGGGCATTATGCTGTTTCAGATCAATCGCATGGAGCAGGCCCGGGATCAATTCCTGAAGGTCCAGCGCATTGTCGGAAATCCGGAGGACGCTCTCTGGCAGCGCGCGCAGAGCGCGATTGATCAGATTGAGGCGGCCATGAGCGGGCAGGGGACGTAGGCCCGGCTCTGCGGCCGGGCACGCCGCCCTGACCAGGCATCACCGCCTGCCCCCTGTTACCCTCGGCGTCTTGGGCGCGGCATTGGGTGTACGAACCCCAAACCTGATCCGACATGAGCGCCATGAGGACCCCGTTTGTGCATCTTTTGACCGCCGTTGTCCTGGCCGTTGCCGCTGCCGGCTGCATCATCGTTGTTGAAGAAGACGACGACTACTACTCCGAACTGCACGGGTCCAGCTGGTATCTGGAGATCATCTGGATACACGGCCACTCGCATCGCGTACAGCAGCAGGACTATGCGCTGAGCTTTGCCTCCGAGAACGAGTTGACCGGTACCGCAGGCTGTGCATCATTTACCGCGGGATATGACCTGGCCGACCAGGAGATTCGCATCAACCGCTTCAGGACCAGCACCTTCGGGTGCCAGGATGACGACCTCCGCAGCCTGTTTCTGGAACACCTGCCGGAGGTGAGCGATCTGGAGGTGGACGGCGTGCAACTTGAAATGACGACGGAGGCGGGCAACCGCTTGGTGTTCGGCCGGTGAGCCTCCCGTATCATGCCGGCACACCCCCTGACCGGACATGATATCTTTCAGCAAGGAGGACCTGGACCGCATCCAACAGGCGGTTCATGCGGCCGAAGGAAGTACCTCGGGAGAGATCGTTCCGTTCGTGGCCGCACGCAGCGATGCCTATCCCGACGTGCTGCTGCGTACCGCCATGATCGGCGCGCTACTGGGCGTCGGCATCGTGCTCGTTGCCGGTCAGCTTGCTGACGGGTGGGAAGGAGCCTGGACCGCCAGTCCGGTTTCGGTGGCCGCGGCCGGTTTGCTGTTCGGCGGCCTGGCCTGGCTCAGCGCCTACGCCATCCCGGGGCTTCGACGCCAGTTGGCGGGAGAACAGCGCATGGCCGTCGCCGTGCATCGGCGGGCACGTGAGGCGTTTCTGGACGAAGAGGTCTTCGACACGCGCGACCGCACGGGCATTCTGCTGTTTGTATCCCTCTTCGAGCGTCGCATTGAGGTGATGGGGGATGCCGGGATCAACGCCCGCGTCTCTCCGGACGATTGGGGCGACGTCATTGATACCATCCGGCAGGGCATCGTGCGCGGGGAGGCCGCTCAGGGCATCGTGGACGGAATTCGACTGTGCGGCGATCTGCTGACGAGGCAGGGCGTGGAGATCAAGCCGGACGACACGAACGAGTTGCCCGACGGGCTGCGCATCGACCCAGACTGAGAGGCCTACAGGAAGCCGAGCTCGAGCTTGGCTTCTTCGGACATCATGTCCGGGTGATAGGGGGGATCGAAGGTCAGTTCCACCTCGGCATCGGTGACTTCATCCATCGTGCGCACCCGCTGTTCCACCTGACCGGGAAGGAATCCGGCGGCCGGGCAATTCGGCGCCGTGAGGGTCATCCGGATGTTCACCGTGCGGTCCGGGTTGATCCGGATGGCATAGATGAGGCCCAGGTCGTAGACATTGACCGGGATTTCCGGGTCGTAGACCGTCTTGATCATCTCGACGATGTTCGTCTCCAGCTCCTCGTCAGACAGGTCTGAACCGGCCGTGGGTGTCTCTGAGGCGGCTGCAGTGGCCTCCTCCGTGGAGACATCGGATACAGGAGGCACCTCCTCGGCGACAGCTTCGGTGCTCTGCTCCACGTCTTCTCCGGGCTTGATCTCCTCGCTCATCGTGCCGCCTCCGCGTACGCCTTCATCCGTTTTATCATCGCATCCAGCCCGTTCTTGCGAGTGGGTGACAGATGCTCTTTCATGCCGATGCGGTCCAGAAATTCCATGCTGGCATCAGCTACGTCTGCCGGTGGCTGCTCGTCCAACACCCGAAGGAGCAGTGCCACAAGGCCCTTGGTGATGAGCGCATCGCTGTCCGCCTGGTAGTGGATGGTCCCGCGATCCGTGCGTTCTGCCGCAAGCCATACCTGACTCTGGCAGCCACGCACCCGATGTCCTTCCGTGCGATAGGCTTCGTCCAGGGCCGGCAGCCCCTTGCCCAGCTCGATCAGATGCTCGTAGCGGCCCATCCAGTCGTCAAAGAGCTCAAACTCCTCGACCACCTCGTCAGCACGCTCGTCGATGGTGCCGATGGCCGTCACGACAGGAATGCACGGGCTTTTTCGACAGATGCCAGGAGGCGCTCGACTTCATCGAGGGTATTGTAGAGCGCAAAGCTTGCCCGCAAGGTGCCCGGAACGCCGTAATGGTCCATCAGCGGCTGGGTACAATGATGGCCGCTCCGGACGGCAACGCCGTATCGGTCCATCACGGTGGCGACATCGTACGGGTGCAGTCCTTCCAGCAGGAAGGAGACCACCGCCGTCTTGCGGGCGGCCGTGCCTATCAGGCGCACTCCACCGAGGTCCTCAAGGCCTGCCATTGTGGCCGTGACCAACTGGTCCTCGTGCTCCTGGATCTCGTCGATGTCGAACTGCCGCAGGTATTCAATGGCGGCGCCCATGCCGATTACGCCGGCAATGTTGGGCGTGCCCGCCTCAAATTTGTGTGGGACCTCGTTGTACGTGGTCTGCTCGAAGGACACCGCCGAGATCATGTCTCCGCCACCCTGGTAGGGGGGCAACCGGTCCAGCCACTCGGCTTTTCCGTACAGGACCCCGGTCCCGGTCGGACCAAACACCTTGTGCGCGGACATGCAGTAGAAGTCGGCGTCCAGGGCGCGCACATCGACAGGGCCGTGCGCCACCGCCTGCGCCCCGTCCACAAGCACCACGGCGCCCATGCTGTGGGCGTCGGAGATGATCTGCTCCACCGGATTGATGGTACCAAGGCTGTTGGAGACGTGCACCACGGCGACGACGGCCGTTCGTGGGGTCAAGAGCGCCTGAAACGCCCCCATGTCCATTTGCCCCCGGTCATCCACCGGTACCACCTTGATCACTGCGCCCGTGGCCTCCGCGGCCAGTTGCCAGGGCACAATGTTGGAGTGGTGCTCCATGCCGGTCAGCAGAATCTCATCGCCCCGGCGCAGGTGACCACGGGCCATGGAACCGGCTACCACATTCACCGAGTCGGTCGTGCCCTTGGTGAAGACGATCTCGTTCGGGCTTGCGGCCCCGAGGAACCGCTGCATGACGCCGCGGACCGATTCGTAGGCGTCGGTGGCTTCCTGCGATAGCGTGTGCACCCCACGGTGCACGTTCGCATTTTCGCTGCGGTAGTACGCATCCAGCCGATCCAGCACGGTAAGCGGCTTCTGCGTGGTCGCTGCGTTGTCCAGATACACGAGCGGGTGCCCGTGAATGCGCCGGGACAGCACCGGGAAGTCCGCGCGCACCTCGGCCACGTCAAACGATCTGGTCGCTATGCGGGGCGGTGCCGGCTGCATGGGCGCGTTCAGTTTCTGGAGAGTCGGGTGCGAACCAGCTGGTCGATGTGCTCCCTGACAGGGTCCAGTGCGATGCGATCCAGCACATCGGACGCGAACGCCTCGAGGAGAATCAACCTGGCCTGCTCCGGACGGATACCCCTGGTGCGCAGGTAAAACATGGCGTCCTGATCCAGCTCGCCGGTCGTGGCGCCGTGGGAGCACTTGACGTCGTCGGCGTAGATCTCCAGCTCGGGCTTCGAGTAGGTGCGAGCCGACTCGTCCAGCAGAACACTCTTGTTCGACTGGTACGCGTTCGTCTTCTGCGCGTCCTGCCGGACCAGAACCTTGCCGTTGAATACACCAACGGAATTCGAGGCCAGAATGCCCTTGAACAGCTCGTTCGAGTAACACTCGGGCTTCGCGTGGTCAACCAGCGTGTGGTTATCGACGTGAGCCCCGTTCTGTGCGAGATAGAAGCCCGACAGGTGCGTTTCGCAGTATTCCCCGTCAGGCAGGAAATACGCCTGATTGCGTACAAGGCCCTCGGACAGCGTGATGACGTTGGTGGAGAAATTGGACTTCTCCTCCTGGTAGCTGCGCAGGCTGTTTACGTGCACGGTCTCTGCCGGCTCGTCAATGAGGCGCACGTGATCGATGAGCGCGTCCGTTGCCGTGAAGTACTCGGACACGGCGTTGATCAGGACCCGCTCCGAGCCCAGACCCCGACACACCTCAACCAGGCGGGCCTGGCTGCCGCGCTCGAACACGCCCAACACACGAGGCTGTACCAGGGACGGCTTGGCTCCGGATATAACCTGAAGAATCACCAGCGGCCGCTCCATGACCACGCCCTTGGCCAGGTGCACAAAGAGACCGTCCTGCACGAAGGCGGAATTGAGCTCGGTGAAGGCATCCCGGCTGGCGGTGCCTGACTGGTCCAGGTGCTCCAGCACAACCGGGTCAGACGCACTTTCTCCAAGGTCGAGCACGCGAACGCCACGGGGCAGACCGTCCAGGTCGCTCAGGTCGGCGCGAAAGCGGCCGTCCACCAGCACGGCACGAAACCCGTCCAGCCCGGAGATATCCAGGGCACGGACCGCATCGGCCGTCACCGCGTCGGCGGAACTGCCTGCGCCGACTTCGAGCGGCGGCAGCGACTCCAGCACCTTGCGAATGGGTGTGTACTTCCAGGCCTCGCTGCGCGCAGCCGGAATACCCTGGGTGCGGAACCGTTCGATGGCCTTCGAGCGACCGTCCTGCAGGCGGCCGTTCATGGTCACGCCGGAACGCTCTTCCCAGACCTCAACGAGGCGGGCTTCTATGGATGTGTTGTCAGCCATCAGGCGGGCACTGCTTCGTCTTTGATCCAGTCGTAGCCCTGCTCTTCGAGCTTGAGCGCCAACTCGCGGCCCCCGGACTTGACGATCTTTCCGTCCATGAGCACATGTACATAGTCCGGTACGATGTACTCCAGAAGACGCTGGTAGTGGGTAATGACCACGAACGAGCGATTCTGATTGCGAAGACGGTTCACGCCGTCTGCCACAATGCGGAGCGCGTCGATATCGAGGCCTGAATCGGTCTCGTCCAGCACGGCGAGCTTGGGCTCAAGCATGGCAAGCTGGAAAATCTCGTTCCGCTTCTTTTCGCCGCCGGAGAAACCTTCGTTGACTGCGCGTTGCTTCAGGCTGGGATCCAGATTCACCAGGGCAGCCTTCTCCTTCATCAGCTTCAGGAAGTCGACCGCACTCAACTCGTCTTCACCGCGGTGCTCACGAACGGAGTTGACCGCGTGGCGAAGGAAAGTCGACATGTTGACGCCCGGAAGTTCAACCGGGTACTGGAAGGCCAGAAACACCCCTTCGCGGGCGCGTTCATCCGGGTCCATGTCCAGCAGGTCCTCGCCGTCGAAGTCCACCGAACCTTCGGTGACTTCGTAGCCGTCACGGCCGGCCAGTACGGAGGCCAGCGTGCTTTTTCCGGAGCCATTGGGCCCCATGATGGCGTGCACTTCGCCGGATCCGACGTTCAGGTCGATTCCTTTGAGGATCTCCGTGCCGTCCTCTTCAATCTCGGCGTGAAGATTCTTGATGTCGAGCATATCAGGGAGTCGTTATCAGTCGTTGTGGGTGGCCGGTCCTAGCCGACGCTTCCTTCCAGTTCGATGGCGAGCAGCTTCTGCGCCTCCACGGCAAACTCCATCGGGAGTTTGGCCAGGATCTCCTTGCAGAAACCGTTGACGATCAGTTTGATCGCGTCCTGCTCGGAAATGCCGCGCTGGTTGCAGTAGAAAATCTGGTCTTCCCCCACCTTCGAGGTGGTCGCTTCGTGCTCCACTTTCGCTCCCGGATGGGCGATCTCCAGGTAGGGGAACGTGTGTGCGCCGCAGCGATCTCCGAGCAGCATGGAATCGCACTGCGAAAAGTTGCGTGCGCCAGCCGCCTTCGGGGCGATCTTGACCAGACCGCGATAGCTGTTCTGGCTGAACCCGGCGGAGATGCCCTTCGAAATGATCGTGCTGGACGTGTTCTTGCCCAGGTGGATCATCTTCGTGCCGGTGTCAGCCTGCTGGCGACCCTTGGTGAACGCCACCGAGTAGAACTCGCCAACCGAGCGATCACCCTTCAGGATGACACTCGGATACTTCCAGGTGATGGCGCTGCCGGTTTCCAGCTGGGTCCAGGAGATCTTGGAGTCGTCTCCCTCGCAGATGCCGCGCTTGGTGACAAAGTTGAAGACGCCGCCCTTGCCCTCCGCGTCTCCGGGATACCAGTTCTGCACGGTTGAGTACTTGACCTCAGCGCCCTTCTTGGCCACGATCTCCACAACCGCCGCGTGCAGCTGATTCTCGTCACGGCGCGGAGCCGTGCAGCCCTCCAGGTAGGAGACGTAGGAATCGTCCTCGGCCACAATCAGCGTGCGCTCGAACTGGCCGGTACCCGCCTCATTGATGCGGAAGTAGGTGGACAGCTCCATGGGGCAGCGTACCCCCTTGGGGATGTACGCAAAGGAACCGTCGGTGAACACGGCGGAGTTCAGGGCCGCGAAAAGGTTGTCCGTGTGAGGGACCACCGAACCCATGTATTTCTTGACCAGGTCCGGATGCTTTTCGACCGCCTCGCTGAATGAGCAGAACACCACGCCCTGCTTGGCCAACTCGTCCTTGAATGTGGTCGCGACCGAAACCGAGTCCATGACCACATCGACCGCCACACCCGCGAGCATTTTCTGCTCCTGGATCGGAATGCCAAGACGCTCGAACGTTTCCAGCAGCTTGGGATCGACTTCGTCGAGGCTCTCGTACTTCGGCTTGCTGTTGGGAGCCGAGTAGTAGCTGATGTCCTGGAAGTCCACTTCCGGGAAGTCCAGGTGAGCCCAGCGCGGCATGCCCTTCTCGGCCAGCAGCTTCTCAAAGTACCGGAAGGCGCGCAGACGCCAGTCAAGCAGCCACTGCGGCTCCTCCTTCTTGGAAGAAATTAGCCGGATGACGTCCTCCGAAAGTCCTTTCGGTACAGTATCCGACTCGATCTCCGTGACGAAGCCCCACTCGTAGTCACTGTCAGCGACTTCGTGGAGGTACTCTGTGCCCGTCGTGCTCATGCGCGGTGGGGTGGTGTTTAGACTGAATCTAAAGAAGGATAGTGCCACGTTTGCACCTGTCGCTTGTTCCAACAAGTGATAGGCGCAAGCCCTTGCAGAGGCCGCCTTTACGGCAGGTTCACAGAGGTCCGCGGCGGAAACTCTCGGGGCGGGAGAATGGTTGATTACCGTCCCAGAAGGCAACCCAAGAACGGGAAGATTGCATGACGATCGAAATCAGTGATCGAGCAGCGGACCAGATCCGTCGAACAGCGGCTGCTGAGTCCGTCGACCTGCAGCAGGTCATGCTGCGCGTTGCGGTTGTGCCTGGTGGTTGCTCCGGCCTCAGTTACGAGCTTGGCTGGGACACCACGGTGCAGGACTCAGACCACGTCTCTCACGGGGAAGGACTGCGCGTGGTGGTAGACCGCAAGAGCGCGCTGTACCTCGAGGGCACCATGCTCGATTTCACCGACGGCCTGGACGGCCAGGGCTTTCATTTCAACAACCCGCAGGCCTCGCGCACATGCGCCTGCGGCGAGTCGTTCGGGCTCTAGGACGTCCTACTCGGTCCGGCTCCAGCGCACCCGGTCGCCGGCCACAAGTCCCCAGGTGTCGATAAATCCTGCGGGCACCTCGAGCACCCAGATCACGGGTCCGGTGCTGGCGATGGTCTCAAGGCTGAGAGGGGGAGCGTATTTGACCGTGTTCACGATCACCGAGTCCTCTCCGATAAAGAAGAAGTCCAGTGACATGGGCGTATTCGCCATGTAGAAGCCCTGCATGCCCGGTTCGTCGAACACGAACAGCATGCCGGAGCGGTCGGGGAGAGAGGTGCGCTCCATGAGCCCACGGTTGCGTGACGAGTCGGTATCCGCGATCTCGATGTCGAGCGTGACAACGTCCTCGTCACCCCGCATCAGGGTCAGTTCGCCGTCCTTGCGGAACGGGATTTCAGCTTCCGTGGCGGGTTCAGGAGCAGATTCGGGCGCAGATTCTGGCGATGCGCAGGCTGCCAGAATCAGCGCCAGGAGCAGGATGCGGGTCATTCGGAGCGTCTCCATCGGATCAGGGTTCCGGGTTCGATGCCGTATCGGTCTGTAAAGCCGGCCCGCACCTCCAGAACGTGACGAACCGGCCCGTCCGAGTTGATGCGGGCCTCGGAATAGGGGGTGGCCCTCTTGGCGATGTTGACGATACGGTCGTCCTCGCCCACAAAAATGATATCCAGACTCAGCGGCGTGTTGCGCATCCAGAAGCTGCGCTCGCCCGTCTCGTCGTAGTAGAACAGCATGCCGCCCCGGTCAGGCATGCTGCGGCGATCCATCATGCCACGGGCCTGCGCCGAATCGCTGACGGCGATCTCGATGGCGATGCGCGTGATGACCGTGGAGTCGGGCCGGAGGAAGTCCAGGACCCCATCGCCCCGGAACTCAATGTCCTGTGGAATGCTCTCGGTCTGCTCGTTGGCGCAGGCCGCGAGGCCCAGCAGCATCAGGAGAGCGCAAGCCGCCGCACCACGGAATCGCACACCGTGCGTCCCTGAGGGGTCAGGCGAAGTCGCCGTCCTGATACCGGTTCGATGTGTCCGGCCTCTTCCAGCCATGCGATGTTTTCCAGGTTCTCGTCGAGCAGATCAACGCCGTAGCGCTGCTCGAGCAGTTCCAGATCAATGCCCTCGCGTGTGCGCAGGGCAAGCATGATGTATTCATCCGCCAGGTCATCCAGGAGGAGGTCCTCACGGTAGTCGAGCGGCAGTTGGCCGCCGTCGACGAAAGCTTCGTACGCGCGCAGGTTTCGGATGTTGGCCCAGCGTCGTGCCGGCAGACCCTTCCACCAGAACGAGTGGGCCGATGGACCGAACCCCAGATAGTTGGCGTGTCGCCAGTAGCTCGCGTTGTGCTGCGAGCGGAACCCCGGGCGGGCGAAGCTCGAGATCTCGTAGTGCTCCATGCCGCGGGACTCCAGGTACTCCATCGTAAACAGGTACTGGTCGGACGTGTCCTCATCCTCACGCGGCTGTACGATCCCGCGGCGCACCTGGTTGGCCAGTACCGTGCCCTCTTCCACGGTGAGAGAGTAGGTAGAGATATGCGGTACCTCCATCGTAACCGCGCGCTCAAGGTTGGCGGCCCAGTACTCTTCAGGCTGATCCGGCACGCCGAAAATGAGGTCGATGGAGAAGTTCTCGAAGCCCGCCTCCCGAACCGTGTCCACCACCTGCCGGGCCTGGAGCTCCGAATGGCTGCGGTTCATGAACGTCAGATCGGCCTCGAAAAAACTCTGGATGCCGATGCTCAACCTGTTGATGCCCAATGCCTTGAGCTGACGCAGGTAGGTCAGGCCTGCGTCGTCCGGGTTCATTTCGAACGTCACTTCCCGCACAGCGGACGTGTCGAAGGCGTCATTCAGTGCGCGCAGAATGGCCTCCACATCCTGGGCGTTCAGCCGACTCGGCGTGCCCCCTCCGAAGTAGATCGTTTCGATGGGCTCGCGGCTGGCGTACTCGCCGCCATAGTGGGCGATCTCCGCCGTGACGGCCCGCACGAACGGCGCATGCGATCGCGCCGTCGTCACGAAGTAGAAGTCGCAGTACGTGCAGCGCCGCTCACAGAACGGCACGTGGATGTAGATCCCGGCCAAGGTCTTGGTTCGATGGGCCGACGTCGGCTCGGCCCGGCGCGCTAGAAAATGACGCCGATGCGGAACGGGATATTGAAGGAGATCTCGTTCTCTCCCACGATCATCGCCGGGTTGATCTCATAGAAGAGAATCGTATCCCGGAGGCCCTGCACGTAGCCCATCCCGAAATGCAGGGTAGGGCCATTCTCGGCATTGGACCCGCTATTGACGGGGATGGCCGCGCCGATGCCTCCCAGTATGTACGGCGTCCGGTTGCCGGAGTCGTTGAGGGTCACGATCACCGATGCCTGCGGATCCAGCAGGTAGGTGGCCTCGTCCCGGCCTTCGAGCACGAATCCGGTCATGCCTGCTCCAAGCGCCATCGACAGATCTGCATTCACGGCCCATGACGCCCGACCGCGCAAGCCCACGCCCAAACCCTCGGTAGAACTGAGCGTCGTCTGAAACCCGAGGCCCAGTGCCGGAGGGGTCGCCTGTGCGGATGCAGTGCCGACGGGCAGCGTCGCGAGCAGGATCAGGCCTAGTAGGTGGCGCATCCGGGGCATGGTTGGTCGAAATTTGGTTTGAAGGCGGGAGGGGGGTTCGTAGCTTGCGCGCCGCTTGCCGGGAGGTGCATCCCGGTCGTGTTTCAGGTCCGCAGAGGCGGTTTTTGGCCCGTTTAGGCCTATCCGCGGCGGAAGATAGTAAGCGTGGTGGATTAACTGATGCGATTCTGCGTCTGTATCAAGCAAGTCCCGGACATTTCGGCGGCGGTTCAAACTGGTCGAATGGTGCTCAATGCCTACGACGCCTCTGCCGTCGAGGAAGCGCTGGTCCTCAAGGAGAAGCATGGCGGGTCCGTGGACCTCGTGCTCATCGGCCCTGAGGGTGCCCGGGAAACCATTCGAAAGGCACTGGCGATGGGCGCCGATGCGGCCCATCACATTGTGCGCGACGACGCGTCCGATCTGGACTCGAACGCGGTCTCGGAGATCCTGGCCGAGTTTTTCTCAGGTCAGTCGTTCGATGTCGTGGCGACCGGCAAACAGTCGCAGGACACCGACGCCGGTTTGGCCGGCAGCATGCTAGCCGAGCGACTCGGGATGCCATACGCCAGCAACGCGGTCGGGCTGGATATCGACGGCGACAAGCTGGTCGTGACGCGCCAGGGCGATGCGGGACAGGAGGTGCTCGAAGTCAGCACGCCCTGCCTTGTCACCTGCTCGAATGACATGAACAACCCGCGTATCCCGAGTCTGAAGGGCATCATGGCCGCCAAGCGTAAGCCCGTCGAGCAATCGGAGTCGGGCGCAGGTGCTGTCCTGACGACCGTGTCCGGTCTCGAGCCCGTGCCTGCGCGGGAGCCTGGCCAGACGCTCGAGGGTGAGCCCTCCGAGCTGGCGTCGGACGTGGTGAACCGTCTCGTGAACGAAGCCAAGGTGGAACTGTGAGTCGGATTCTCGTCTACGTGGCCGCCGACGGCGGACGTCTCAAGCGTTCGTCGCTTGAAGTGCTCAGTCATGCCCGCTCCCAGGCCCACTCCCGTGGCTGGACGGTCGATGCGCTGCTTGCCTCTCCGTCTGCGTCTTCGCTGGCCGGAGAGCTTGCCGCCTTCGGTCCGGATCGCGTGCTGACCATCGAGCATGAGGCCCTGGGGACGCACAGCACGCAGGCGTTGCTCGCGGCGCTCTCGACGGCCGTACAGGCGTGCGACCCCGCCGTAGTGGCGCTTGCTTCCACCGAGGCCGTCAAGGACGTGCTGGGCGCACTTGCCGTGCGCTCCGGTTCGGCGGCGATCCCGGACGTGGCGTCGTTTGAACTCACGGACGATGGGGTCGAGGCCCTCCGGCCGGTCATGGCGGCCAAGCATCTGGCCCGGACCAGCGCAAGCGGCCAGCGAGTCCTGGTCTCCGTGCGCTCGGGCTCCTACGATGCGGTGCCGGAAGCCGGATCACCCGCCGTGGAAGCCGTGCCGTTCGACTACGACGCGTCCAATCCGGCCGTGGTGCTGCGTGAACTGCTGACATCGGGTGGCGACGCCGTGGACCTGAACGAGGCACGTGTGGTGGTGGCCGCGGGGCGAGGCGTCAAGGATGACGAAGGCAAGGCCCTGGTCCAGGAACTGGCGGACCTGTTTGGGGGCGCCGTCGGCGCATCGCGGGCCGTTGTGGAGAACGGGCTGTTTCCGGCCACCGCGCAGATCGGACAGACCGGCAAGGTGGTCTCGCCGGAGCTCTACTTCGCCGTCGGCATCAGCGGTGCCATTCAGCACGTGGCGGGCATGGCCAACAGCAAGGTGATCGTGGCCATCAACAAGGATGCAGATGCCCCGATATTCCAGTATGCTACGTATGGCCTGGTCGGCGACCTGTACAAGATCATGCCTCCCCTCATTCAGGAACTGAAGGCGGCCCAGGCCGCCGGCTGATGGAAGAACCCTTTGACTGCATCGTCGTCGGTGGTGGCATTGCCGGCCTGAGCGCCGCGATGGTCCTGGCCCGGGCGGGACGCCGGTTTCTGCTGATCGAGCGCGGCGAGTTCTGCGGGTCCAAAAACGTTTCCGGCGGGGTGCTCTGGGGTACCGATCTCGAGCGACTGGTGCCCGGGTACTGGGAGGAAGAAGCCGGTTGGGAGCGGTTCGTGAACCACCGCCGGCTGTCCTTCATGGATCCGGGGTCGTGCTTCTCGGTGGACTTCAAGAGCAACCACTTCGACACGCCGCCCTACCAGGGCGTGATGGTGCTCCGGGCGCGGTTCGACGCCTGGCTGGCAGAGAAAGTCGAAGAGGTGATTGAAGCCGGTCCGGCCGCCGAGGAGAGCTTCCTCGCCACAAATATTCTTGTTGAGGAGCTCATCCAGGACGACAGCGGCAAGGTCGTAGGCATTCGGGCCGGGGAAGAGCAGTTTTTTGCGCATTCGGTGATTCTGGCCGAGGGCGTCAACAACCTCTTGACCCGCCAGATCGGCCTGGAGGAGAAGTACGTGCCGGCCGATCACGTGGCCGTCGGCGTGAAAGAGGTCATCCGGTTTGACCGCAAGGTGCTGGAGGACCGTTTCCAGCTGCGGGGTCGCAGCGGCATGACCAACGAATTCGTGGGCGCGTGCTCGGAGGGCGTGGACGGCGGCGGATTCCTGTATACGAATGAGGAGTCCGTGTCGATCGGTCTCGTGCTCGGCATGGCCGACCTGCGAGACAAGGGCCTGAAGCCTTACGACATCCTGAACACGTTCAAGGCACATCCAACTGTGGCGGACATGCTGCAGGGGGGCGAGCCGGTTGAGTACTCCGCTCACGTCGTGTCCACCGGTGATATCCGGGGCATGCCCAGGGAGATCTACGCCGACGGTGTGATGGTGGTCGGAGAGGCTGCACACCTGCTTCTAAACGCTGGAAAGGCCATTCAGGGCATGGACTACGCCATGCGCAGCGGCATGCTGGCGGCGGAGACCGCCATTGCGGCCGCCGATACGGGCGATGCGTCCAGTGCCGTGCTGAAACAGTATCGCGATGCCCTGGAGGCCAGTTACGTCATGCAGGACATGCGTAGTTTCCAGGACGCCGTGCACCTGCTGCACAGCGAAACCATGGGACAAAAAGTGCCGAAGGTCGTGTGTGACTTCGGCCGCCAGTTCTTTACGGTCGGCAACGCGCCCACACCAAAGGCCGGCAAGATGATGCGAACCGCGGTGAAGCGGCACGCGTCGTACTGGGAGCTCGTCAAACTCGGAGCCAAAGCAGCCCGCGCGCTATGAAAGCACTTTCGATATCGGAACGGCTCGGCATGGTCGCCTATCGCAACCAGGGTCGAACAGAGGCCAAGCCGCATATCGTGGTGGACACAGCCATCTGCAACAGCGGCTGTCTCCACAAGTGCACCACGTATGTGTGCCCGGCCAACTGCTACACCCTGGATGAGATGGGGCAGGTGCACTTTCAGTTCGAGGACTGTATAGAGTGCGGCACGTGCCTGTATGCCTGTGACCAAGGCGCGGTAGAGTGGAGTTTCCCCGATCCGGAGATCGGGCGCGGCGTCAACTGGAATCTGGGCTAGGTTGGCAAGGGTGATGCACGCGTCTCAGACGCCATTCCGATGCTATTCCCGATAGGCGACGACAATCGGGGCCTGCACCGCACCGCCTACGTCACGATTACCCTGCTCGTGGGGAATCTGGTGGTGTACTTCTTCCTGCAAGGCAGCGCCGCGTTCACGTACGGGTTCGCGGCCGTTCCGCTGGAGCTGACCACGGGTGTTGATCTGGTCTCTCCGGAGACCCTGCGCGTGCAGGGTCAGTCCATCGAGATTCCGCACGCGCCCGGTCCCACGCCGATCTGGCTGACCGCCATCACGGCCATGTTCATGCATGGCGGTCTCGGCCACCTGGCCGGCAATATGCTGTACCTGTGGATCTTCGGCGACAACGTCGAAAACCGGTTCGGCCACAGGGCCTTTTTGGCCTTCTATTTGGTCTCCGGCCTCGCCGCAACCGCTGCGCAGGTGGCACTGAAGCCATCGTCCGTGATTCCTACGCTTGGGGCGTCAGGGGCGATAGCGGGCGTGCTGGGGGCCTACCTCGTGTTGTTTCCGCGCAACAAGGTGCACTTCCTGTTCTTCCTGTGGGTGATTTCGGTGCCCGCGTTGGTGGCGATCGGATTCTGGATCGTGACCCAGTTTGTCTCGGGCTGGGGCAGCATCACCGCGGCCACCGAGCAGGCAGGTGGCGTGGCGTACGCGGCGCACATCGGCGGATTCGTCGCCGGCGTGGTGCTTGCGACGATCATGCGGGTCTTCATCAAGAAAGAGCGCCAGAACGTGTTCGAGGTGACCGTGCACAAGCGAGGGGATCGCATGTGGTAGCGGTGCCGCGGGTGGGCGATCCACCTCGGGCACTGGGCACAACCATGACCCCGCGCGCCCCAACCGGCGCGGCGATCCACCGCGGGCCCTGGGCGCAACCGCAGACCCGGGGCGCGACCGCGGGCCCTGGGAGCAACCGCAGGCCCGGGGCGCAACCGCGGGCCCGGGGCGCAACCGGTCCAACGCGCCCCAACCGGCCCGGCGCGTAACCTATAGCCGCCAGTCGGCTCCGCGCGTCATCCGGGCGGCCAAGGACATCGCCCCGACAAGCCCGGCTCCAAACAGCAGGCCTTCGATGGAGGCCAGCGCAATCTGCGTAGCCGGCCCGAAGTCCAGCTCGCCGAATAGCGCCCCGATGCGCTCCAGCTCCAGCTGGGAGTCGACGAAGGACTGGGCAAGGATGTGCAGGCTGCCACCAAGCAGCGCGCCGCCGGTCAGCGGGATAATCGCACCCGCCAGGGCACCACCCACAGCGGCGCCCGTTGCCACCCGCCACCGGGCAGCGTACGGGCCGGCCAGCCCACCGACCAGTGCGCCGATGCCGATGCCGACACCGAGCATGGCGCCTTCCGGTCCTCCCGTGATGCCGGCGGGCGCACGGCCGACGAGCAGGTTGAAAGCGTCCACACCAAGAAGCTTGGCCAAGGCACCGACGACAAGTCCCCCGAACGCGGCCCCACCGATGCGGTATAGCGTGCGGAGGCCAGGGGAGAAGTGCGCCAGGATGCCGCCTGACGCAAGTCCCGCGCTGACGCCGAAGCCGCCGGTCAGTCCGATCAATCCGCTCAGGCTGACCAGTACCAGTAGCGTCGAAATCGTGCCGACGCCGCCCTCCGGGGAGGCCAGCCCGAATCCGTAAAGGATGCCGCCCAGCACCCCGGCGAATCCGCCGCCCAGGGTGCCAGACCAGAGTTCGGTCACGGCAGGCTTCCAGGGCAGGGTGGTAGAGGCTTGTGCAGGCGGGGCGGTTGGCGCCGGCACGACCACATCGCTCGTGACCTGGCCGACGAACCGGTAGCCGTGTCGGGGCACGGTTTGGATCCAGGTGGGGTTGGAGGCGTCGTCGTCGAGCTCCTTGCGGATTTCCTTGATGGCCTGCGCCAGCGCCGAGTCGCTCACGACGACGTCATGCCATACCTCATCAAAGAAGCGGTCCTTCTCGACGAGTTGATCGGCCTCGCGCACGAGGAGGGTGAGTGCGTCCAGATAGCGGGCGTTGAGTTCAATGCGGTCGTTGCCCCGCCACAACTGCCGGTCCGCGACGTCAAGCACAAACGGCCCGAATCGGTACCGGACCTCGTCCGCGCTCACGGTCTGCTCATCAGTGCTCATAGTTTCCTCAGGCGCCGCTCATGGCGCTCATAGGGGTTATACGGAGATTATGCGCTCCTCACGACACGCAGTGGTCACGCTGGACCCGTGACCTGAGCACTGACATGGACATACTACTGCAATTTCTGATACTTGGCGCCTTCATCGCAGGCGTCGTCGCCCTTTACAAGTTTCTTGTTTCCCGGGCCGGGGGCAACCCCTGGTACGTCTGGGGGGTGCGCGTCACCCTGATCGGCGCGTTCCTGCTGTTCTGGGTGAACGGGGCTGTCGGCATCATCGGCCACGCGGACAACGACGCCAACATGCTCTACGGGGTGGTCTTCGTAGTCGGGGCGTTGATTGCGGGCATCACCCGGTTTCGGGCGATGGGCATGGTAGCGGCCCTCGGCGGAATGGCCGTGGCCCAGGCGCTTGTGCCTGCGATTGCCGTTGCCGCCCAGGTGGATCTGACCACGCACTGGTCTGCCGACATGGTGTGGCTGACTGCGTTCTGGTGCGCGATTTGGGCCGGGGGGGCTTTGCTGTTTCGGCGAGCTGGGGCGTTGGAGCTTCGGGCAGACGTCTGACGCGACTAGCGTGGGCCGGGGGGGCTGGCAGGTGCGTTGGGGGCGGTGTGCGCCGGCCCTCGCAGAAAATCGCGGCAGACGTCCGCCCGAAGGCGGTGAGGGCCGGCTGCGGGCGAAACCTCTCGGCGCCCGTGCACAATTAGCCCGGAAGGTTGAACCGAGGCCTGATTCTCAACCTCTGGCCCCCGGGGACGGCCCGAAAGGTTCAATCGGGGCTCCCAATGCAACCTTTGGCCCCCGGTGACGGCCCAAAAAGTTCAATCGGAGCCCCAATGCAACCTTTGGCCCCCAAGAACGGCCCGAAAGGTTCAATCGGGGCTCCCAATGCAACCTTTGGCCCCCAAGAACGGCCCGAAAGGTTCAATCGGGGCTGCCTATGCAACCTTTGGCCCCCGGGGACGGCCCAAAAGGTTCAATCGGAGCCCCCGATTCGCCTCTGGTCCCCAAGAACGGCCCGAAAGCTTGCAGGGCGAATCGCGCTCAGCACGGCTTCGTGCAATTTGGTCGAGTCGGTCGAACCGGACGTCGTGGCCCCTACGCGCAAACACGACCGAGTCGACCCACGCCTCCTTAAGATGATGCCTGTGCGCCGCGTCAGCGCAGGCGTTCCAGGCCGATTCTATCGCCCAAAGCCACACGCCAGCAAAGGGCAACCCTGCGAACCGTCGAACTCGCCCGGTTTCTCCATGCCCCCGGCCCGCGGACAGTCGGCGCCGCCCACCGCCGCTCACGCCGGAGTGCCGCACGTCACGTCCCCGCCGCCGCCCGGGCGTGCCGCCGTTCACGTCCCCGCCGCCGGCCGGGAGTGCCGCCGTCGTCCGCCGTCCGGGCGCCGCCGTCACGTCCCAGCCCGCCGCCCGGGCGTGCCCCCGGAGGCCTCAATCATGGAATCCGCACCCCATTTTCGACCTCAGCCTGCACGCCAACCGACCCGAACGTGGAAACGCACCCCCGAATTCGACTTCCAGCGCCCAAGAAATCGCCGAGACATGGAATCCACCCCCCAAAGTCCACAAACGCCCCGCCAGGCCCGGCGACGCCCACGCCAAGGCGAGCGCAGCGAAGCCGCCCCCCGGCGAAGCCGCGCACCCCAGCAACCCCGAGGCGAGCGAAGCGACGCCGACCCTCAGCCTCTCACCGCCGAGCCGCGCACTTCACACAACTCCGAGCCTCCGGCATGATCTCCAACCGCCCCGCCAAAATCTCCCCGCCACAAACGACGCAAGTACCGTAAGTCCCGTCGTCCAACGCCTTCAGCGCCTTCTCCACGTTCTTCAACCGCCCCTCCAGCCGCCGCCGCCCAGCCTGCCCAATCTGCTGAGCCTGCAAAGCCTCCATACGGGTCAACCGACCAATCGCATCATCAGGAACGATCGAGGAATCAGCAGCAACCTCCCCGCCCAACCGAGCGAGCAAAGCGAAGCGAAGCCCCTCCAGCGCCTGCCGAAACCGATCAGGATCCACCAGGACCCCCAAGAATCCCCGGCCTGAACAGGCGTGAACCGTGTTCGGGCGGACGTCTGCCGCGATTTTCTGCCGGGGCCGGCACACAACGATTCCAACGCGCCTGCAAGGCCTCCCGGCCCAAGGCGAATCGCGTCAGACGTCTGCCCGAACCCCCCGGCACCACAACCCTATTCCGCCGAAGCTTCCCCGTCGTCGCTACCAACCGCGTCCGCAGCAGCCTCCGCATCGTCCTTCTTCGCAGATGCAGACGCTGCTTTCTTCGCCTTGGCAGAGGTAGCCTTCTTCTTCCGAGGCTTCTTGGTCTTGAAAGAGAGCTCGCCCTTGTCGGCCTTTTCGTCGTACGTGATGATCAGCGTGTCGCCGTCCCCGAGACTGTGCCCCAGGATAGCTTCCGCCATCGGATCCTCGATGTACTTCTGAATGGCGCGACGAAGCGGACGCGCGCCGAACTTGGCGTCATAGCCCTTCTCGACAAGGAAATTCTTGGCCTTGTCGTCCAGGTCCACCGTGATGCCCAGCTCTTCGGCGCGGCGGAACAGGTCTCCGGCCATGAGATGGATGATCTCGTGGATGTGCTCTTTCTCGAGCGGGTGGAAGACGATGACGTCATCAATGCGGTTCAGAAACTCCGGATTGAAGACCCGCTTCAGCGCATCCTCGACCGTGCTCTTGAGCGCCTTGTAGTCAAAGTCCTTCTGCTCGCCCTGGCTGAAGCCGATGCCTTTGCCGAGGTTCTTGATATCACGCGCCCCGATGTTGGACGTCATGATGATGATGGTATTGCGGAAGTCCACCTTGCGGCCGAGGCCATCGGTGAGCTGCCCATCGTCCAGAACCTGGAGCAGGATGTTGAAGACGTCCGGGTGTGCTTTCTCGATCTCGTCGAGCAGCACCACGGAGTAGGGCTTGCGGCGCACTTTTTCGGTGAGCTGGCCGCCCTCTTCGTAGCCGACGTATCCGGGAGGCGCACCGACGAGGCGGGACACGGAGAACTTCTCCATGTACTCCGACATGTCCACGCGGATGAGTGCTTCCTGGTTGTCGAACAGGTATTCGGTCAGCTGCTTGGCCAGTTCGGTCTTGCCTACACCAGTCGGGCCGAGGAAGATGAATGAGCCAATCGGCCGCTTGGGATCCTTGAGACCCGCACGCGTGCGCCGAATGGACTTCGAGAGCTTCCGGATGGCCTCTTCCTGACCGATGACCGTGCCTTTCAGCTCTTCCTCCATGCGGAGCAGCTTCTCGGTCTCCGGCTCGGAGATGCGATCCACCGGAATACCGGTCATCATGGCCACGACTTCGGAGATGTCGTTGACGGCCACGTCATGGATCTCCGACTCGGCCTTTTCCTCCCACTCCTTCTTGGCCTTCTCCAGCTCCTCGATGAGCTTCTTCTCGGAGTCACGCAGACGCGCGGCCTCCTCGAACTTCTGGCTCTTGACGACCTGGTTCTTCTCTTCGCGGACCGCCTCGATGTCCTCCTCAAGCTTCACGATCTCCTTGGGAACGCGAATGTTGTTGAGGTGCACGCGGGCGCCGGCCTCGTCGAGCACGTCGATGGCCTTGTCCGGAAGGAATCGGTCGGTGATGTAGCGCTCGGCTAGCTTGACGGTAAGCTCGAGGGCCTCGTCCGAGTAGCTGACGTTGTGATGCGATTCGTAGCGGTCCTTGATATTCTGCAGGATCAGCACGGTCTCCTCCGGGGTGGAGGGGTCGACCAGAATCTTCTGGAAGCGACGGTCAAGCGCGCCGTCCTTCTCGATGTGCTGACGGTATTCGTCCAGCGTCGTAGCACCGATGCACTGGATCTCTCCGCGCGCTAGCGCGGGCTTGAACATGTTGGAGGCGTCCAGTGAACCGGATGCGCCGCCGGCGCCGACGATGGTGTGGAGTTCGTCAATGAAGAGAATGACGTCCGGGCTCTTCTCGAGCTCGTTCATCACCGCTTTCATGCGCTCCTCGAACTGGCCGCGGTACTTGGTGCCGGCCACCAGCGCGGCCAGATCCAGCGTCACGATGCGTTTGTCGTAGAGCACGCGGCTGACCTTGCGCTGCACGATGCGCATGGCCAGGCCCTCGGCGATGGCCGTCTTGCCCACGCCGGGCTCGCCAATGAGCACCGGGTTGTTCTTCTTGCGCCGGCTGAGGACCTGCGCCACGCGCTCGATCTCGCGTTCCCGGCCCACAACGGGGTCGAGCTTGCCCTCTTCGGCCAGGCGAGTCAGATCGCGTCCAAAATTGTCGAGTACGGGAGTTTTGCTCTTGTCCATCTTGCCACCACGATCCTGTTTGCCGGAGGACGAGGAACGGCCGCTCGACTGCCGACCGCCGCCGGAGCTGCCGCCGCGTGAGGATGCCGTACCGCTGACGATCGTATCGAGCTCTGACCGCACAGCGTCATAGGTAATGGAAAAGCCCTGCTGCAGGATCTGCGCGGCCAGATTCTCGTCATCGCGGAGCAGGCTCAAAAGCAGGTGCTCGGTGCCGATGACGTCGCTCTTGTACAGCTTGGCCTCGAGATAGGTGATCTTGAGCACCTTCTCGGCCTGTTTCGTGAGGGGGATGTTGCCCACCGTCAAGGTGCCGCCGGTCGACCGCACGGTCTCCTCGATCGACTTCTTCAGTTTGAAGAGGTCACAACCCAGGTTGCGAAGGATCTTGACGGCGATGCCCTCGCCCTCGCGAATGATTCCCAGAAGGAGGTGTTCGGTGCCGATATAATCGTGGCCCAGACGAATAGCCTCCTCCCGGGAGAAGGAAATCACGTCACGAACCCGATTGGAAAAGTTGCCTTCCATGTTCTATTGGTTGCGCCAGAAGCGGCAGGCGGGGGGATGCCCGGTGGGCGTGGTTGCAGCCGGTGGTATGCATCCTGCGATGCGGACCTCGGCCAGCAGACCGTCACAGGGCAAGAACCAGACCAAGCGGACAGCCACGGTCTGGTCCGCATCCCTCATGCGGCGAAGCTGGACCCACAGCCACACGTCTGCGTGGCGTTGGGGTTTTCAAACGTGAAGCCTCGCGCGTTCAGACCGTCCTGATAGTCGATCATCGTGCCCATCAAATAGAGACCGTGCCGCTTGTCCATGTAGACTGCGATACCGTCTACTTCAAACTGCAGGTCGTGGTCACGCTTTCGGTCAAAACCGAGCATGTAGCTCATTCCGGAACAGCCGCCTCCTCGAACGCCTACCCGCAGGCCGAACCCCTCAGGGAGGCTCTTGGTCTCCATGATGTTCCGGATCTCATTGGCGGCTCGATCCGAGAGCTGAAGGGGAGTAGTGGCGTCGGTTCCGATCATATACGTGCGTGGCGGATTGCACTCGCGCTTTGCAACGAAGGGTGTTTGGGGCTGTTCCACCGCGTGGCGCGACGGCAACATGTTCCGATCAGCGGGAAGCCACCACGACGACTCCGCGGTAGGATCGCCCGGATTCGCCGCGCGCGAGCACAATGTGGATCCCGTTCCGCACCCGCCGCCCTGACTCGTCCCGCCCGTCCCAGAACACGGCCTGTCCCAGTCCGGCCAGGGTGCGTACGGCCCGCCCGCGTCGGTCAAACACGCGGGCGTGCACACTCGCAGCCCCCGGCACCGTGATCCGGACCGACGTCTCGGAAGGATCGAACACCTGCGGGACAAGCTGGAGTCCGCCGGATTCGGGCGATGGACTCTGTGCCCGCCCCTCACCCGGAGAGGCACCACGGGTCGCCGCGCTGGACCGCCAGTTGCCTGGCGCATCTGCGGGCGCGCGCGCATCCACCCGTTCCAGGGAGATCCCCGCGGGGTCACGCAGATCCGCGGCGTGCAGATCCGGGGTCAGTTCGACATGGTCCAGCAGGAGGCCGTCACGCCGGTGAAGGGACAGCCGCACCCCATCGTTGCGGAGCGAAGGGGCTCCGGCTGCGTGCAGCCAGATACCACCACCATCGGGATAGGCCCGCTGCGCGAACCACGGCAGGTCCGCCGCGGCGACGCCCGAAACGGGAAAAACAAGCGTGATCAACGTGCCCGCTGCAGCCGCGGTGGGTCGCCAAGCGATCCGCACCGAGTCGGGCGTGGCCGGATACCGATCAATCCGCAGGTAGACTTCATTGAGCTCGACCAGCTCGAGGGCCAGGAGCTCCACGAACTCGACCCCACCCGGCTCGGCGTGGAACAGCACCTCATTGATCACGAGCGTGCCCTCCGCGGGCGCGGCAACCTCGACAAGCGGTGAGTGGGTACCCGGCGTCGGTTGATCGGCGTACCACCGCCCGTCCGGCAGCCGGTGCAAGGACGTGCCGGAGGGTGGCAGGGCGGGGTCGAGCAGGTCCGCATCGAAACTGGCTGTGTCGACCAGGGCGCCATAGGCATCCCTGATCTCCACCTCTTCGCTGCCCCCCGGCGGGTCGGCGACCAACATGGCGGCGCCGGGCCGCAGCGAGACGGGTCCGAGCGTGCGATCGCCAACCCGAGTGCGCCGCAGGCTGCGTGCCTGGTCGGATCGATTCCAGAGCTCAATCAGCGGACTCGGCCGAACCAGTCGCTCGCTCACGAGCACGTCCCCCGCCATCGGCCCGGGGACCGGGCTCAGCATCACCGTGGGCGCCGTGTTTCCGAACAGGTCTTCCAGACCGCTCAGGGTCAAACCCGGAGGCCGGAACGCCCACCCGGTGCGGTCGGTGACCCAGCTCAGCGGAGATCCGGCCAGCCGGCCCACGGGGAGCACCGGTTCCGACGCCTGCACCCAGACAGTGTCGGTATGCAGCCTGTCCGAGAAGACGATCTCCGGCGGCTCTCGGTCTGGCCGGTAGGCCGCGTTGCGCTGTCCGGGTGAGCCCGCTGCTGATGTCCAGTTCACCCGATGGTCTGAAGGCCCTCGCGGGTCATGTCGCTCCAGCACGGGCCCGCCCCAGTCGCCATCGTACGGCACCGCATCGATCTCCCTGCCGCCTGCACCCACCGCCGGCCGGTCGCCCCCGTTGTTCAGCGCCGGCCATGGCGAAACGGCCACAAATGGCACCCCGGGGAACGCCGTCGCAAACGCGTCGGCGTCCCGCACCAGAACCAGGTAACCCCCGGGTTCTAGCAGAAGGGATCGCGACGACACCCTGACCGGACGCAGACGCGAATCGTAAAACTCTATCTGTGCCATTTCAACCGTCTCGATGCCGACGTTGAGGAGCTCCACGTATTCCAGGGCCGGGTCCGCCGGAGCGAAGGCGATTTCGTTGATCACAAGGCAACAGAGAAGCAGCACGGCTCTTTTTGGAGGTAGAGGCGCGGAAGGAGCCCCATGCAACGCAATCCTGCCGTTCGTACTGTGCGGCGTGGATCAGGAGAGCCGCATAGCCGATCTGGAGGCACGGGTAGCCGCGTTGGAGGAGCGCCTCGCGAATCGGGTCGCCCCGGCGTCACCCACCCCCCGGCCCAAACCGCCCGATCGCCTCCGGGAGGCTGGTGCGCGACTGGTAGCGTTCCTGACAGGCGATGGGGCCCTGGCCCGCCTGGGCATGCTGCTCTTCCTGGCCGGCATCCTGTTTCTGGTGCGTTACGGCATTGAGCGTGGCTGGATCAACGAGTTGGTGCGCGTAGCACTGGCGGTTGTAGCGGGAGGGGTGCTGCTGGCACTGGCCGGCCGCCTGCGCGAGCGTCGCATGCTGGCCCACGTGCTTGCTGGTGGCGGGGTCGGAGCGTGGTACGTAGCCGTGTTCTCTGCGCACGTCTTCTACGGCATGATCGGCCTGATCCCGGCGCTTGTCCTGGCGACGGCAGTCAGCGGCGTGTGTCTGGCCCTCAGTCTGGTGGGTGGGGCAGGTGCGCTCGCTTCCGTGGCGTTCGGTGCGGCTACGGCGGCGCCGTTTGTGCTTTCCGGGGGAGAAGGGTCGCTGGTGGCCCTGACCGTGTATCTCGCGGCGGTCATGGTCACCGCGGGCATTGTCTACCGATCTCGAGGTTGGGTGCTGACCCACGCACTGCTTGCTGCCGGCATGACCGTCGCACTCGCGTTGGCGGCCGGAGAATTGCGTCCTGAGCACACCCTGGCGGTGCGGTCCACGGTGACCGGAGCCATTCTGGTGTTCTTCGGCGTGTTTGGTGTGCTGCCAATGATGTGGTGCGATGAGCGCCGGTGGGCACACGCAATTACCACCCTCCAGGCAATCGGCGTGCCGCTGCTGACGCTGGGCCTGCTCATGATTGCGCTCGATTTGAGCCGCTTGCCGGTGGGGTGGCTGGCCCTGGCCGGGGCGGCCGGGTATAGCGCGGTCTCCATCCGGGAGGGTAGGAACCTGCTGTTCCGCGCGGGACCCCTGTCGGCCGCCGCCTTGCTGGCCTCGGTGGGCTCGCTGGCCTTGTTGGACGGAGAGTCGTTCGGACCGCTACTGATTCTCGCTGCGGTGCTGCACGTAGTGCACGCGCGCTACCCGGCAGAGGCGGCCGGATGGGTCGCGCGGCTGCTGGTGCTCGTGGGCAGCGTGGGCATGGCCCTTCAGCTTCTGGATGGAACGTCGATCTGGTGGCAAGGCGTGGTCTTCGACGGGCTCGGCATCATCGCGCTGCCGGCCGTCGCCTCCGCCACCGCCGAAGCGGGACGACACTACGCCATCGCGTGGGTGCTCGGCCTGCTCTACCTCAACGCCGTCTTCGGTGCGCTGGGAGACTACCTGGATATCGGACCCGTCCTGGCGACGATCGCATGGGCCCTGCTGGCGGTGACGCTCCTGGCAACAGGCTTCCGCCTCCGGGAGCGCATCGTGCGCCTGGCCGGAATCTCCACAGTGGGACTGGTTGTGGGGAAGCTGCTCTTCTTCGATCTCGAGCAGATGGATGCGGTGTGGCGCATTCTGCTGTTCCTTGGGATCGGCGCGGCCCTGCTCGGAGCCAGCTATCTGTTCCCCGATTTCTGGGAGGAAGACCTCGAGGAGTCGCCGGTCGCCGAGCAGCCCTAGCGGGCGCGCTCCAGGTACGCTTCCAGCATGGCAGCCAGCATGCGAGGTGCCTTGCCGAACACCGCTTCGTCAATGTCGAAGCAGGAGTCATGCAGGGGATAGCTGGTCGCAGGCCCGTCGGAGGTGCCCACGCGCAGCAACATGCCGGGCACGTGCGTCAGATAGTGCGCAAAGTCTTCAGCGCCCATGCTGGGTGCCGGGATGTCGAAGATCGCGTCCTCTCCAAACATGCCCGTGATGGTTTCGCGGACCAGTCCCACCAGCTTGTGGTCATTCAGCACGGGGGGCGCTCCGTGATCGAAGTCGACGACCGTTTCGGCACCGAACTGCGCAGCCGTACGCTGAGCGGTTTCTGCGATCAGTGTGCGCACCGTATCGCGGTCCTCCCGGGCCGTGCAGCGCACAGTGCCACCAAACTCCACTTCCTGCGGGATGACGTTATAGGCATCGCCGCCGCGTAGCCGACAGACCGCCAGCACAGTACCATGACGCGCGTCCGTACGGCGGCCGACCACCTGGTAGAGCGTGTTCATCACGTTGGTCGCGATCCAGACCGTGTCTGCCGACTGGTGCGGTCGGGCGGAGTGGCCCGTCGACGGTCCGCGCACAATGACGCGGAAACGGTCGGCAGAAGCTGTGGCCGCTCCTGTGATAAGCCCAAACACCCCGGTCGGCAGGGTGGGATCCACATGGGAGGCGAACGCCGCCGAAACGCCCTCCAGTACGCCGTCGCGAATCATGAGCGGCGCGCCGCTGGGAATGCCCTCTTCGTTGGGCTGGAAAAAGACACGCACCGTGCCCTTCAGTCTGTCGCGACGTTCCGCCAGCAGCAGCGCGGTGCCGATGGCAATCGTGGTGTGCGCATCGTGGCCGCACAAATGCGCCAGGCCCTCACGAGTCGAGCGGTATTCGACATCCTTTCGGTCGTCGATGGGCAGGGCGTCGATGTCAGCCCGGTACGCAACGGTGGGACCATCGGCAGCACCGACGATATCCACATACAGGCCTGTTCGGGCCAGCGGACCGACCACCTCCAGACCACGTCGCTCGAACAGGTCGCGGATAAACCGGGCCGTGTCGTATTCGTGCAGCCCGATTTCCGGGTGCCGGTGCAGGTGGCGGCGGATGTCGGTCAGAAACGCTTCAAACCCGGCATGCTCCAGGGTAAGATCCAGCGGGATCTCAACGGCTTCGGGAGCAATCTGGAGTTCGTTCACAGGCGGTCTCGGGTCTGTCGCGTACTAAGCCGGAATAAACGGCGAGTCCGGCGGCGGGATCTGCCGTTCAGACAAGTCCGCGCCGTTTTCGCAGAAACCATTCGGCTGTCAGCAATACCAGGACCAGTACGAGGAACGGGTATCGCTGCCAAAGGCGGATGGAAGAGCGCACGACGCGGTCCCTGGGATGAAGCCAGGAGGCCTGGGCCGCAGGCTGGGAGAGCGCGCCAAGGGATGACAGGTCGAGGGCCTGTCCTCCTGTCCTGAGCGCAATCTGGCGCATTAGCGCGGCGTCGGCCCGGGTGTCTTGGTATTCGAGGGCCAATGGCCCCACCGAAAAGACGCCCGAGTCTTCGCCCAGCTGCTCATTCGCCAACGAGGCGGCCGCGGTGTAGGCGTATCGGCCCTCGGGAAGGGTGCCGGCGTCCGCCCGGTAGCGGCCTGACCCGATCGAGCGCATGGCAAACGGGAGGGTCGTTCCGTCCGGGGTGCGAATCTGAAGATCGACGGTAGCGCCGGGCACCGGTTGGGCTGACTCATCATAGACCTGCCCAAAGAACTCCACCCGTTCCCCGCCTTCGAACGACGTGGTCAGCGGGCGCACACGCACGGGTCTGTCATCCTCGGGCGCAGCGAGCCACTGCACGAGATTGCCAGTCAGGGTGGGCCAAACTTCCTGGTAGGCCTCCAGACTTGGTGGCAGGTTGCTCCATTGCCAGAATCCTGACGCGAGCAGCACGGCGGCCCGCGCGCCGGAGCGCCTGCGCAAGACCAGGGACGGGTCGTCGAGCGTGACGCCCCGGATGGCGGTCGTCGCCAGCACCTGGGCATCTGCGGCCGTCTGCCACGTCACGTCGGTGACTGCCATGGGGGGCAGGGCGTTCCAGGCATCCCCCGGGGCATTGGCCGGAAGGGCAAGCGCGGGATGTCGTAGCCCCGCTCCGGTGCGAACGGGTCGACCTTCGGTCCGTCCACTCCGGATGACGCGGGGCTGGACCGGAAGGATGGGCCCCAGTCGCTGCATGAGGCGAAAATCGGTGCGTTGGCCCAGGGTCAGCAGCAGCGGAATGGACTCTTCGGCGACGGCTGAGGCTACACGATCCACATCGCCCGCGTCCGTGCCCTGGGAAGGCCAACCGGACAGTATGAGCAGATCGTACTCCGTGAGGTCGGGCAGCGGCCCCTGGAAATAGCCGCCGGACGAGCGCCGAACGAACAGATCGACGGCGAGCTCATCGTCCGTGCCGAGCGCGGCCCGGATGGCGGTCAGGTCGGGACTCGGAGCGCCGCCGAGCAGAAGCACCCGGCGTCGGGATTCCAGGACCTGCACTGCGACCGATGCGACATTGTTGCGGTAGGTGAACTCGTCGACGGATCGGGAGACACTGATATCGTAGCGGACCAGCCCCGTGGTGTCGGGTACGACCTCCAGCGTGACAGGCACCTCACCGGCCTCCGCGGGCAGTGTGACCTGCTCCTGATCCAGGACGCGGCCTCCCTCCAGCACACGTACGGTGACTCGGGCGTTGCCAAAGCCCTCGTGGCGAATGCCGACTTCCATGGGCAGAGCGGTGCCGCGGTAGGCCACCTCGTTCGTCAGCACACGGCGCACTTGCACATCCTGTCGAGAGGTGGTGTCACCGAGCACCACCGTGTGCACAGGCACGGGGAAGCGGTCGGCAATGTGCAGGGGATTGCGGCCCGTGTTGTACCGGCCGTCCGACACCAGGACGACCGCCCTCAGGTTTTCACCTTCGAGCTCGGCCAGGGTCTGCTCCAATGCCGCCGAGATGTCAGTGCGGCCTCGGGAGAAGTGCATGGAGTCCGGCACATCGACCTGGAGGTCGGTGGCAAAGCGGAAGGCCCGCACGTCGGCTCCCGGGGGCGTTATCCCCGCTGCGGCTGCGCGGATTGCGGTCGTATCGCCGTCCGCGACCATGCTTTGGGAGTCGTCGATGAGCAGAGCCACAACGGGCGGATCCGCGGCGGTGCGCTCCCGGGTAATGAGGGGTTCGACCAGCAGAAAAATCAGCAGTAGCAGACTGGCCATGCGCAGTCCGGACAGCACGATGCGTCCCGAGCTCTCTACCCGCGGTACCGTATTGCGGTACAGCCAGATCGCCCCGGCGACGGCCAGCAGGCCGAGCAGGATCAGGATCCAGGGAGAAAGCCCGAAAGACAGGGACATGCGCTAGCGGATGAGGATGACGCTGCCGGTGGTAACCCGAGCGCCCGCAGTGAGGCGATAACCCAGCCAGCCGTTGGCTCCGGGTGGGGTAGGCAGATCCAGGACATGGCCTCCGGCACTGAGTCCTGGCAGGGTGCTGCGCGCCACCTCGCGTCCCAGCAGATCAAAGACCGTAATCTCCACGGGGCCGGCCTCGGGAAGCTGCACGGCCAGACGCGGACTGGTCCGGGACGGGTTGGGGAAGGCCTCTGCGCTGAAGCTGCCGGAGGGCGTGTCAGATTCGACGTCTGTGGTCCAGGTGGCCGCCAGAGCCAGGGCGGCTCCGGCATCAATCACTCCATGGCCCGTGCCGTTGTTCGGCTCGTGATGATGGCTGGCGGTGCGTTGCAGGATCTCACGAATCTGCATGGGCTGCAGGGTGGGATTCACCTGAAGCAATTGCGCCGCAATGCCGGCAACCATTGGCGCGGAGAACGAGGTGCCGTTGCCACCGGTCGAGTACCCGTTTCGGGTGGCTACCGTAACGCTGGATCCCATAGCCGATACATCCGGCTTGATGCGTCCATCTGCCGACGGGCCGCGTCCGCTGAACGAGGTGAGGATGCCGTTTGGACCGACAGCGCCGACCGCGATGACAGAGTCGCCGTCAGCGGGGGAGGTAATCTTGCCCCATGCGCTCGAGCCCGCATTGCCTGCACTGTTGACGACCGTCACACCCAACTGAGCCGCCAGGTCGGCCGCCTGCGTGGTGATGGGCGTGTCCCCGTCCATCTGGTCCACCGTGTAGCTGTTCTGGCCGGGGTCGAACTCCGAGTAGCCGAGCGAGATGTTCACCACGTCCGCTCCTCGGCTTTCCATCCACTCCATGCCGGCCACAAAGTTGTCTTCTTCCTGGTTGGTCTCGGTGGGAGCGTATTCCGTGCGGGCAAGAAGGATGTCGGCGGCGTAGGCCGGACCGATCAGGCGGCCTGGCGCATAGCCGGCCGCTACGCTCAGCACGGCGAGCGCGTGCCTGTTGTTGTCGTCCGGCTGCCCGGTGAAGTCACGTTGGTCCAGCAGGCGACCTGCATCCAGAATGTGCTGCGTGGCCGGGTGCTGGAGGTCGCCGGCCCCGGTATCCACGATGCCGAGAATGACCCCTGCGCCGTTGAGGCCGGCCTCGATCCCCGCGATCGCGTTGATGATCTCCAGTTGCCGATGGGACGAGCCGTAGTCCAAAGAGGCGACGGCGAGGGGCGCGGCGGGCTCAAGGCGCGGAAACGCAGGCTCCACCAGAGCTTCGGGGGGAAGCGCCTGTCCGACCGGGCGCGTGCCGGTGACGAAAGGCAGCCGTCGCACGGCTTCCAGCTCGTCCGGGCTGAGCCAGACAGAGACCGCGTTCAACCACCGGCTGCGATGTGCGACGCGACCTCCGGCAGCTTCGACCCCTTCCACATACCGTGGGGTCACCTGCAGGTCCAGGCTCGCCGGAGTGTCCATCGCCCGTATGGCCCTCCTGTGCAGGGCGCGATCGCTGATGGGGGCGGCTTTCGCGGCCACGGCGTCCTTGTCGGCAAAGAAGACCCAGTACTTGATGTCGGGCTGCTGGGCCCGGGCGGGAATCGCCAGCAGAAGCAGCAGGGGGATGAGCCGAAGTCGCATTAGAAATACGGGACCAGGAGGTAGGCGAAATAGGCGACGAATCCTGACAGCAGCAGACCGCCTTCGTAGCGATTGATGCGCTGGTGTGTCCACGCGAGCGGGAACAGCAGCAGCGTGAACCCGACCATGATCGGGAAGTGCAGTCGCAGGGCGTCCGGATCAATGGTCATCGGCTGAATCAGGGCCACGAGTCCCACGACGAACATGATGTTCAGCATATTCGACCCGAGAACGTTGCCGACCGATAGGTCGGATTCGCCGCGAAGGGCCGAGACCAGGGAGGCGGCGAGTTCGGGAAGGCTGGTGCCGACGGCCAACGCCGTGAGGCCAATCACCCCGGGATGGATGCCCAGGATATCCGCCATGCCGACGGCCGAGTCCACAAGCAGGTCGGCACCGATGGCAAGCATCACCATGCCGAACACGACATAGGCAACGCGTCCCCAGGTGCTGGACCGCAACCGGGCTATCAGCGTGTCGCCAACGGCGCCTTCCTTTTCCTCTTCGAGCGGGAGGTCCACAGGCGGAGCCGAACTCCTGCGATTCGCGATCAGGATGTAGGCCATGAAGGCAAACAGGCACGCGACGAGAATGATGCCGTCAATGCGGCCGATGCGCCCGTTGGACGCCAGAAACCAGAACAGAAGGGTGATTCCGAGCATCATCGGGTATTCCTTCTTCAGTGCTTCCGGCTCGACGGTGAGCGGGAGCAGGAGCGCCGTGATGCCCAGGATCAGTGCGATGTTGGCGATGTTGCTGCCGACGATATTGCCGATCGCCAGCGCATCCTGCCCGTCGAGCACGGCGACCACGTTCAGCAGGAGTTCGGGCATCGACGTGCCCACAGCCACAATGGTCAGGCCGATCACCATGGGTCTGATGCCCAGGCGGAGGGCGATGGCGCTGGCGCCTCGAACCAACCAGTCTGCCCCCAGATACAGTGCGCCCAACCCAAGGATAAAGAGCAGGATCAGGTAGAGCATGAAGGCGGAATCAGGTGGTCTTCTAGGAGCTCAGCGCGCTTCCGGAGAAGGCTCCCGGCAACAGGGAGGAGGGCGATATACGTTCGGCGGGTTTGGCGCCCCGGTCGATCGTGATGGTCGCGTCCCGGATCAGCTCAAATATCAACTGGCGACAGGCACCGCAGGGTGATGCATCGGGCGCCGTCGGGCAACTCAGCGCCAGCATTTCGGCGGGGAGGGCATCGTACGTAACTGCGGTGCCCAGAGCGTTGCGCTCGGCGCAGAGAATGCACGTCCAATCGGGGTGTTCCACGTTGCAGCCCGGGATGAGTCGGCCGTCGCGCGTACGCAATACCGCGCCGACAGGGAACTCGGATTCCGGGATATGCGCCCTGCGCGCGGCCTCGCGGGCGAGCGCGATCATGTCACCGTTCGCCTGCACAATGAACGGGCTGCGCACGTCCCGTGGTGTGGGCACGGCTCCGTTCCAGCACCAGAACCGATCCCCGGCAGGCAGGAGGCCGAAGCCGGATGCCAGGGCGGTCGTCGATGCGGGCACGGGTCCGGCCACGGCGAGAGCCACCAGTTCCCGATGGCCCATGGCGACGGCCGTCGTGACGGCGTTCAACGCGGCCGGGATTGTGAGCGGGAACGAGGCGCTCTCCACCCGAACGCCCGCGACAATCCCCCCGTCCGGGAGAAGCACGGCCGCGGAAGCCGCACGGCGGGAGTAGGGCACGTGGGCGCGGGAGGCGAATTCCCGCGCTACATCTAGCAGGGCCTCAGTGGTGTTTTCGGGGCTCATCGCGGCAGAGAACCGGTCTGTGGGGCGGGGGATCCGTCGTTGAGTGTGGCGGGCCGGTCCGTCGTCGAGCGTCGCCGGGGATTTGTCGTCGAGCGGGGCGGGGGTCCACCACGCTCAGTCCCGCCGGCGCCGACGCTCCCGCCAGCCCCACATCATGAGCACCGGCCACAACATCGCCGCTCCGACAGCCGAGATCGCACCCGCGCCCGATCCGAACAACATGTTTTGCAGCGGTGACCCGGCTCGATCGCTGACCAGATAGGCCCACGTCGAGCCGGGGCCCGGCGGCGGATCCTGCGCAGCCCTTGCGGCCCGCTCGGCGACCTCCTGGTGCAGGCGCTCTTCGAAATCACGGAATGCCTCCGCCAGTTGCTTGTTGTATTCGCGCAGAGGATCCAGACCCCCGAGCCGAACCAGGTGCACGCCTTCTTCAATGTCGGCTGCCAGGGCCAGATGGTCCGCCCAGAGCGTATCGAACGTGTCCAGGTAGAGCCGCCTCGTGTGTTCTGCGGTCAGGCGGCCGATGGGCTCAGGCGCTTCGTGCACGAACGGCTCCCGAATCCGGGACGCCTGTTTGCGCTGCTGCTCCAGGACTGCAGAGTATCGGGCAGTCGTTCCGCGGATTTCCCGGTTTCGGGAGTCTGCGATGCGTTGAACGCGGTCTACCTCCCGCTGCACCATGGGGTGTTGCAGGCGCGTGCGCTGCAGGGTCGACCGCAGCTGTTTCGGCACCAGTTCGTCGATCTCGAATCGCTCCATCATGGCGTCCTCGAGACAAATGAGGAATTCGCTGCTTCCCGGGTCTCCCTGGCGGCCGGCGCGGCCGCGGAGCTGGCGATCGATTCGTCTGGATTCGTGTCGAGTAGTTCCGATGACATGCAGGCCGCCCGCCCGCACAACCTGTTCCCTCAAGGCCTCATCGTGTCCACCCAGGCGAATGTCCGTGCCGCGACCCGCCATGTTGGTCGAGACCGTCACCCTGCCGGGCAGACCGGCGTCGGCGATGATCGCGGCCTCTTCGCGGTCATTGCGGGCATTGAGCACGGCGCAGTCCGTGCCGCGGTCCCTCAGCAGCGTTTGAATGCGCTCCGACTCGGCCACGGAGGCCGTGCCCACGAGCACCGGTCGTTCGCGACGGGTCATGGCGTGGACCCGGTCTGCCAGGGCCCGCTCCTTGGCCCCGGTTGTGGCAAAAATCGAATCGACCAGGTCATCCCGTCCGCTCGGGCGATGCGGTGGCACCACGACGACCGGCATCCCGTAGCCCTCCTCGAATTCCTCGGCCGCATCGACGGCCGTTGCCGTCATGCCGGCGCGCGCGGGATAGTGCTCGAGAAAATGCTGCATGGTGATCCGCTCCAGGATGCGGCCACCGGGCTGAATCGGTACGCCCTCCTTGGCTTCGACGGCAGCCTGCAGGCCGTCTGGCCATCGCCGATCCGGCACGACACGTCCGGTCAGGGGATCCACAATCTCAATGCGTGCATCGCGCACGATGTAGTCTTCATCCCGGGTGAGCAGCGCTGCGGCGTGCAGGGCCTGATTCAGCTCGGTGAGCAGCAGGTAGCGCGACGGATCGTGCAGGCTGTCGATGCCCAGTTGTCGTTCCAGATGCTGCAGCCCCCGGTCCGTGAGGTCTACGGTCATCGCGGTGGCATCCTGCTCGTAGTGGCTGCCGGGTTCCAGGTCAGCGACCAGTCGGGCGATGCGCGCCGGATCCGTGCCCGAGCGTTCGCGATCGGCGGCCAGGACCAGCGGAATCCTCGCCTCGTCAATCAGGATGGAGTCGGCTTCGTCCACGATGGCCGCGCGCAGTGGGCGGTGCAGACGTTCCGCCTGGGAGAAGGCTCGATGGTCTCTGAGCAGGTCGAAGCACGCTTCTTTCGCGGTGGCGTACGTGATGTCGCAGGCGTAGGCATGTCGGCGGGCATCGGGGTCGCCGGAGACCGCACCGACCGTCAGTCCGAGTGCACGGTAAAAGGCGCCCATCCACGCCGCGTCACGCTCGGCCAGATAGGTGTTGAACGTGAGCACATGGGTGGCGCCATGTTCCATGGCCAGGAGGGCGGCAGGGATGACCGCGGCCAGCGTCTTTCCTTCGCCCGTGTCCATCTGCACCATGTGGCCTTCGAGGAGGGCCAGGCCTGCGGCGATCTGGACCGGGTAGGGGCGCATGCCGAGCGTGCGCTCGGTGAGCTCGAGCATGGCGGCTACTCGGCGCTCCAGGGTTGCCTCCGGGGATCGCGCAATATCGACCAGGGCGCCTTGCGCCTGGGTCCGCAGGGTGGGGGCTATCGCAAGTACATCGCCCGTACGCTGCTCACAGCGGGCAAAGCGCTTGACTGCGGCTCTTTCCGCCCGGCGGGCGAAGAGTCCCTTGACCAGGTTGGACCGGGCCACCGGTCACTTCAATTCGCGGAACTGCTGGTTGTATTCGGCGAGGGTGACGGCCACTTCAGTGCGGGTGGCGGCACTGCCGGTGTGTCGCAGGTGCACGCAGGGCACATTCACCTCGCAGGCGCCCTGGTCATAGTCCGAGATGCCGGCCCATGTGACCTGATACCGCTCGTCCGGGGCGTCCTTGTATTCCACGATCGTGCCCTGTTCGGGCAGGTTGCCCTCCGTGTTGGATGTGCATCCAACCGCCAGGCCGGCGACGAGGAAAATCAGAAGAGCGCGCATGGGGACCGAGGGGTGAGCGGGACGCCTTTCAACGGATGCGGCCGTCCCGGTTCCACTCATGAGTACGGGCCAGAGCGCAAAATGCGCGATTTGCGGCCGTCGGCTCACACCACGAGCTCCTTCGCGAAATTGATGGACCGGAAGACGGGAATCTCTACCACATCTCCGTTCTGCTTGATGATGCGTACGCAGGCAGTGCCGTCCCCATCAAAACACAGCCGGATGGTGCATGGCTGGTCGATTCGGGTGACCTCCTTGTTCATCGACAGGTTGACGTGAAGTGTCTCCTGCAAAGCGGACCTCGGGAAAGTTGCGCCAACGTAGGCGCGGGCTTGTGACAAGAGTGTGTCACAAGGAAGGGGTACCTTCACGAGGAAGGCACCCCTTCGGTACCGGGAGCGGGGCTCGAACCCGCACGGGACATATGCCCCAACGGATTTTACGTACCACTACCGCTTTCGCGGCCTCGCAAGAGTTTGTGGTCTGGACCATGCCTTTACCATGTCGGAAGACCGATGTAGGCAGGAACCGTCTGGCCTCTACACCTTCCCCTCGGGAGGGGCTTGGCTCGGCGTTGCCAGCGACAGAAGCCGGTAAGGGTTCACCGAGTTTGATTCCTTTGTTACCCGGGCGTTTCCCCCCGGGAGACCCATCCTTGAGTCCGTTGCGTCTACCAATTCCGCCATCCCGGCGAGCAGCGGTCGGCTGACGGCCCAATATAGAGTTGTTCGAAGCCGAAATAACCAGTGATGCCGGTGGGTAGAGCGCGATCGTTTTCCAACGAAGAGTTCGTAGACGCCGTCGCAACCAGCACGTCGATTGCGCAGGTGCTCCGGCGACTACGCCGCCTCCGTGGGCACACTCTCTCTGACCCTCGGAATGTGCACCTTGGGGAAGCCATAGACCCGTGCCAGACGCCAGGTCCAGCGGCCGCTTCCACTGCAGGCACTTACCGGCCTGGAAAACACGAAGCTGCCTCCGGGCGGCACCGGCTCCGGCAGCCGAACCACATACTCGGAAGCACGCACCGGACGGTCTTCGTATCCGTCAATGTGGACCTCGAGCGCAAGCACCGTGACGCACCAATCCGAGAAGTTCTGGACTTCGCCGGTGATTGAGCCGTTCACACATTCGGCGTGGCCGCGGATCCGATTGGCCTGATGGGAGGGAAGCTTCATGGGTGCAGTGAATTGCCTTACCCCATAAAGCGATGGAAGCAGGCCGCAAGGGCCACAGAAGCCGCGCGTGCCAACCATCTGCTTGCGCCGACTGTCTCTTGACAGAAGCCCATCGACAGTCCGCTCCCCATGTGGAAGAACATCCTGCGCGTCGCCCTGCGAGGTATGCGGCGCGACTGGTCCTACACGCTCCTCAACGTTTCCGGGCTCGCGCTCGGCTTCGTGGCCGCCTTCCTGATCCTGATGTGGATCAATGATGAGATGGCGTTCAACACGCACTACGACGAGGTGGACCGTGTGCACCGCGTCATGCGCACGTCGTACTACGGGGACCGCATCTTCACCTGGCCGGCGATTACGGCGAAGCTGGACGAGGTGCTCGATGAGGAGTACGCGGAGATTGAAAAGGCGAGCCTGGTCAGTTGGAGCCAGCATCTGGCCTTTCGGCGGGGCGATCAGATGGCGCGGGAGGGAGGTCTGCACGCGGGTCCCGACTTCTTCCGCATTCTCTCGCACGATGTGCTGGCCGGTGACCCCGCCGACGCGCTGAAGGCGCCGGAGTCGATTGCCCTGTCCGAATCGATGGCGCGGAAGTACTTCCCGGCGGAGTACGCGTCGGGAGGGCCGCAGGCGGTGCTGGGCGGTACGCTCGTACTGGAGGACCGCATGGATGTCGTGGTGACCATGGTGTACGCGGATCCGAAGCCGCAGGCGACCTATCGGCCGGACTTCGTGCTCTCCATGGAAGAGTTCACCCGCCGCAACGACTGGGTGGACAGCTGGGGCAACAACGGGCTGCGCATGCTGGTGACTCTGACCCCGAACGCCGGCACGCAGGCGGTAAGCGACAAAATTGCGGACCTGATAACACAGAACAATGGCGACGAGAACCAGGTGCTCTTTCTGCAGCCGCTGAAGGACGTGTACCTGCGCAACAACTACGAGGGAGGTGTGCTGGTCGGCGGGCGCATCGACTATCTGCGCATCTTCGCGATGGTTGGGGTCTTTGTCCTGCTCATCGCTGCCATCAACTTCACTAACCTCGCAACGGCCCGGGCTACGCAGCGCGCTCGGGAGGTTGGGGTCCGCAAGACGTTCGGATCAGGACGTGGTCTGCTGGTGGGGCAGTTCTTGTCAGAATCGACGGCTCTGGCGCTACTGGCGTTTGTGCTGGCCGGCGCGGCCGTGATGCTGGCTCTGCCGTGGTTTAACGAGATCACGGCGAAAGAGATGGCGCTTGGGGACATCACGCCCGGCATGTGGCTGCTGTTTCTGGGTGTGGCACTCACGACCGGATTGACGGCAGGATGGTACCCGGCCCTGCACCTCTCCTCGTTCTCCGTGATCGGCGTGCTCCGCCGCAACACGCCCGGTGGCGGCGGTGGGCTAAACCTGCGCCGCGTCCTTGTGGTGTTTCAGTTCGCGCTGAGTGTGCTCCTGGTCATCGGTGCGGCGGCGGTATCGACGCAGCTGGACTACATCCGGTCGAAGCATCTCGGGCTGGACCGGGAAAACGTCTTCTACAGCCAGCAGTCGGGAGGCCTGTCGGATCAGTATGACGCCTTCAGGGCGCAGGCCATGTCGGATCCGTCGATTGCATCAATAACCACATCGTCCAGTCTTCCCATTGCTGTGAACTCATCGACCTCAGACGGCGTGAGGTGGGACGGCAAGGTCGACGGTGACAACACCCTCTATTCCATTCTGACTGTCGGGCACGACTTTGTGGAGACGATGCGCATGGAGCTCGCCGCCGGCCGCGGCTTCTCAAGGGAGTTCGCCACCGACTCAGCCAACGTGGTGATCAATGAGCGCGCGGCGGCCGCGATGGGCTTTGAGAATCCCGTTGGTCAGACCGTCACCGTGTGGGGTCGAACCGGTCAGATCGTGGGCGTGGTCGAGGATTTCCACTTCACGTCGCTCTACCAGGAGATCGATCCGCTGGTGCTGCGGCTTGAGCCTTCTGGCACGTCCTGGCTCTTCGTGAGGCCGGCCCCGGGCGGCACGGATCAGGCGCTTGCGCACTTTTCGGAGCTCTTTCGCACGTTCAATCCCACGACACCCCTGGAGACAACCTTCCTGGACGATCGCTTTGACCGCGACTATCGCAGTGAAGCGGTGATACAGTCACTTGCGCGCGGTTTCACGCTTCTGGCCGTGGTCGTCGCGTGTCTGGGCCTCTTCGGGCTTGCCGCCTTCGCCGCGGCCCGGCGTCGGAAGGAGATCGGCGTGCGAAAGGTGCTGGGTGCGACAGTCCCGGGCATCGTGGCGCTGCTCTCGCGCGAGTTTCTAGGGCTGGTGCTGGTGGCCTTCGTGGTTGCGATGCCTGTTGCCTGGGTGATGACTGCACGATGGCTGGATCGCTTTGCGTACCACGCAGAGCTGGGCTGGTCCGTGTTCGGCCTGACGGCGCTGGTGCTGAGCTCGGTCGCGCTGGCAACCGTCAGTCTGCAGGCGCTGCGGGCGGCCCGTCTGGATCCAGCCCGAACGCTGCGCGCGGAATAGTCAGGCAGCCTTGGCCTGTGCGGCCTGCTCGGCCACGGTCGTCAGCCATGCGTGCGCGGCCTCGGCGGTGCTGCGCTCGAAGGTATAGGCGTCGATCACCGTGGGGCTGTCGCTGGGACGCCAGATGAACAACTCGGAGCGCACGTCCTCGGCGGCGACTTCGGTTTCCAGGCGCTTGGCGAGGTCGATCGCCTCCTGCTCGCTTTTCAGGTTCACCAGAATGGTGTACATCGCGGCGCGATCGAGCTTACGGGAGACAGTGATATCGGACACAAACATGACCGTGAGAGGCTTTGGTTGCCGGCCACGGCTGCAAAGGCGGTGCCAATTTCAGGTTTTACCCTGCTGAGCCGCCCTGACGGCCCGCTCCAACTGCTTCAGTGGGTCCTGTTCGCTGAGACGGATTCCGTCCACCAGTCCGTGCAGGTATTCAATCACTTCAGAGCGCCCGGAGATTTCGCGCACCTCCCGGTTCACATGCACGAAATAGACCAAAAAACCATGTCTATGCCGCTTTGTGGTCAACTCCACGTGCAATCCGGCCGCGCGGAGTGCCGGCCTGAGGTGCTCGAGCGTCTCGACCACATCGCCCGCGGGATGGTCGTTCTCAGCGGGGCTCATGGACCTCGATGGACGCAAACAGGGGCATCGTCACGATTTCACCATCCTCGTCCTCGAACTCGACCTCGATATCGTACAGATCTTCCGGAACGATGCGGTCCATGGGGCCGGTAAACCGCACCTCGAACTCCTCCTCGACATCCCGGGAGAAGTGAATGGTGAAGCGGCGCGGTGTCTGATGCATGGGATTCGGGCGATGGGACCTGCGGCGAACGATTGGCCGGCCGACGCGTTTCTGCGACCCCCAAACCGATCCTCCATGTCCAACCTTGCCCGACCGACCGTGCTGCGTGTATCGCTGACTCTGGTCGCCTTGCTTGCAGCAGCCGTGCTGCTGGGTCCGCGGCCGGCGGCCACCGAGTCCTTCACCACGCTTCGGGAGCCTCTTGATATCCAGGACTGGGTGTCCGTCAAGGCCGCCGAGTTCGACGATATCGTGCCGGGCACCGAGCACCAGTTGATCTGGGCGGACTCGTCGGGAGCGCGGACCGAGTGGGCGGTTGTGTACATCCACGGGTTCTCCGGCTCCATCGGGATGTCCCGGCCTTTCGTGGACTCGCTGTCCGCGCGCCTCGGTGCCAACGCCTACATGCCTCGCATGTCCGGGCATGGCCGGCCGCCAGAAGTGTTTGGAGACGCAACATTGGCCGGTTGGGTGCAGGACACGGCAGACGCGGTTGAGATTGGCAGCCGTCTGGGAGAGAAGCTGCTGCTGGTCGGTCTTTCCAATGGCGCTGCCCTGTCTTACTGGGCCGCGACCCACGAGGAACTGGGATCGAAAATCGACGCCCTGGTGGTGCTTTCCCCGCATCTCGAGCCTGCGGATCCGCTCTCGGAAATCTTGCTTTGGCCCTGGGGAACGCAGATCGCCGAGATGGTGACCGGGGAGACGCGCAATTGGGAATCGTACAATGAGGCCCACTCCACCTACACCACCAACGGATACCCGACAAAAGTGCTCGCGGAGCTGATGGGCACGGTCAAGCTGCTCAGGCAGCAGGACCCGGCCGCGATCACCGCCCCGGTACTGATGATCTACTCAGCCGGGGACACCGTGGTTGATATCCCTGTGGCGCTCTCATTTTTTGAACGCATCCAGACCCGCAAACATCTCGTAGAGGTGGGCGATGTGGGTGATCCCAACAACCACGTGATTGTGGGCGAGGCCCTATCGCCCGAAAACACCGTGCCCACGGTCAGCCACATTCTGGCATTCCTCAACGCTTCCGAGTAGACCCATGCGCCTGCTGATCCCCATCCTGTTTCTGTTGATGCCTGTAGTTGCCAGCGCGCAGCACGCCAACCACGAGGACCACGAGGGTGTGCGCATGGCAGTCCTCGATTACCTGGAGGGGATCTACGACGTCGAGCCGGAGCGCATCGAAAGGAGCGTGAGCAAGGACCTGGTCAAATTTGGCTATTGGCGGGGAGACCCCAGCGCGGACTACCGCTCGTCTCCGATGAACTACGAGCAGCTTCACTCGCTGGCCGGAAGCTGGAACGTGGACAATCGGCAGGGAATCACGGCCGATTCACCACGGGAGATCGTGGTGCTGGATGTGCTGGACAAGACCGCCGCCGCGAAGCTGACGGCCCACTGGGGCATTGATTATTTCCAGCTGGAAAAGATCGATGGGCGCTGGATGATCCGTCACGTGCTCTGGCAGTCGCCGCCTGCGACGGACTGAGGCGCGGACTGCCGATTCTGGTCCGGCCCGCAACATCGACCGCGCGGTAGCATAGGAAGGGGACGCACCGGTCCCTCCCTCATGCGTAACCGTTAGTGACATGAAGGCTCTCATTGCCGCCGTCGCGCTCATTCTGCCGGTAGTTGCCGCGCAGGCGCAAACCACGTTCACCGGAACCCTGTCGTCCTCGGATCCCGCCCGGAGCGGGGGAGAGCGGTACGACCAACACACCTTTGAAGTCGTCGGAAGCCGCAAGGTGACCGTGCGCATGGAGTCGGACGCGTTCGACACGTACCTCGTGGTGCGTTCGCCGTCCGGCATGGAGACCGTCAATGACGACTTTGACGGCCAGCGCGTTTCCCAGGTCGAACTGTGGGCCACCGAACCCGGGACCTGGGTCGTCTGGGCCAGTCAGTACAGCTCGGAAGGGGAGGGTGCCTACACACTTCTCATAGACAAGGGTGCCGAGGCTCAGGTCGAGGTCCGGCAGGGTCGCCTGGATTACGCCGACACCGTTGCCCTGAAGGGAGAGTTCTTCGATACCCATGCATGGGATTCGGCTTCCGACGGTCAGTTCATCTTCGAGCTGGTGTCGTTCGGCTTCGACGGGTACCTGGTTGTGACCTCACCGACCGGTGAGATCTGGCGCAATGACGATGCAGGCTCGACGCAGTTGTCGCGAATCGGACCGGTCACCGGCACCGGGAAGTGGCGGATTGATGTGACGTCCGTTTCTGCCGGTGAGTCGGGGGCGTATGACCTGCGGCTGATTGTGGTGCCGCAGGTGGACTGAGGTCTGCTGGCCGGGGTGGCTGGCAGGGCTGGGGCTTGGCCAGCGTTTGCGGCGACGGCCCCGCGGTTGCGGGCTGGGTGGCTGGGGGCGCGGGCCGCTAGTATCCGGACGCCTTGCCGTCGTAGGCCCTCGAGTCGGCAGCGCCATACCGCAGGCCCGTCGCGTAGTCGATCGTGACGCCGTGTGCGTGGCCTTGCTGGCTGCGGAACCGCACTTCGTGCCCCATCAATTCGTAAAGCCGGATCGTGTCGGGCGAGAAGCCAAAGCGCTCAAACGTGGACCGGTCCGGCAGCCACTGGTGATGCATGCGCGGGGCTTCCACCGCCTGACCGACGTTCATGTCGAAGTCGATGGTGTTCAGCACGACCTGCAACACCGTATTGATGATCGTGCGACCGCCCGGGCTGCCGATGGCAAGAACGGGCCGGCCTCCCTGTGCCACGATCGTCGGTGTCATGGATGACAGCATGCGCTGCTCAGGCCGCACCAGATTGGGCTCGGTCCCAATCAGACCGGTCGTTGTGGTACGGCCCGGGATGGGATTGAAGTCCCCCATCTCGTTGTTGAGCAGGAAGCCGGTGCCGTCCGCCACCAACCGCGAGCCATAGCTGTATTCCAGGGTATAGGTGAGCGAGACCATGTTGCCTTCCGCATCGACGACGGAGAAATGCGTCGTCTCCTCGCTCTCGTAGGGCAACAGAGCGCTGTTGAATCGCGCGGAGTCGCTTTCGGACGCGCGGTAGAGATCGATTCCGGCCCGCAATTCGGCGGCGTACTCCTTGGAGGTGAGGCGCTCCACCGGCATGTCCGGGTTGAAGTTCGGATCCCCGACATGCTGGGCGCGGTCCGCGTAGGCCCGGCGCATGGACTCCGTAAGAAGGTGGGTGTAGAGCGCGGAGTTGTGTCCGATGGCCTCGAGGTCAAAACCCTCCAGGATATTGAGCATCTCAACGATGGCGATACCGCCTGAGCTCGGCGGGGACATCGCGTAGACGTCATATCCGCGATACGTGCCGTGAATCGGCTCCTGTTCTTCTGCTTCGTACGCGGCCAGATCCTCTTCAGTGATCATGCCGCCGTGTATCGCCATGTACTCGGCGAGCAGGCGCGCCGTCTCGCCTTTGTAGAAACCGTCCCGGCCGCCCTCCTTGATGCGACGCAGGGTTTCGGCCAGGTCGGGCTGCTGCCAGTTCTCGCCTGGTGCGTAGGGAGTGGTGCCGTCCTTGAGGAAGGAGGCCCGGGAGGCCGCATACATGTCTTCCGTGGTGCGGGCCATGCGGTTCATGAAGCCCTCCATGTACCGCGTCATCGGGATGCCCTCACGCGCAAGCTGTTCTGCCGGCGCAACCAGGTCTGCCCACGGAAGGGAGCCCAGTCGCTCGTGTGCCAGATATAGGCCCGCTACGGTGCCGGGCACGCCGACCGAGAGTGGACCTTCGTGGTTGCTGTTGTCCCGGATCTCACCGTCGGGGCCGAGAAACATGTCCTGTGTCGCCGCCAGCGGAGCCTTTTCCCGAAAGTTGAAGGCCGTCACATGGCCGTCGGCCCCGTGGTATACCAGGAAGCCGCCGCCGCCTATGTTGCCTGCGGTCGGGTAGGTCACGGCGAGTGCAAAGGCCGTGGCGATGGCCGCATCGACCGCGTTTCCGCCCTGCTTGAGGATGTCGACGCCTACGTCGCTGGCCGTGAACTGGCTCGTGACGACGATGCCGTTTTCGGCAGCGACGGGTATGCGCCCGGACTGGGCGTTGGCCACAACCGGAATAAGCAGAAGTGCGAGCAGCGCGGAGAGGCGACGGGACATGGCAGGGGTGCGAATGGTAGTGCGCTAAAGTACCGTGCGGGGTCGGACGGGGCCAGCGGGGCGTCGGCAGAACGCGGCCGATTGCGCGCCTCGCTGCAGGCAGAGATCGAGCACACGCCGGTTCTGGCGGTGGGCGAACGGCGAAACGGGCCCGTGCCCGGTGTCGGACGGGGTCAGCTAAGGAATACCCGGCAGGCGGCGCGCGCGGCTTCCTGCGCCTGGGCCTCGCTATCCAGCACGGAGACCGTTTCCTCGTACAGGGCGTAGGCGCTGGTGGTGGAATCGGCGATGCACAGTACGCCGAGTTTGCCGTATTCGGACAGCGCTCCAATGAGGTGGAAGACGACTCCTTCCTGGGTGGCGCTGTGGAAGTGTAGCCCGTGGTTGACGGCGATGTCTATCAGGTCAGCCGGCGTGAACCCACGATACAGCGGGTTGACCACATTGTCGGAGGCGTAGTATGCGAGCTGCGCCCCCGAGGGAGCCCGGTAGATGCCTGTGTCGGCCTCATAGCGGCCGTCCGTCAGGAATTGCAGCATCAGAAAGGGGTGGGTGGTCCCGCCCTTGCGCACGTTGATCTCGAGCGCGTAGTGTCGCCAGCCATGCGGTGTCTGCACCGACACGAAGTCCACGCCGTATCGCCCGAGAACACCCTGTTGTTGCAGCACCTCGCCAACCCGGGATCCAGCGCGCTGGATATCCAGCCGATAGTCGGCGCGGGCTGGGAACGTGCAGCCAAGGAACACCTGACCAGCCGGGCCGCCCAGCACCTGGTCATGGGTGCTCACGACAGCGGTGCGTCCGAGCGGGTCGATGCGGCCCTGCATGGAGGGGGAAACCTTGTTCGGTCCGTCGATCCAGGCCTCGACCACTCCACCCATGCGGGTCATCTCCGAGGTGAAGTGCTGCCAGTCTTCCCCGGCAGCCTCAAAGCGAATCTCCTCGGGAACGCGGGAGGAAAAGTCCTGGCGGACATTGGTGCGCTTGGGAAGGGCAGGAAAGTCGAACACCGCGTTTCCTTCCCCGGATACGCCCTCGTCCAGTTTGATCGCTGCGCGGCGGAGCCCTGGATGTGCACTCTTGAGCTCCACAAGGGCGTCGACGATGTCAGGACCACCATGCAGATTCTCAAAGCCGGGTGGATGCGGAACGCCTGCGAGCCGAAACACCTCCCGTCCGCCGCTCTTTGTGCCGGCGCGGCAGGCGCTTGGGTCACACGCGTAGAGAGGAATGCCCAGACGCACGGCCAACGTGCGCTCCAGCGACGTGGCATTGAAAACCGTGAGGTGGGCAGCCTGCGCATCGCCAATCGAATCCCGGATCCGCCGCACCAGGCGCGGTCGCTCCAGAATCTTGAGCGACAAGGGACGCGGCGACCCATCGAAGCAGGAGAGGAGTGTCAGACGCGACTTGGCATGACTGACCGGTACGCCTGGCAGGAGGTTCAAATAGTAGTCGATGATTGACGGCGCCAGCGGCTGGCTGGTGACCATGATCAGGCGCGTCGCCGGAAGGCGGAGCAGCATCAGAGTGAAGAGCATGCGCTCCTCGTAGAACTCGACGCCGGCCACCTTCTCGAGCAGGTCCGGGGAGATGCTGAGGGACGGCACCACGACCACGGTTCGCGGCGCGCGCGGATCGGGAAAGACGTCGCGGACCTGATCGACGAGCTGTTTCTGCAAGTCCGCAAAGAGCACTCGTTCGGCCTCCGACAGTGGGTCTGGCATGCCGAGGGAACGGTCGAATGAGCGCACCGGATGGTCCAGGACCAGGTCTCCGACCCGAAGGACGTCCGAGTTGCTGACTGCGTTTTCCGGGATCATGTCCATGTATAGCGAGCCGACGGCGCGTCTCGCGACGGGGCGGCCGGGTGCAAGGCGTGGGGAAATCCCTTACTCGGGGTGGAGGAACTGGCGGTGGTGCTGCTGCGGTTCGGCGGTGCCGCGGCGGTCTGGCGGTGCTGCGGCGGTTCGGCGGCGCCGCGGCGGTTATGCGGTGCCGCGGCGGTCGGGCGGTGCGGCTGCGGTCTGGCGGCGCCGCGGCGGTTCTGCGGCATTTCGGCGGTTCTGCGTCGGTTCGGCGGTGCTGCGGGCCCCGCCCGGCGCGTAGATGGAATCCGGAGGGCCTAGAGACTGCAACCCTTTTTGTGTAATTGCTCTCTGAGCGGGTTGCTGCATTAGATCCGGAAGCCCCAGTTGTCGGGGA
>JAEPNP010000005.1:300000-421678 GCA_017643395.1 Rhodothermales bacterium | reverse complement strand
CTTTCTGGTGACGTCGTAACTCACCCGGGAAGGAACCCCTTGCTATATCTAGTTTCAACTAGACGAGAATCTACCCCCCCAGCGCTCAGCGTTGTGTAATCCGGGGGCGCTATTCCACTCCCGGGGCGCCCCAGCGCCCCGCCGCGCCCCGACCGCCGCGCCCGAACGCCCCGCCGCGCCCCAGCGCCCCGCCGCGCTCCGACCGTCGCGCCCGCCGCGCTCCGCCCCGCCGCGCCCCGACCGTCGCGCCCGCCCCGCCCCAGCGCCCAGCCCTCACATCGCGGCCCGGATCCGCGCAGCCATTTCCGCCGATGCCACCTCCGCCACGCGCGCCGACAAGCCCTCCAGGTCAACCCGATTGTCGCGGTTGGTCTGAATGGCTACCGCAATGCCGGTCGGCACGTCGTAGACCATGTGCGATCGGAAACCCGGCCAGAGCCCACCGTGGCTGAGCGTCTCGCCGTGGTTGTCCACGAACAGGCCCAGACCGTAGTGAAATGCCGGGTGCTCCGGATTCTGCCAGCCGAGTTCCACCATGCGGCGGAAGCTGTCCGGTGAGACAATCCGGCCTTCGCCGAGGGCCGCCATAAACTCAACCAGCATGGTCGGTGTCGTGACCAATCCGCCTCCGGTCCACTCCGAGCGCGGGTCGAACTTCATGCGTCCGTCTTTCTTGATCGTGCTGCCTCGGCCGGAGTATCCGGTCGCGATGTCCTGCAGCACGGATTCCCGTTGCGCGCGTACCCTGGACAAGCCATGCGGATCGAGAATGCGCTCCTCCAGAAGGGTGTAATACTCATCCCCGGAAGCCTGCTCGATAATCAGGCCCAGCAGCAGATAGCCGATGTCCGTGTAGACATACCCGTCTCCAGGCTCGTGATACGGCTTTCGGTCCAGCCCGAAGCGGATCAGCTCTTCCGGTTCGAAATAGGCGCTGCCGCTACGAACGGCGCGGGACACCATGGCCATGTTGAACCGCATGGTAGCCGGGTAGTCGCCAATTCCCGAGCTATGGGAAAGGAGATGGTGGATCCGGATCTCATCTGCATTCGGAAGTCGATCAAACCAGTCCCGGTCTCCGATCCACTTCGAAGCGTGATCCCGAAGACTGAGCGTGCCGTCCTCCACCAACAGCATGGTCAGGGCTGCGACGAAGGTCTTCCCGGTACTTCCGCCCGGCATGCCGATCAGATCATCCAGCGGCTGGCCGGTCTGTTTGTCGGCCACCCCCACCGCGCCGGTTACGACCCGGCCGTCCGGCAGGCGAATCGCCGCCCGCAATCCCGGCACCCCCGTCTCGTCAAGCGCTGCCGACAAGACACGCTCGAGCTCGGCACTCGACTGCGCGAGTGCCGGCGGAGCGCACAGGAGCACCGCCAGAAGGACGAACCTAGCCCTGCGTTGCATGCCACGCCTCGAGCAGCTCCCGCTCCCTCGCTGCCGAAAAGCCCGGCCTCCGGTCCTCCGGCCAGGCGTCGAACGTTTGCCAGTACCAGTCCAACGTCGATTTGGCCGTGTCTGCCACGGTACGGTGGTTCAGACCGTGGGCCCGGGCCTTCGATCCGTCAATGGAAAACGCGCCCTCCCCGCCGACAATGCCTCCATAGGAGGGCGGTCCCCAGTTGTTGCGCGTCGGCCACCAGATGGGAATGTCGGTCCAGGGTTTGGCATCGTGCTCCAGCAGGAAATCCGCGTCGACCCAAGTGAATTTCACATCGGCCGGCGTCACGGCCCGCATGCCATACAGCCATTCCGCCCATGTCATCACGGGCCCGACCGCACTGAACTGACCAAAGACCTGGTTTTCGGCGATGTGGATGTACCACTCGGCCAGATCGCGCGCATCAGTCAGCTGCATGTAATCATCCGGTGATCCGGGAGCCAGCACCTCACCGCCCCGATTGATGCGCACCACCCAATAGGTCATCAGGTGATTGTTGTCGCCAGGACCGACGATCCAGCCCGGACGCACCTGGGTCGAGTTGTTCGGATAGATCTCCCGGACGATGCGCTCGCAGTCGGCCTTCAACTGCCCGTAGAATCGACGGGGGTCGTCCGGCCGGTCGGGATCCGCCGGATGCAGGGGATAGGAGTCGTCGAAGAACGGGGTATTGAAATCCCGATACGCATCGATGGTGGAGGTGAACAGGTAGTGATCCACCGAGTCTCTCAGAGCCTCCGCCGACATGCGCACGTGAGACTTGTAGTAGCCGCTGTTGTCGATCACAACATCCCAGGACCGGCCTTCCAGCGCCTCCAACTGGCCATTGCGGTCTCCTACCAGCTTCTCCACCCCCGGGAAGAGATGGGTGTTCGTACGCCCACGGTTGAAAAGCGTCACGGTATGCCCGCGGTCGATCGCCGTCTGGACCATGTGCGGTCCGATGAAGCCGGTGCCGCCGAGGATCAGGATGCGCATCGAGCGGCGCCGGGCCGCTTTGGCCACCATCCCCGGCGCAGCCATGAGCGCCGATCCTCCGAGCAATGCCGATCCAAGGAAACGCCTGCGGTCAATGGTCATGGGAGCTCTCGAGAGTTTGACACTCAAAAGATAGGAGGACGAGGCAACGGCGCCCGGGTTACATGCACGGCTGACGGGACGCGGCGGCAACGACCACCCTCGCCAAGCCTCCACGAATACCATGCGGCCCTGAAACCGCGCCCAAGACGGACGGTTGGCGCCATTCTCAACCCGAAGCACTCCCCCCATCGCCCGGACCATGTCCCAGGAAAAGCGCCCCTCGTACGACCCGCATGCCATCGAGCAGAAGTGGTACAAGTACTGGGAGTCCCATGACCTCTTCCGCACGAGCCCGAATCCCGACACGGATCCGCACGTGATCGTCATGCCGCCGCCCAACGTGACGGGGCGGCTGCACATGGGGCACGCGCTGCAGGACACGGTGCAGGATGCCATCACGCGCATCCGCCGCATGAAGGGGGATGAGGCGCTGTGGTTGCCGGGCATGGACCACGCCGGCATCGCTACCCAGAACGTCGTCGAGCGCACGCTGAAGAAGGAGACCGGGCAGGATCGGCATGCCCTCGGCCGCGAAAAGTTCGTCGAGAAAGTCTGGGCCTGGAAGGAGGAGTACGGCGGGATCATCCTGCAGCAGAAGCGCCGTCTGGGTGACTCGGCGGACTGGTCCAAGGAGCGCTTCACCATGGACGAAGGCTTCTCGCGCGCGGTGCAGGACGTCTTCGTGCGCCTCTATGAGCAGGACCTGATCTACCGCGGCGAGTACCTCATCAACTGGTGCCCCGTCGACATGACGGCCATCTCGGACGAAGAGGTGGACAACGTCGAGCGGGACGGGCACCTGTGGTACATCCGCTACCCGCTGGCTTCGGGCGATGGGCATATCACGATTGCGACCACGCGTCCCGAGACGATGCTGGGCGACACGGCGATTGCTGTGCATCCGGAGGATGAGCGCTACGCCGGCCTCATCGGACAGAAGGCGGTGCTGCCGCTTGTCGGACGTGAGATTCCCATCATCGCGGACGACTACGTCAAATCAGAGTTTGGCGCGGGCGCGCTGAAGGTGACCCCCGGTCACGACAAGAACGACTTCGAGATCGGTCAGAAGCACGGGCTGGAGATCATCTCGATCATGAACCCGGACTCGACCATCAATGAGCACGGCGGCACCTACGAGGGCATGGACCGCTTCGATGCGCGCAAAAAGATCGTCGAGGACCTGGAAACGGCCGGACTGCTCGAGAAGATCGAGGAGTACCGGACCACCGTGCCGATCTCCAGCCGGTCCAAGGCGGTGATCGAACCGCTGATCAGCCGGCAGTGGTTCGTGCGCATGAAGCCGCTCGCGGAGCCCGCGCTGGAGGCCGTGCGCGACGGCACCATCAAGTTTCATCCGAAGCGCTGGGAGAACGAGTACTTCCGCTGGCTGGAGAACATCCGGGACTGGACCATCAGCCGCCAGCTTTGGTGGGGCCACCGGATTCCAGTCTGGTACTGGCTGGACGTACAGGGCGAGATCGACGAATCGAAAGGATTCAAGGTGTCCGTCGACCAGCCCGAGCCCGGTATGGTGCAGGACGAGGACGTGCTCGACACGTGGTTCAGCTCCTGGCTGTGGCCGTTTGCGACCCTGGGTTGGCCCAACGAGACGGAGGACCTGAAGTACTTCTACCCTGGCTCAGTCCTGGTTTCCGGCTACGACATCCTCTTCTTCTGGATTGCCCGCATGATCATGGCGGGCCTGCATTTCACCGGCGAGCCGCCGTACCGCGACATCTTCATCACGGGGATGATCAAGGACAAGCACGGCCGGTGGATGTCCAAGAGCCTCGGCAACGGCATCGATCCGCTGGAGATGATCGAGCAGTACGGGGCCGATGCGGTTCGATTCTCCCTGACCATCCTCTGCGCGCAGGGGCAGGACATCAAACTGGATCCGACGCGCTTCGAAATGGGGCGCAACTTTGCGAACAAGATCTGGAACGCGTTCAACGTGTTCGGGCAGTTCCGTGAGGAGGGGCAGACCTACGCCCGGAGCCGCTCCTTTGAGGACCTGTCGCTGGTCGAGCGCTGGATGGTGAGCCGCGTCAATCAGACCATTGCCGCCGTCGAGGAAGACCTGGAGCGCTATCGCCTGAATGAAGCGCTGACTCGCATCTACACCCTGTTCTGGGGCGACTACTGCGATTGGTTCCTGGAGCTGGTAAAGCCGCCGTATGGGGAGCAGATGGACCGCGGCGCGATCGCGCTGGCCAGCGATCTCTTCGATACGATGCTGCACCTCCTGCACCCCTTCATGCCGTTCATCACGGAGGATCTGTGGTGGCAGCTGCGCGGACGGGAGGACGGCGAGAGCCTCATGCACCAGGCGTGGCCGCAGGCCGATACAGCCGAGGTCGACGGCGCCGCGGTGGAGACATTCGCGCTCATCCAGGAGATGATCTCGGGCATGCGCAACGTCAAGTCGCGGTACGGCGTCGGGCCGGGCAAGGAAATCGCCGCGACGATAAGCGTCGACAACCAGGCCCTTGCAACCGAGCTCGAAGCCAACGCCGACTACTTCACGAAGCTTGCCCGCGTCAGCGACCTTACGGTTGGTGTGGGCATGGATCGGCCAAAGGCATCGGCCGCGTTTGTCGTCGGCGCGCATCAGGTCTACGTGCCCCTGGCCGGCATGGTGGATCTGGATGCCGAGCGGGACCGGCTGCGCAAGGAAATCGAGCAGAAAGAGAAGTTTCTGGCCGGCGTGACCCGCAAGCTTCAGAACGAGCAGTTCGTTTCGAAGGCTCCTCCCGCCGTGGTTGAGAAAGAGCGCCAGAAGGCCTCCGATGCGAGGGTGGAGGTCGAGAAACTTCAGGCGACTCTGGCTGAGCTGGGCTAGCAGTCGCGGGACCTGCACGGGGGAGTTCCCCATCCGCTGTGGGGCGCGGTTGCGTTCTCGGCGGCATCACCTATTCTGTCGGCCATGCGTTATCTCCTGCTTTGCCTTCTGCTGGTCCCCGCCGTTGCCGTCTCCGGACAGGCGCGCACGGATTCGGTACAGGTTCTGACCGAAATCGAGCTCCGGGACGGCTCCAGGTTCGTCGGCTCGGTCACCTCAGAAGACGATGAGGTGGTCATGCTCCGCACGCTGGGAGGCTCGGAAGTCCGAATCCTGAAGTCGGAAATCGCCTCGCGAAGACGTATCAGCGGCCGGGTCGACGATGGAGAACTGCGCAGATTCGACCCCCATGGATCGCGCCTATTCTTCGGTCCGACCGGGCGAAGTCTCGAGAAGTCGGAGGGCTATCTGGCGGCCTACTACGTCTTTTTCGGGTTTGCAGCCTATGGTATCACGGATCGCTTCACCATGGCCGGCGGCACCCTGCTCATGCCACAGGCCTTTGGCGATGTGGTCTGGGTCGCCCCAAGGTTGGGCATCTCCAATTCAGGGCGCACGCAAAGCAGTATCGGGGTGCTGGCCGGCTTTGGAGACGGCGGGGGAGCGGGCGTGATGTACGGTGCCTGGACCCGCGGTGCCCCCGACAAGGCGTTCACTGTCGGCGCCGGGCTCGGCTTCGCAGACGGTGAGGTAGATGCCAACCCTGTCGTCCTCCTGGGCCTGGAGCGTGTAACCAGCCGGCGGACCAAACTCATGGTCGAATCCTATCTCGTCCCGACGCTGGCGGCTGGCGCGGTGGTTATCGCAGGCGTGCGCTTCTTCGGCTCCGGACTGGCGGCTGATCTCGGATTGGTGGGCGTTGTGGGCGAGGATGCCGACTTTCCGGCCATTCCGTGGCTCAGCTTCGCCTATCACTTCGGGAAGTGAACATTCTCGGCCTTTCCTGCTGGTATCACGACGCCGCGGCCTGCCTGGTGCAGGATGGCCGCATCACAGCGGCTGCCCAGGAGGAACGGTTTACCCGGCGCAAGCACGATCCGTCTTTCCCATCCCACGCGATCGCGTACTGCCTGGGTGAGGCAGGGATCGAAATGGGCGATGTGGATGCGGTGGCTTTCTACGACAAGCCTTTCCTGACCTTTGAGCGGCTCCTGGAGACGTACGTAAGTTTCGCACCACGCGGCCTGCGTTCGTTCCTGGAATCCATGCCCATCTGGCTGCGGCGCAAATTGTGGATTCCGGAGCTCATCGAAAAGGAGCTCGACTACTCAGGGCAGATCCTCTACCCCGAGCACCACCTCAGCCACGCCGCCAGCGCGTTTCTTCCCTCTCCGTTTGCCGAGGCCGCGGTAGTCACGACCGATGGGGTCGGCGAATGGACCACCACGTCCATGGGGCTGGGGCGCGGCAACAGTCTCACGCTCAGCAAGGAGCTGCATTTTCCGCACTCGCTGGGCCTGCTCTACTCGGCGTTCACCTACTTCTGCGGGTTCCGGGTCAACTCCGGCGAATACAAGCTCATGGGGCTCGCTCCCTACGGCGAGCCGAGCTACGTGAAGGCTATTAGGGATCACCTGATCGACCTCCGGGACGATGGGTCCTTCCGCCTGAACATGGACCATTTCACGTTCGCGACCGGGTTGACCATGACCGGGCGGTCGTTCGAGCGACTTTTCGACGGGCCGCGACGCGATCCCGAGTCGCCGCTGACCCGCCGGGAGATGGATCTCGCGCGTAGCGTGCAGGTGGTCATCGAGCAGGCCATGCTGCTTCTGGCCGCGGAGGCCCATCGCGAGACCGGCGCTTCGAACCTGTGCCTGGCCGGGGGTGTCGCCCTGAACTGCGTGGCCAACGGTCGCCTGCTGCGCGAGAGCCCGTTCGAACGGCTCTGGATCCAGCCGGCAGCCGGCGATGCTGGGGGAGCGCTGGGTGCGGCGCTGGCGGCCTGGTATCTGCACGGCGGAGCTCCGCGGGAGGACCCTTCAGATGCCATGCAGGGCGCGTATCTCGGCCCCGCCTGGTCAGATTCGGAATTGCGGGCCTTTCTGCAGGAAGAGGACATCCCGTTTCGCCGCATGGAACAGCCTGCGGAGGAGATCGCCGAGGTGCTGGCGTCCGGCAAGGTGGTAGGCCGGTTTGACGGCCGCATGGAGTTCGGACCCCGCGCGCTCGGAAACAGATCCATCCTGGCGGACCCGCGCGGTCGGGAGGTGCAACGACGCGTGAACCTGAAAATCAAGTTCCGTGAGAGCTTTCGGCCGTTTGCGCCGAGCGTGCTCGCTGAGCGCACGGCGCAGGAATTCGACCTCGAGGCCGAGAGTCCCTACATGCTGCTGGTGTGCGATGTCCGGGATGCCCGCATTGAAGGTGAGGGACTGGACCGGCTGCAGCACATCGATTCACGCATTCCGGCGGTGACCCACGTGGACGGCTCGGCACGCGTGCAAACCGTCAGTGCGCAAAGCAATCCCGGTTACCACGCGCTGTTGCGTGCGTTTGAGCAGAGGACGGGCTGTCCGGTCCTGGTGAATACCAGCTTCAATGTGCGCGGAGAGCCCATCGTATGTACGCCCCAGGATGCCTACCGATGTTTTCGGCACACGCACATGGACGCTCTGGTCCTGGGCCCTTTCCTGGTGACCAAGGAGATGATTCCCGAGGCCGACGCCGAGCTTATGGATGCAGAGCAGGTAGCCGCGGCTTTTGGGCTGGACTGAGCGGTCGGTCGAATTCATCCCACCCGGAGCGCGAAATCGGCCTTTTCGCACGTATCCTTGAAGGACGAAGCATGCCCGGACGGCATTCACGGACTCATGGCAGCAAACGAACAGACACAGAGCATCGAGCGGTACCAGGACGCCGACCTCGAACGCTACCGCGACGAGCGCATGGAGCGGTACGAGGAAGACGATCGGTACTACGGGGATCGGCTTCTGGAGGAGGTCTATCGTCCTCCGGCACTCGTAACCCTGGTATTCGTACTGACCATGCTCGCCATCTATTTCATGGGCCGTTCGCTGTACGATGTCTTCCCAACGCTTGCAGCCTGATGCCGCGACGCTTGAAGGCGACGAGCGCACGCTCAGCGTAGACGAAATCCTGTCGATCCTCTGGCGGGGACTGGCCCCGCTGACTCTGGCCACGCTGGGCCTTCACTTGGTCATCTGGGGATGGCCTCACGCGAGCGCGGATGCCTGGGCGCAGGCCGGTTTGTGGCTGCTGGTTGCCTACGTGGTTGCGATTGTGGTGCACGAATTGCTTCACATTCTGCCCATGCTCGCCGCCGGCGTCCGGTTGGGCGAGCTGCACTTCGGGGTGCGCTGGCGCGACGGTGTGGTGTTCGTGCACGGGGACCGTCCGGTGACGGCGCGCTGGTATCGCTTCATTCTCGCGCTGCCCGGTTTCGTGCTGGGAGTCGCGCCCGTGCTCTACGGCATCTCGACCAACCATGCGTTTGCGACCATGTTCGGGTACCTCATGCTGGTGTCGGCCGTTGGCGATTGGGCCATCCTGCGACTGATTCGAGACGTGCCGTCGGATGCGCTGATCATCGATCACTCGGAAGAAGTCGGGTGCATTGTGCTGCCCTGAGACGGTAGCACTTTGGCAAGCCGGGACCAGCCGTTACCTTGCCGGTCTGAGCACCTCCCAGCGCACCCATGTACTCGCGACGCGCCTTCCTGGGCGCGGTGGGGAGACCGGCCGCAGCTGCCGTCGCCACCGCCGCCCTGAATCCAGCCGGCATCCCGGCCCTTCTCGAAACCCTGAACGCCTGGCCGGGCACGCCCGAGGAACTGGCCACGGATGAGGAATTCTGGTACCGAATCCAGCAGGCCTGGACGGTGGACCGGTCCCTGGTCAATCTGAACAACGGCGGTGTCAGCCCGGCCCCGGCGGTGGTTCAGGACGCCATGAAGCGGCACCTGGACTATTCCAACAAAGCGCCGGTGTACACCATGTGGCGCATTCTGGAGCCCCAGCGGGAGGGCGTGCGACAGCGCATCGCCCGGGAGTTCGGCGCCGACGGCGAGGAGATTGCACTGACCAGAAACGCGTCGGAGGGCCTACAGATTTGCCAACTGGGCATCGACCTGCGGGCGGGCGATGAGGTGCTGACGACGACCCATGACTATGGGCGCATGATCACGACCTTCCAGCAGCGTGAACGCCGCGAAGGCATCAAGCTGGTACAATTTCCGCTGCCGATCCCGGCTGAAGATGACGACGAGGTGGTGCGGCTGTTTGAAGAGCACATCACGCCGCGCACCAAGGCCATCCTCATGTGCCACATCGTCAATATCACCGGGCAGATCCTGCCCGTGAAGAAAGTCGTGCACATGGCCCGCCGGTACGACATTCCGGTGATTGTGGACGGCGCCCACTCGTTTGCGCACTTCACCTTCAAGCATGAGGACCTGGACTGCGACTACTACGCAACCAGCCTGCACAAATGGCTCTTTGCCCCGCACGGTACCGGCATGCTGTACGTGCGCAAGGACAAGATCCCGGGGCTGTGGCCGATGATGGCCGCGCCCGAAAAGATGGACGGCGATATTCGCAAGTTCGAGGAGATCGGTACCCATCCGGCCGCAAACTACCTGGCCATCGGTGAGGCGCTGACCTTCCACCAGGGTATCGGCGCCGATCGCAAGACCGAACGTCTGCGCTATCTGACCCGCTACTGGGCGGATACGCTGCTAGAGGATCCGCGCGTCACCCTGCAGACCAGCTTGAAGCCGGGCCAGAGTTGTGGCATCGGCGTCGTGGACGTGGACGGCATCGACTGTGCGGCCATCGGTCGTTTTCTTTGGGATCGGCACCGCATCATCGTTACCCCGATCAAGCACGCCGAGTTTGAGGGCAATCGCATTACGCCGAACGTGTACACCACCCTCGAGGAACTGGATCGCTTTGTCGATGCGATGCAGTACCTCCTGAATCATGGCCTGCCCGACAAGTACAAGGCGTAGATGGAACAGTTTGAGGTCGCCGTAGCCGGCGGCGGCATCGTAGGACTATCGACGGCCTATCGCCTGGCGCAGGACGGGCTGGGCCCCATCGTTGTCCTGGAGAAGGAGGACCGACTGGCGGCCCATCAGACCGGCCGCAACTCTGGCGTCATCCATTCGGGCATCTACTACAAACCCGGCTCCCTGAAAGCCAGAAACTGCACGGTCGGGCGTCGAACACTCGTGGAGTTCTGCGAGCGGGAAAACCTGCCGTATGACATGTGCGGCAAGGTCATCGTGGCGGTTACCGAAGACGAGGTAGCGCGACTCAGGGGGATTTTTGAGCGCGGGCAGGCCAATGGGGTCGCCTGTTCCTGGGTTACGGCCGATGGGCTCCGGGAGCACGAACCACACGTGACCGGCCTGGCCGCCGTGCACGTGGAGGATGCCGGAATCACCGACTATGCCGCCGTCTGTACGCGCATTGCGGAAAGGGCTACCGAACTAGGCGTTGAGATCCGCAAGGGCACGGCCGTGCGGGATCTCCGTCAGGAGTCGGGGGGCATGGTGGTCGGCACCAGCCAGGGCGACCTGAAAGCCTCGCTCTTCGTGAACTGCGCGGGACTGCACTCGGACCGCATCGCCCGTATGGGAGGCGTCAACCCCGGGCTGCGCATCGTGCCATTCCGGGGTCACTACCACGAGTTGGCGCCGGAGGCAGAGCACCTCTGCAATACTCTCATTTACCCCGTGCCGAACCCGGCGTACCCCTTTCTGGGCGTGCATTTCACGCGCATGGTCAACGGGGGAGTGGAGTGCGGACCGAACGCTCTGCTGGCGTTTGCCCGGGAAGGGTACCGCATTCCCCAGGTCAACCTGCTCGATATGTGGGACTACCTGCGGTACAGCGGATTCCGCCACCTCATGTCGGAGCATTGGCGGCAGGGCATCCACGAATTGAGTTGCGCCCTCTTCAAGGGACAGTACCTCAAGCAGCTGCAGCGACTGATTCCCGCGGTACGGAAGGAGCACCTGAAGCCGGCGCCGTCAGGCATTCGCGCGCAGGCGGTCATGCCGGATGGCTCCATGGCGGACGACTTCCTCATTCTCGAACGTCCGCATCAGATCCACGTCTGCAACGCTCCGTCTCCGGCCGCCACGGCAGGGCTGCAGATCGGACGCACCATCGCCGATCGGGTCGCGGCGGCGAGGGCGGCCTGAGCGGCTGCAGGCGCGCGTTCAGCGAAGAGGGGAGCCCTGTCGCGCGGAGGGTCCGCCAGGGTAGGCCGCCTCCACCGCGGCTTCCCGCTCATCCAGGCTCTTGGGACCGGACCCGAAGTACCGGATCATGAGAGCAGCGCCGGCCAGGGCGAGATCCCGCATGAAGTTGCCGGTGGCGACCTGATCACCCTCGGCAAAACCCGGCAGGTGCACCATGAGCACGACCGCAATCAGGAAGATGACCAGCAGAAGCGCGCCGGTCCTGGCCCGATAGCCCAGGAGAATCATCAGCCCGCCGGAAACGATCATGAACCCGGTAACGATCACGATCACCGTCGGCGCCGGCAGGTAGGACGGAACGAACTCCGCCATGACGGCGGTCTGCGTGAAGTGGCTCAGCCCGAACATGAGAAAGATGGCCGAATAGAAAACGCGCCCCGCGAGGGGTATGTACTGCATGGCAAGGTGGCTGAGTGCGTGGCACATAGTAGGCGCACGGAGCAACTCCTGACAAGGCACGTGAACGACACGGTTGTAACGGCGGCCGGCCGGTGCAATCAGAGACCCATGCGAGCGATGTGGTTTCTGATTCTGCTGGTGGTGCCGAGCGTCACAGCCCAGCCGCGGCTACCGTTTGGAGAAGACGGGTGGCGCACCGATTGGGGGCGGTCAAGCATTGCCTTCTCCGAGCTGGAAGTGAATGTGCCCCGAGGTGCCATTCCGGCTGTGGATAGTCCCCGATTCATCTCCGCCTCCGCAGCGGGGGAGTGGCTGGCGGACGGCGAGCCCGTGATCCAGATCCGCCTCGGCGCAGAGGCGAGGGCCTACCCGTTGCAAATCCTCACGTGGCATGAGATCGTCAACGACGAGATCGAGGGCCGCGCGATCACGGTCACGTTCTGCCCGCTGTGCTATTCAGCGATTGCATTCTTTCGCACGGTGGACGGAGAGGCGCTCGACTTCGCGGTGTCCGGGATGCTGCGACACTCGGATCTGGTGATGTACGATCGGCAAACCCACTCGTTGTGGCAGCAATTGACCGGCGAGGCCCTGGTCGGAGCCATGACCGGAAGAGTACTGGACCGGGTGCCGGCGCAGATTGTGTCCTTCGCTGAATTCCGGGGCGCGTTTCCTGAGGGGGTCGTGCTGTCGCGGGACACGGGTCACCGCCGCGACTACGGAAAGAACCCGTACGTGGGCTACGATGACGTTGAGCAGCGGCCGTGGCTCTTCAAGGGTGCCGTGGACGACAGGTTGCCGCCGATGGAGAAAGTGGTCGGCGTGGAAATCGGCTCGCGGAGTCGGGCCTACGCGCACGACATCACGCGGAGTCGTCGCGTCATCAATGATGAGCTTGCCGGCGAACCGCTCGTGGTTTTCCACACAGCCGACGGCGCGAGGTCTGCACTCGACGACGAACGCATCGCCCAATCCAGGGTAATCGGATCCACCGGTGTGTTTTCCCGTCGGCTGGGTGATCGGGTGTTGACCTTTCGCCCCGCAGGCGACGAATTCGAGGACCTGGAGACTCGTACCCGATGGAATATCGCCGGCCGCGGCGTCTCAGGGCCGCTGGCGGGCAGCGAGTTGACGCCCCTGACGCATGCGGACGTCTTTGCGTTTGCGTGGTTTGTGATGAAGCCCGAGACCGACCTCTTCCGACTCTGAGAACCGCCTCGATTCGGCCGGTCGCAGGTTGCGTCGGTCGCCGAAAGCCTTCGGCGTGGGCTTGTCTTTTGGCTTCTTCAGCCGATCAAGAGACCAGTCGTGCTGTGTGCGCGGCTCATCGACATCCGACCATGGCGAACGCAGCCCCACATAAACCTCGCGGCCTCCGGCCCGGCATGCAGCCGGTATCGAAGGAAGAACTGCGCCCCACCAGGTCCACGTTGCGTGGCATGTGTCGGGCGTTCGTGGATGAGTTGGCTGGTTCTGAAGGGGTGGACTATGTGGCTCTCTGGGTGCGAGACGGCTATCTGCATCGTGATCCTGGCGAGGGCTACGAACTCGTGAAGGCGGTGCCTGAGGGAAGGACGGCGCGTGTCATCGATGCCGACCACGAAACGGCAGAGTGGGCGCGCTCGGTGGGCGCATTCGGGTGGATGGCCTGCGACCAGCCGCCGTCCGGTTTGCTAAGCAGACGCGGCGCGGCCGGTGTGTTCGTGTTGTTCGCCCAGGAACACCACCTGATTCTCGCACTGAACCTGCGCGATGAAAATGCCGAAGTGGACGGGGTACAGCTAAAGCTGGCGGAGCTATCCAGCAAGCTCACATCTCGATTCGAGTTGATCGAGGATGTACCGGACCTGGGGCCGATCACGGTCGACGTCAAGTTCCTGGAAGCGATGGCCATGGGCGACCCGACGTTTGTTCGCCACATGCTCGACCTGTGCATTACGGAACTCTCCGCAGGCAGCGAGAAGTTGTTTGAGGCCCTGATCCACGAAACAGCGGGCGATGTGGTCTACCACGCCCACAAGCTCCGCTCCACCGCTCGCACAGCCGGCGCCGAACGACTCGATGCGCTGCTGGAGGAGATCGAGCAGGCGGCCGAGCAGGGGGACCTGAGCCGCGTCCGCATGGGTGTGCGCGGGTGCGAAAGGGCGATTTCTGCCATCAACAAGATTCTGGCGGCACGCTGAGGGGCGGCGTCAGGCCGAGTCCCAGAGCAGAGCCCATCGCCCTCCACTGGGAGTCCGGCAGACATGCATGAGACAGGTCCAGCGATGGAATGTTGAGTCCCGTAGAGACCAGGGCAAGCCGGGTGAATCCCAGAGACTCTGCGAAGCGGTTGTGGTCCCGATCTCCGTACTTGCGGTCGCCGACGATCGGGTGGAAGATGTGCTTGAGGTGGCGACGGAGCTGGTGACGTCGGCCCGTGGCGGGCTGTAGCTCGACCAGCGCGTAGCGCGCCGTCTGGTAGCGACCCACAGGGCGGTCTATCTCCGAGATCTGCAGAACCCGGAGGTCGGTGACGGCAGCTTTCGCGGTGTCGGGGCGGCTGTCCAGGTTGTCTCGCGGAGGGCGCAGTGGGTACTCAATGAGCCCATCGGCCGGATGGCCACGCACCAGCGCCAGATAACACTTCCGGGCGCGTCGTTCCTGAAACGCCATGCCGATCTGCGATGCGGCCTCCCGGGACAGCGCAAACAGCATGAGTCCGGCGGTCGGCTTGTCCAGACGGTGGGTGGCATGCACGTAACATCCCAGCGTGTCCCGCAACCATTGAAGCAGAAAAGGGCCGGAATCGGCCCGGTGCTGACGGTGGACCTGCATGCCGGCCGGTTTGTAGACCCACGCAACATGGTCGTCGCTGTGCAAGACCTGCGGCTCACCCACGAATCAAACGTTCACTCATGAAGGCAATCTGGCAGGACACGATCATCGCAGAATCGCACGACACCGAGGTCGTCGAGGGCAATCACTATTTCCCCGAGTCATCGTTAAGGAAAGAGCATTTTGAGCCAAGCACGACCCACACGGCGTGTCCCTGGAAAGGAACGGCAAGCTATATGAATGTCGTGGTCGATGGACAGGTCAACACCGACGCGGCCTGGTATTATCCCGAGCCCAAGCCCGCGGCAGAGCGGATCACCGGGCGGGTCGCATTCTGGAAAGGCGTGAAAGTGGTCCAATAGGCGCGTTAAACGGGGGCGAATTTCAATAATCGGGACGTATTCGTAGTTACCGCTTCCACGTCCTGACTCCGTCCCGTTGGAGACTCTCCGTTCGTCCTGCTCTCATTTTGACGGCCATCGCCTGTGGTTGGGCAAGGCGAAACTCATGTCGCGCGCCATTCTCGTCACGGGGTGGCGCGGGGCGCGCCGGATCCAGGAGCGGGTGGACCTGCATGAGGTGGAGCTCGTCACGCGCAAAAACAACGCGCGCACGGCCAATCTGGTCTTGACCAAGGAGGACGGCGAGGAACACACGCTCAAGGTGACGGCGCCAGGCATCTGGCGTATGCAAATCGACTATCGATTGCGCCGCATCGCGTCAGCGGCCGCGGAGGGGCTCAAGGCGCGCGGGCCCGGAAGCGTCGAGCGATCTGACTTGCCCACCGCAGATGAGGTGGAAATAGCCTCGCAGAGCTCTCGGGAGGAACGGGACTCACTCGACGAGCGGTTCTTCCACGAAGAGCTGGGCGAGTGGCCCAAGTTTGAATCGGAGTCCGCGCCGGGGATCGGCATTGCCCCCATGGAAGTGTCGGAGGGCGATCACAACGATCTGTACGAGGAAGACCTTGAACTCACCAGCGAGCTGGAAGCACTCGAGGGTGGTGAGGTCCTGGTTGAGGATGAGGTAGGCGTCGCGCTGGTCCAGGAGTTTGCGCTGGATACCATGCCGGAGACCGATGCGGTTTCCGAGCAGAGTGTGGGGGAACGCGAGGCTACCGACCTGGAGGTCAAGGTCGAGGCCGAGGCCGAAGTTGTGGTGGAGGCAAGCATTCCGGCCGAGACCCGCGGCGAGGATGAGGCGCCGTCCAGGCGCCCGTCGGAAGAAGTCCTGCATCCGATCGGAGACGATATCGTGTTGGATGAGGCGATGGACGCCACATCTGCGGGCGATGTGGTGCTGGACTGGCTTGAACCCGCCGCCGAGCTCGGGTCGGTGTCTCTGGCGGGTCCGACGGCCGATCACACCGCCAAGGCGGAAGTGGAGCCCAAGGGAGATGTCGAGCCTGATGTCGACGCCGAGCTGGAGATGGTGTCCGAGCCCGATGCTTCGATTGAGATTGTGGTGGAGCCGGATGCTTCGCTGGGAATCGTCGCGGACACGGACATCGAGATCGTGGAAGAACACTCAGGGGTCATCGACCTCGTCGCCGCGATCGAACCGCCTGAGGCCGAGCTGCGCGCCGAGCCGGCCGCGGAGGCCGAGCTGAGCGTCGACGTGTCGCCGGCCGCAGAGGCCGAGCTGCACCCCGAGCCGGCCGCAGAGGCCGAGCTGGACGCCGACCTTTCGCCGGCCGCAGAGGCCGAGCTGCGCGCCGAGCTGGCCGCGGAGGCCGAACTGAGCGCCGAGCCGGCAGCAGAGGCCGAGCCCAGTCCCGAGACCCCATCGTCCGGGGAGATCGGCGAATCCTCCGCCCGCTCGCTGCCGATCGCGGCACGCCCGTTCAGCGTCAGTCGGGTCTACGATCGCGGAGAGCAACCCTCCACAGAAAGCACCCTCGGCATCGGAACTCCCGCGGAAACGGAAGCGGCCATGGCGGTCGATCCCGCCGGGCCGGAACGCGCCGTCGCGCGCCCCCCGGTCGAGCCCGAGCCACGCGCCACGGACCTTCCCGCCGAGCCCCCGGCAGCCACCTCGCCCGCAGCGGACCTTCGCGCCGAGCCCCCGGCAGGCACGCTGCCCGCAACAAACCTCTCCGTCGAGCCCCCGGCAGGCCCATCCCGTCGCCGGCCGATCCGCGATCTCGCAGACCTGCGCCCAATGTCATTGGCGGACCTCATCAAGCAGTCGGAGCCGACCTGGACCCGACTGGCGGAGATGGACTGATCAGTCCTCGTCGTCCGGCGGAGGCGGCGGCGGCGGCGGCGCGTGGGGGTCGAACAGCATGCCGGTGCACAGGCAATGCTTCTTGTTCGTGCGCGTCAGTACATCGTGATTGGGACAACTCTGGCATCCCCGCCAGAACACGTCGTCCTGCGTGAGCTCCGAGAAGGTCACCGGCCGATACCCAAGGTCCGAGTTGATCTTCATGACCGGCAGACTGGTCGTGATCCCGAACAGCTTTGCATCGGGATACCGCTCTCGCGATAGCAGGAACGCTCGCCGCTTGATGCGCCGCGCCAGGCCGTGCCGCCGATAGTCGGGCGATACGATCAGGCCGGAGTTGGCGACGTACCGGGCATGGTCCCAGGTTTCGATGTAGCAAAACCCGGCCAGGTCCTCACCGCAGAGCGCGATTACCGCGTTGCCATTCTGCATCTTGCCGGCGATGTACTCCGGTTGGCGCTTGGCAATACCGGTGCCACGGATCTTGGCGGCGGCCTCAATCAACTCGCAGACCGCTTCGGCGTATCGCACGTCGTGCGAGCCTGCGACCCGGATATCAAACTTGAGCGGTTGGGGAGCGGCTTCTGCCATCGCGCCGGAGCAATAGAACCATCCCTAATTCACGCTGTGAGCGAAAGTTCGGGCCCTGGAAGCGCCTTTTTGCGGTAATTTGGGCCTGAATCCAACTTCCTGTCCATGATTCGTTACCTGACTGCCGGAGAATCCCACGGCGAAGCCCTGCTGGGAATCGTCGAAGGCATGCCGGCGGGTGTGCCGGTAACACCAGAAGCCATCAACGAACATCTCGGGCGTCGCTGGCTTGGTTTTGGACGAGGGGGAAGGGCCAAGTTTGAGCGGGACCGCATCCACATCTATTCCGGCATTCGGTTCGGACTGACGATGGGCTCTCCGGTCTCCATGCGGCTGGACAACGAGGCGTACACCCGCGACAAGTCCGGTTGGCCGGAGGTGATGTCGGTGTCGGGGTCTGGAGACTCCATAGACAAGGTGACCCTGCCGCGACCGGGCCACGCCGACCTGGTTGGCACCCAGAAGTACGGCTTCGACGACATCCGCCCCGTGATCGAGCGCGCCAGCGCCCGGGAGACGGCGATGCGCGTGGCCTGTTGCTCGCTGGCTCGTCTGTTCCTCAAGGGCCTCGGGATCGAGGTCGGCAGCCACGTCGTGCGCATTGGCGAGGTGGGATACCCCGACAGCGGCGCCTGGGCACCTGTGGTGGCCGAACATGGCGACGCGGGCTCGCTGTACCGGGCAGCGGACGAAAGCGAGGTACGCATGCTGGACCCCGATCTGTCGTCGCGGTGCATCGATCACATCAAAGCGGCCAAGAAGGCAGGGGATTCGCTCGGCGGAGCCTATGAGGTTGTCGTCACGGGTCTTCCCGTGGGCCTTGGCTCCTACGTCCACTGGGATCGGCGCCTGGACGGCCAGTTGGCCCAGGCAATCCTGTCCATACAGGCACAGAAGGCCGTTGAGGTCGGCGACGGAATTGCTGCGGCCTCCGAACCCGGATCGAAAATCCACGACCCCATCACGGCCGAAAACGGCGGATACGGCCGAACCCAAAACAGGTCTGGTGGAATCGAGGGGGGGATGACCAACGGGCAGCCCGTGCTCGTCCGCGGGTACATGAAGCCCATTCCGACACTGATCAAGCCACTCGGCACTGTGGACATCGCCAGTGGCGAGTCGCAGCCTACGAGGTATGAGCGTAGCGACGTGACCTCCGTGCCGGCAGCATCGACCGTTGCGGAGGCCACCGTCTCAGTCGTACTGGCAAACGCGGTGCTGCGCAAGTTCGGCGGGGACTCGTTCGATGAGATCCGCGAGCGCGTCGAGGCTGCGCGCTGAGGACCGGACAACAAAAAAACGCCGGCGCCTGGGGGCACCGGCGTTCCTGGTCCCAGGCGGGACGATTATCTGCGTCGCATGCGATGTCGATCATTGGCCGCCATACGCGGCGGTGCCAGTATGGCCGCCAGGGCGCCATGAATCTCAATGATCTGCTGCTGCTCTTCCGTTAGCTGAAGGGCCGAATCGCGGGAGCGAGATCGGTCTCGCGTTCGATTCATCTGTGATGAGCGGCGCCGCTCCATGGTCTCGAGGCGCTGCTTCTGCTCTTGCGTCAACACATTGTGAGCGCGATCGCGCATGTCATTGCGCATGTCCCGGCGGGCCGCCTCGAAACTCTCCCGATCCAGCTCTCCCGCCCGGCGCTGCTCGGCCAGCGCTCTGGACCTCTCGCGATACTCGGCGCGCATGGTCTCGAACGCCTCCTTCTGCTCGGGTGTCAGGTCATCGAGTCGATCCACCATGGGTCTGCGCTCGGATCGGCTGCGGTCACGGCTTCGACGATCCGACCGCTGTCCGCGGGTTCTGGCGTGCTGACGCGTGCGGCCGTCCCTGACGCCTTTTCGGTACGCACCGGCCACGCGGCCATCCTCCAACAGCTGTTCCCGTTGGGCTGGCGTCAGCACCTCGCTGAGAGCACCGGCAAGCGCCCAGAGGTTCGGCTGAGCATCCGCTGTGTGCTCCCTGATGGCCTGAAGTTGGTTGTCGGAAAGGTCCAGTCGCTCCGCAATGCGGCCGGTCCAAGCACGGTTCTGAGACAACGCGGGGACTGCTGTCAGAACCGCAAGCGTGACAATCGAAAGTAGTCTGTACATGGTTCTGGTTGGGTTTTGGCTCCACTACGGCCCTCGACCAGGCGTGTTGTCACGACACGGTCACAACCCAAGCGCGATTTCATCGCGGTTCCTTCACAAACCACCCCTCGGGGCAGGCCAGGCTAGACGTAGTCCAGTCGACGGTCGATGTCGTAGGTGCTCGCAAACCAGCGCCGTGTGCGCCCGTCACGATCGACAATCAGGTCCAGACGCCCCAGCCGAATGCCGGCAAAACCGACCTGATTCACAATGCGCGTGCGTGCGCCGTCCTGCACGACCTCCGGTTCATCGAGGAAGGTGTGGGAGTGCCCGCCCAGCACGATGTCCACCTCCGGCACCTCGCGGGCGATGGCGTGATCGGACGGCCGGTCGCCGCGACTGAAGTGGCCAAGGTGGGAGAGGCAAACCACCAGGTCGCATCCTTGCTGACGGAGCTCTTCAGCGGTTGATCGCGCCGAGAGAATGGCGTCGTTATAGGACACCCCTTCATGAAGCGGGGCAAGTACCAGGCCGTCGAAGTCGATCCCGATGCCGAAAATGCCCACCTGGATTCCGGCAATGCGCCGGATGGTGAAGGGCTTCACATACGGCTCAAGTCCGGAACCGGCCACGTCGTAGTTGGCCGAGACCCACTGCCAGTTGGCATGAGGCTGCATGGCCACGAACCCGTCCACAGCGTTGTCAAAGTCGTGGTTACCAAGCGTCGCGACATCGTAGCCCATGGCCGACATGGCTTTGAACTCCACTTCCCCGTGGTAGAAGTTGAAGTAGGGCGTGCCCTGAAAGATGTCGCCGCTGTCGAGCAACAACACGTGCTCCTGTGCTGCTCGAATTCTCTTGATCAGCGCGGCGCGCCGTGCCACGCCGCCCAGTCCGGAGTTGCGTCCGCCGTCCTCCGGAAACGGGTCGATGCGGGAGTGCGTGTCGTTGGTGTGCAGAATCACCAGGCGGGTCTCGTCCCACGCCAGCGCCTCCAGCGGCAGCAGCGTCGAGCCAATGGTTCCGGCAGCTACGGTCCTGAGAAAACGTCGTCTGTTCATTGCTGTACCCGGATGAGTCCGTCCACGCGATTCTCCATGATGCCGATGGCGCGCAGGTGATCTGTGAAGGCGTCCCGAAGCAGGTAGGCCAGCTCCTCCCGTGGCACGTCTCCCCACAGCACGCTGTACGGACCGCCTCCGTTGGCCAGATAGTCTGACGTAACCAGGCGATAGGTGCGAGCGGAATCCAGCGGTTCATCCGCTACACGCACATTGACCGCGCGCTCGTCGGGCGTAATCAGAAAGGAAAAACCGGCGATGGGGTCTCCGCCGGACCGCGCCAATTGCTGGGCCAGCGAGTCCACCTGGGCCGCAGAGAAGTCGAGCACAATCATCATGTTCTCGAACGGCATCAACTCGAACATCTGCCCGACGGTGATGGCCCCGGGCCCCAGCGGCCTCCGCAGGCCTCCATTGTTCGTGAGCGCGAGGTGCACAGGCCGGTCCGTCAGGCCCTGCACGACCGAGAGCATGGCCTCGGCGGCGAAGGTGCCCAGCGGGCCTTCGGGGCGCCCCTTCTGAATCTCCACTTCGGCTCGTCCGACGACTTCCGAGACCTGAGCCTCCAGATTCTCCCGATAAGGCGCCACCATCGCAGCCACCTCGGGATCCGGGGCCAGGGAGTCACTGAGGACCGTAAATGAGACGGCCGCTTCCGGTGTGGGGGCCTGGAAAACGTAGTTGGTGCCGCCACAGCCCGCCAGGACGAGGGCAGCGAGAAACAGAAGAAGACGTGCCATGTCGCTACTTATTCCGCGTCGGCGCGGAGGTTCGTCAGGCCCACGGCCCGGTGATCGCCAGCGTGACGCCTTCATGCTGGATGTTGAGAAACAGCGTCGACCCGTCTGGCGAGAAGGTCGGACCCGCCAGTTCGGAATTGGATCGGGAGTTGCGTCCGATGATCCGGATTGTTCCGTCCGAGCCGATCATGGAGAGGCGCGGATGTGTGCTGGCGTCCTCGGCAATCACCACATCGCCCCAGGGAGCGACGGTCAGGTTGTCACAGTTCTCCAGAAGCCCGGTGTCGTTCGGCTCGGCGTACAGCTGTAGCATGCCTGGTGCCTGCGATTCGCGGTCAGTGCCTTCGTACGGGCTGGGCACATAACGAAGAATCTGCCCCTCGCGATTCTGGCCTCCGCTGGTGCACGCGATGAACACCTGCCCGTTTGCATAGAAGATGCCTTCGGCGCGCGCCATCGGCAGTCCGCCGCGTTCCATGCCGCGGAAGCGCAGATCGTCGTCGGGATTGTCCATGTTGTCCATGGGAATCCATTCTACGGGCTCGGAACGCCCGGGCTCGAACGCGGCACTGTCCCAATTGCGCACGTCCAGGTTCGGGTTGTCGCGCAACTTGAGCGCCTCCACGCGGCCACCGGCCCGGAGGTCACCCGGCACATCCGGCAGATATCGGTAGAGCAGCCCATCGCCCAGGTCTTCCGTCATGTACACCGCGCCGGACTCCGGGTCCACCGCAACGGCCTCTCGATAGAAGCGCCCCATGGCGCGAAGAGGCTCAGGATTTGCCAACCCGGGTTCGGCGCTCGCGGGGACTTCAAAGATCCACCCGTGGTCGCGCACGTAGCGCTCGCTGGCCCGGGTTACGTCTTCCTCACAGGTCAACCAGGAGCCCCAGGGAGTCGGCCCGCCGGCGCAGTTGCGCAGCGTGCCCGCGAGGCTCAGGAAAACACGCACGGTTTCTCCGGTCCGGGTGTCGTAGACCACATTCGTGGTGCCGCCGAGCGCTGGTACCTGACCTTCGTGGCCGCCATCGAACAGTCGGCCACCGGCCAGTTCGAGCCGTTCCAGCCCGGCACCGAATGCGCCCTCCTCGGGACCGGCGCTGCGTCCGTGAACCTCATGGTTGCGCACCAACACCGTCAGCCCGTCGGGGCCCGGAAACGCGGCCATGCCGTCCGGGCGATGGGGTACGAGCAGCCCGTCGGCCATCTCATCCCCATAGCGCGAGATGATGCGGTAGCTGAAGCCTTCAGGCAGATCAAACAGGCCTTCCGGATCGGGCACCAGTTCGCCAAAGTCGACCGGTTGGTCGGGTCCACAGCCGGTCACCAGGTGCTGTAACCCACCGAAGCCGAGCGCCGCAGCGCCGGCGTTGCGAAGGAAATGTCGTCGGGAGAGCGTCATGCGCGTAGGGGTTTGGGTCAAACTAGCGTGCCCGACGGCATAGAAAAGCCCCGCTGGCCGTCTTAACGATTAGTTTAGGGCACCCAAACCCGGAATGGCGATGCGAGCAGTTCCCGTCCTGATTCTGACCGGTATGCTGACCCACGGCGCGCTGGCGCAGGCGCCCGAGCCAGTGCGAACTGAGGCCGTGGCGCACTATGCCGAAACGGCACCTCGCATTGACGGCATTCTGGACGATGCGATCTGGGCGTCGATTCCCCCGGTCACCGATTTCCGGCAGCGATGGCCGGAGGAAGGTGCGGAGCCGACCGAACGCAGTGAAATGCGCATCGCGTTCGACGAGGATCATCTCTACTTCGGATTTCGGTTCTTCGATTCGGAGCCGGATCAGATCCGCGCCAACATCTTCGAGCGGGGCGGCCGCATCGACAAGGACGACAACATCTGGATCACCATCGACACCTACGATGACGACCGGAATGCGTACCTGTTCGAGATGAATCCCCTGGGCACCCAGGATGACGCGACGATCACAGACGAGTCCATGTCCATGGACGACTGGAGTTGGGATTCGGTCTACTACTCGGAGGGCAACATCGATGAGGAGGGGTGGACGCTGGAGGTGGCCATCCCATTCAGGCAGATCCGGTTTTCCAAGGAAGACCGTCCGCTGATGGGTCTTGCGGTCGAGCGGCGGATTAATCGCAAGAATGAGCGCGTCATATGGCCGTTCATCCCGCGCAGCTACACGGCCGGTATCCTGGCGGTCTCTCAATACGGCAGCTTGCGCGGCCTCGAAAACCTGCGTCGAGGCAAGAACATCGAGGTGAAGCCATACGTCATCACCGGTGCGCAGGAGTCGCGGCCGGACCTGGCTGTCGCCGCCACCGAGTCCGAGGTGACGCGGGATCTGGGGATCGACATGAAGTACGGCATCACGTCCAACCTGACGCTGGACCTGACGGTCAATACGGATTTCGCGCAGGTCGAGGCCGATGCGGTGCAGATCAATCTCACGCGCTTCAATCTCTTCTTCCCGGAGAAGCGCGAGTTTTTCCTGGAGCGCTCCGGACTCTTCACACACGGTGCGGCCCGCAATGCACAGACATTCTTTTCCAGGCGGATAGGAATCGCCAACGAGATTCTTGCGGGTGCGCGACTGACCGGTCAGGTGGGCCGGTTTTCGGTCGGCTTGCTTAACATCCAGACCAAGCGCGACAGGGTGCTGGATGCACCGGCCACCAACAACGCGGTGGCCCGGGTGCGCACCTCGCTGACACCGAGAACCACGCTCGGCGGGATCGTGACGAATTTTGATCAGGGCGAACGCTACAACCGGGCGTTCGGCGTAGATCTGCAGCGGCGTTTCTGGAGCTCATCAAGCGTGGAGGCCTGGTTTACCCGCGTTCAGGACTCCATGCCGGACCTGGACGGAGGCACAGCGGGGGAGGTGCAGCTTCGGTTGGCCAACGATCTCTACTCTGGAAGCGCCGGCTTTCGAAGTGTCTCCAGTTCCTATGCCCCGGCGCTGGGGTTCGTCGCCCGCCGTGACATTCGGCGCTACACGGCCGATGTGGCCTACAGTCCGCTATTCAGAAGCGAGCGCCATCCGATCCGCCGCATGGTTGCGGGGACCGGCGTGCACTACATCACCGGTCAGGACGGGGAGAAGCAGTCCTGGTCATGGGGCGGAGTGGCCAACTTTCAGCTGGAGCGGCGGGACCGATTCTCGGTCGAGCTGAATCGCTCATTTGAGCGCCTGGACAGGTCCTTCTTCATTCGTCCGGACGCCGAAATTCTGACGGGCGACTATTATGAAAATACAGTGTCTGTCAGGGGCGGCACGGATCCCAGTCGGCGCGGATTTCTCCAACTAGGTGCATCCCGGGGCGGGTTCTTCGGTGGCACCCGATACAATCTGAACGGTGGTGCCGGCTTCCGGCAGTCCAGGTATCTGAAGCTTGAGACCGGCTTCAGCTATTCCAACATCGACCTGCCGATCGAAGGCGGCTCCTTTGACGCCACCACCGTCTCGCTTGGTATCCAGGCTGCGACTGGCCGCAAGCTCTTCGCGAACGCGCTGGTCCAGTATGACAACTTCTCGCGCGATGTGCGCGCAAACATTCGCGTGGACTGGATCCACAAGCCGGGATCAGACCTCTTTCTGGTGATCAATACCAACTACCATGTCACCGAGCCCGGAGAGGATATTTTCGACCCCCGCCGGGATGTGGTCATGAACAATCAGTTGGGGGTCGCCAAGCTCACCTACCTGATTCTCCTGTAGACTGGTGCCGACTCTCGCGCCGGACCTGCAAACTCTTATTACAGGAACCTACAGTAATTAGGTAGTGACCCTCCCGGGACCTACCGATCTTTACGTAATTCGCGCCGACCTGCTTCTGCAGCGCCCCGATTCGCCGATGGTCCCGAGTGGACTCGCTCACAAACGGATCGGAAGCAGGTATGGAGGGGACGTTTGATCTTACACTCGTAAGCCTCTCGTATGTGGTGGCTGTCGCCGCATCGTATACCGCGCTGGAGCTCGCCCGCCGCGTCTCCAGCGCTTCCGGTCCGTCGGCAAAGGCATGGCTTGTTGCGGGAGCCCTCTCGATGGGCCTGGGCATCTGGACCATGCATTTTGTGGGCATGCTGGCCTTCAGCATGGAGATGCCGTTCACGTACGACGTGTTCACAACTGTGCTGAGCCTGTTTGCGGGCATGTTGGCGTCGGCCTTCGCCATCTATGTCGCGTCACGCCAGGACAATTCGTTCCGGACGATCGGCATGAGTGGCGTGCTCCTTGGCGGAGGCATTTGTGCCATGCACTACACCGGCATGGCCGCCATGCGCATGCCGGCGAGCATCTCGTATGACCCGGTCCTCCTCGCGCTGTCGATTCTCATCGCGATTACAGCCGCCTGTGCCGCCATTTGGATTATCGCCGCCCTGACTAGCCAGGTTGGCCGTCGGGTCATCCTCTGGAAAGCAGGGGCGGCCCTGATCATGGGTATCGCGATCTGCGGCATGCATTACACCGGCATGGCTGCCGCGGTCTACACTCCATTCGATACGGAAATGGTGTTTGGTGACGGCCAGCAGGACAACACGGCGATGGCGGTCATTCTGGGCATTGTGGCGCTTCTGATCCTCGGTTTTACCCAGCTGACTATCTTTTTCGATTTCAAACTCAGCCACGAGCGGCAATTGAGTCAGGCAGCGCAGGAGCGAGCGCTGAGACTAAGTCAGGTGCTCGATGAGTCGACCAACGAAATCTATTTCTTCGAAGTCGAAACCCTGCTGTTCGTCGGCGTGAACCGCGGAGCGAGCGACAACACGGGATTCACGGAGGAGGAGCTGCTGGAGATGCGGCCTACAGATCTGGCCGTGCGCATGCACGAGGACCATTTCTTCGAGCTGCTGCACACGCTGGTGAGCGGGATGCGCAAGGAACTGTTCCTGGAGACGACGCACCGTCGGCGTGACGACTCCGAGTACCAGGTTCAGATGCATCTGCAGCTATCCACCGTGATGGAGACGCCGGTGTTCGTGGCCATTGTGGCGGATATCACCGAAAAAAAGAACCTCGAGGCACAACTGCATCGGGCCCAGAAACTGGAGGCGATCGGTCAGCTTGCAGCCGGGATAGCTCACGAAATCAATACGCCGACACAGTTTGTGAGTGACAATGTCAGTTTCCTGAGAGAGGCCGTTGACGACCTGCTGGAGACCGCCCGCGCAGCGGGCCGTTTGGTCGACGGCGTGGACGGTAGGCCCCTCGACTTGCTGGTTGCCGACCTCCGGGACCGGTTGGAGGCCTCCGACCTGGAATACCTCGAGTCAGAGCTTCCTGCCACCTTTGAGCAAACCGAGGACGGCATCGATCGCATCGCGACCATCGTGCGGGCGATAAAGGAATTCTCCCATCCGGGTGAGTCTGATCGAAAGTTGGCAGACATCAACCGGGGCATCCAGAATACCATCACCGTCGCGTCCAACGAGTGGCGGTACGTGGCGGATATCGAGACGGACTTCGACGACAACCTCCCCAGGGTGATGTGTTTTGCGCAAGAGGTGGACCAGGTCGTTTTGAACCTCATCGTAAATGCTGCGCATGCCATAGAGAAAACGCAGGAAGAGGGAGGCGACAATGTCAGGGGCACCATCCGGATCGCGACTCGCAGGCTGTCGAAGGCCGTGGAGATCACGGTGTCCGACACCGGATGTGGCATCCCGGAGTCCATCAAGGACCGGATCTGCGATCCGTTCTTTACGACGAAGGAAGTAGGGAAGGGAACCGGTCAGGGTCTTTCCATGGCTCACCACACCATTGTCGAAAAGCATGGAGGTGCCCTCAAGATTGACTCCACGGAGGGCGAGGGTTCGACCTTCACGATTGAGCTTCCTCTGGAAACCACTCCGGGGCGTCAAGATCGCCCCGCCCGGATGGCCGGGGCCCCTGCCATATCCAACTGGGCGGACCGGAAACTCGGCGCTTGACCCTGGATCACCTGCGAACGCCAACCGCTCTCCAACCACCAACCATGTACGCCTCCCCGGATCCCCTGCTGGGCGCGGTCGCGCTGCTTGCCGCTGTTGCGGTGGCATTCTCTACGTTCGGCGTGCTGCAGCGGGTTCTTCGGTCAACGGGTCGACGCGCTGCCTACTGGCATTGGGGCGGCGCCGTGTCCACGGGAATCGGGATGTGGGTGACGCAATTCTGCACCATTCTGGCCTTCGATCCGTGGATTCCCTTTCGCCTGGCACCGCTCGCTATTCTTGCAGGCCTCTGCATCGGCGTACTGACGGCGGCCATCGCCGTGACACTGCTTGTTTCCGAGCGTTCCGTGCACCACCACATGGCGGGCCTTGTGCTTGGCCTGGGAGTCTGCCTTTTGCACGTCGCCGGTGTGCAGGCGCTGCAGATGGAAGTCGCTCCGGAGATTACCCGATGGAAGCTCTGGTTGGGCGCGTCCTTCGCCGTAGCCGCTTCCGTAGTGGCGACGCGGGTAGTGGCCGCGCTTGCGCACTCCCAAGACGCCTACGCGATCTGGACGCGCAGCCTGTTCGCAGCGCTGTTCCTCGGGATTGCGTTGACAGGAGTGCTCAGTCTGGGGGCATCGGCCTACGCCTATCTGCCGCCCTCCTCCATGGAAGTCGCCGACGGGCATTTGCGGAGATGGCTGGGCTCCCTTGCCGGCCTCTTCTCGCTCTTCGGCACCGGCCTGTGTCTCCTGGCCCTGGTGTTCGAGGAGCATATCACGCGGGCAAGGCTGCGCTACATCGAGGCCGAGCGCAAGGTCCGTCGCCTGCATGACGTCATGCGAGTCACCAACCGCGTCTACCGGCCGGGCATGTCGGTGGAAGACGTGCACACGCCGTCCCTGCCGGCGTCACCGCATGCGATGGAAGCCGACGCGATTTCGGGTGCCGGCCGGCGTGTAGACCACAATGTTGCTGAGGCGAGCGCCCTCTGGCAGGGTCGGTAGTACTACCGTGGTGTCGATCCGGAACTCCTTGAGGCCGTCGCGCTGAAGAATGGGTACCTGCTCGACCCTGAAGGACGTGCCGATCTCTTCAGCGTCCAGGCCAAACTCCAGATCCGCGCTGCGCACGTCCAGCGCACTGATGATGTCTATCAGGACGCGTACCTCACTGCCTGCCTCGACCGTTTCCGACCGAGCAGGTTCGAGGAAGGACAGTGCGAATTCGGGAGCGGCCTGGTAGGAGTCGCACGAAACAAGGGAGACCAGCACTGGGAAGACCAGCAGGAGGGCAGGGAGGGCTCGCATGGCGATCAGAGATAAGTGAAACCCGTATCCAGTGTCGGCGACGATCCCGGTCTTGTTTGCTCTGTAAGGTATAAACCCGGACTGGGCCAGCAACCCAATCCGGAGTCCCTGTCGGGCTACCCAGGGCTCACTGGGAATACCCGGTGGATCTGAGCAGATAACGCGTCAGCCAGGGGGCTACGGCAAAAAGCGCGTAGTTCAGCCTCAGGCTGAGCGGGTGGTACACGTTCTTCCGGGGATGAAGCACCGTCCTGACAACAATGCGCGCCGCCTCCTCCGGCTGGATGGTGCGCACAATGTTGCCGATGCCCGGTATGCGTTCTGCCGCATGGGCATTCCGTTCAAAGTAGGGGCTTTCCACGCGGCCAAACACTACGTGGCAACTGGCAACGCCCGAGCCGTGAAGGTCCATGCACAGTGCTTCGTGAAGCCCTCGCAGCGCAAACCGCGACGCGGCATAGCCGACACTGGACGGCCAGGGGCACATGGAAGCGGGAGACCCCACATGCACAATGACGCCCTTGCCGCGCTGCAGCATGCCGGGCATGACGGCGTGTGTGGCATTGAATGCGGCCTGATAGGGAGCGTTCATCATGACCACGGCCTCCTGGGGCGAGGTTTCCTCAATGCGCTTCCATGCTCCGGCGCCTGCCGAGTTGACCAGCACATCGACCGCGCCCAGTGCTCCGACGAGATTGAGAACGGCATCGCCGTCTGACGCGTCCAGAGCATGCACGGTGGCCGCTTCGCCCAGGGGATCGGCCACTTCGAGCAGCCGGTCCATGGAGCGAGCGACAAGGGCCACGCGATAGCCCTCAGCGACAAGGGCGGACGCGGTCGCGGCGCCAATTCCGCTCGATGCGCCCGTCACAAGGGCCAACGGCATCAGCGCTTCCCGTTCCAGTGGGTGAAGGTCGGTTCTTCGAGTTCGGCCTCCACGTCCAGCAGTTTGGCCTGCGCACGCCGACTGGCATCCAGAACACCCTGGTTGTAGACCGACGGGGCGATCTCCTCCAGAAAGAAATCGATCAGGAAGCCCGCGGCCAGGTCTCCCATCGGCTCATCAAAGTGCTCGCGCGCGTACTCCTTTACGGAGTTCACCGCATTGGCGCGGTCCTCATCGTTCAGTGTGATGCCCATGCCGGCAATCTACGCACGCGAGGGCTGGGGAGGACCCAGGCCGGGAAGCACGGCGGCCTCGACTAGCGCCGATTCCCGTTGTCCATGTCAGATGCGATGTACCAGCGTCCGTCCTCCAGCCTGCGGAGTGTAAGCGTGTATTTCCCGGAGTCGATGCCGTCCGGGTCGTACCGGTATCCGCCGATGATGTACCCCACGTCTCCCTCATGGGCGTAGGCGTAAGCAGTCAGAATCAGACCGGCGCCCCCGCTGTTGGCGTAGGCCTCTCGGATAGCCTCGCGACCACGAACCGGACCGTGGCCCGGACGGAGGATGAAGCCGTCAGGTGTGAACAGTGCCGCAAGCGCGGCCTCATCGCTCCCCAGCCAGGCGGCCTCGTAGTCGCGCAGGACCCGGTCCAACTCGTCGGGAAGCTCGATCGCGTCTGGCACCGGTGGCAAGGGCGTGCGATTCTGGGCATTGGCACTGGCCGTGAAAGCAAGAAATACAACGAGGGGGAAGGCGCGCATGGCAAGTAGCGGACTTGGTGCGAATCGTGCTACGGACTTAACGCGGCTCGGGTACGTCTTCTGATGTGACATCCTTCCTTTCTGCCAATTCCTGTGCCAACGAACGGTCTTCGGCTTCGGCGGATTCCGGTTCCTGGTCGGCGTGCGGGCGCAGCACGAGTTCGCTGTACAGCGGAAAATGATCGGAGCCAAAGTGACCCAGGCGTTCCAGCTTCACCAACTGAAAATGGTGGCTGTGGAAGATGTGATCCAGCGGCCACCGGGCGAACCAGTAGTCGGAGTGGAACGTGTTGAACGTTCCGCGACCGATCCTCGGATCGAGCAGTCCGGAGATCTTGCGAAAGAGTCTGGTGGTCTTGGACCAAGCCACATCGTTCAGGTCACCGGTAACGACCACAGGCAAGTCGGCACCTTCTACGGCCTGCGCCACCACAATCAGTTCGGCGTCGCGTTCAGCCGATTCCGGGTTCTCCGTCGGGGACGGCGGAGCCGGGTGCAGGAAATGCGCACGCACGCGGTCTCCCGACGGTAGATGCACGCAGGCATGCATCGACGGCACGTCCCGCTCCACCAGAAACTCAATCCGGGGATCGCTCAGCGGCAGTCGGGAATAGACATGCATGCCGTACAGATTGTCCAGTGGGCAACGGATCGTGTGGGCATACGCTTCCTGCAGAGCGTCCAGCTGCGACTCCCACCAGGAATCAGACTCAAGGGTGACCAGAATGTCCGGATTCCGCTCACGCACGATGGCCAGCAGCTTCGCGGCGTTCCGGTTCGGCGTCAGCACGTTCGCGTTGATGATCCTCAGCGTTCGGTCCGGGTTCGATTCACGAGCCAGCTTCACCTGAGCCGGGTAGAAGGGCGTGTATGGAACGATCCACCACGCCTGGTAGATCAGGCAAGCTGCGGTGATTCCAGGCACCAGCCAGGTCTGCCACCAGACATACTCCAGCAGGGTCAGCTGGGCCCCGAGTAGCAGTAGTGCGAAGCCTGCCAGCTGCAGCCGTGGGAAATCCCAGCCGCGCACCCACCACTTTGTCGAGCGCGAGAGAGGAAGCAGCGTCACGCCCACCAGGAGGGCTGTAAGGGCTGCCAGATACGGAAAAGCTGCCGGGAACAGAGCCATCGACTACGATGACGGACCCGGTTAATCATGAGTCAGGTCCGTGTCCGGCAAAGGTAGCGCAAGAATGTCGTCGCCGTCGGTGAAGACCAGGATCCCCAGCGCCGGTACCGGCTGGGCGCCCCAGGCATAGGGCACACCCCGGATCTGGCGGAGCGAGCCGTCTTCAAGGATCTGCAATCCGTTGCCGGCTGCAACCCCGCATCGCTCGTCTCCACACCACGTCAGCAGCAGCCGGCCGTCGCCCAACGGAACCGCGTCGAAGGCCTCGCCCGACTCCGGCACGAAGAGTGGCTGCGGGGGTGCCCAGCCGGTGCCGTCGGCCGGCGCACGGGTGATGCCCCGGATCTCCGGATCATGGGCAAAGAGGTTGCCATCCTGGTCAAACGATACATAGCCGCCCTGGATGCCAAATTCGGCCGTCAGGTCGCGCACGGCTCCTCCCGCGACCGCTGCGCTGAACACGCGGTCCTCTCGCGAGAAGAAGACCGTTTCACCGTCCGGGGACAGGGCGAGGTTGTAGACCGGCCCCAGGTGTTCCAGGGGGCGCACGACAAAGGCTCCGTCCTGTTGGCGGGCTATGTAGGGGACTTTGGCACCCCAGTCTTCGTAGCGCGCAAAGACCATGACCTGTCCATCGACAGAGAAAGAGGGAGAGGTCTCGAATGCCGAGGTCGAAACGATACCTGGCAGGAACGGCACCGGGACGGGTTCGGTCGATGGGCTCCGTTGCTCAAGCCGTTCGGCGACGCCGTTTCGGGAGCGCGTGCGGCGCGTCCACGCTCCCCGTTGCAACGGCGCGTAGGAGTAGCGAAAGGAGGACCCGCCCTCCCGTTCCACATAGCTGAAATCCCACCCAAGCTGGTTTCCGGCCTCGTCCCAAAGGACCTCCTCACGACCATACTGTGTGCTGTCGCTACGGAAATAGCGTTTCCGGATTTCACGGCCTTTCGGATCGAGGATCGACTCGGTACGAGCTCCCGGAGAGCCGTCATCACGTAGGTAGGTGGTAGTCTTGAGGGAGTCGCCGGAATAGGAAAACCGCTCCCAGTTCGCGTCCAGGTTACCTCCCTCGAAATACACACCTTCCTCCTCGCGGCCCAACCGGTCGTGTCGCAGGAAGAAGAGCAAAGAGGCGTCTCCGGACGGATCGGTGATCTCCAGTCTCAGGCGATTTCCTGTTGGGGAAAACCAGCTGGTTTCGGCTCCGAGATAGCCCCCGTTACCAGGATCGTACAAATCGATCCGCTCAACGGGCACCTGCTGAGGGACAATCAAAACCAGGGACAACAGAGCAAGCATGGGTGTCAGATGCGATTCAGGGGCACCCAGTCCACGCCATCGTCAGTGAGCACGGTCTCTCCCTTGACGAACCAGGACCAGCCGAATGCCCACAGGGCGATGGACTCCAGCCAGAACACCGGCTTCCAGTGTGCCAGCGCCGTGTCCTCGAATCCCCATTTGTACACGGCAATCAGGGCGATGCAAAGCAGCATCAGCACCCCACAGATTCGGTAGACGCGGTTCCGTAGACGCTTCTCTCGCGTCATGGGGGTGCCGACGCGACTCTTGGTAAACAGATACAGTGAGAAGTAGGCCAGCACGAGAAACAAGAGGGCGGCACTGGCAAAGTGCACGTTGCGAATGGCCGGGTCGGCGCTGGTCGTGGGAAAAAGCGCTACGCCCATCGCGAACAGGCAGGCGAGGTCTCCGGCCAAATCGTCCCGCACATCGTACCCGCGATAGGAAAACAGGAACCAGCCGATGGCGAACAGTACGCCCACGAACACATCGCGCATGGCAGTGCCGTAGTAGTCGCTGATGCTTTCCTGCAGCCCCGGCTGGGGATCCAGAGCGTTGGATCCAAGGACCAGGACGATCGGGAGCAAGACACCAAGTGCCCCCACGACTCGCCGCAACGTCAGGAAGGAAACCAACGTGCGGCCATCGGAGCGTGACGTGTCACGAACTGCCATCCAGCGCGGCGCGGAATCGAGCACGGACGGCCTCAACACGCTTTCGATTCACTCCCAGGTCGGAGCGCCCGAGGCGAGAGGCTGATCGGATGGCGATGTGTCCTTCCTCGGCCCGAAGGTGGAGCTCGACATCATCGACGAAACGGAAGACCCGGCTCGTGCTCTCGGCATGTGCCCACCCTTCTTCCTCGGCAACGACCTCGGTGCGCGGATGGCTGCGTACAGCATCCAGAGCAGCGGCCCACGCGCTTTCTGCGGGGCCGCTGAACGACAGCGGATCTATGTAGTGCTCCTCATCATCCGGATCCGCGTCTGACGACACACAATTGGGCGTGCCGGGACACGGGGCAAGGCGTCCATCCCTCTGCACGCCGAGTGTATCGGGGCGTGTGCCGGTGCAGGAAAACAGGGCCATGGACAGAAGCACGAACGGAAGGGGTGAGCGGCGCATGCCGCAGAATAACGGTCAGGAGACCAGTTCGCCCAGGACTTCCTTGACCTTGGCGCGGGAGAAGCCCCATGCCTGCTCAAGTTCAATCTTGGGTGGCATGGTCAATTCCCCAGGGTTGACGTGCACGTCGAGCACGTAGGGGCCGTCATGCGCCAGCGCTTCCGCCACGGCCATGCGCAGGTCAGCGGGGTTTTTCACCGTCTGTCCGGTCGCTCCGAATGCTTCTGCAAGCAGCGCGTAGTCCGGATTGTGCAGTCCGGTAAGGTGCTCCGGGAACCCCTCGACTTCCTGCTCCATCTGGATGAGACCGAGTTTCCCATTGTTGAAGATGATGATCTTGATGGGCAGTCGGTACCGCACGGCGGTCAGCAGGTCCCCCATCAGCATGTTGAACCCGCCATCGCCCGATAGCGAAAGCACCTGGCGGTCCGGGAAGGCCAGCTGGGCGCCGATGGCTGCCGGCATGGCGTAGGCCATGGAGGCGAGGTTGTAGGAGAGTGACAACCGCTGAGAACCGGTCATGCGCAGATGCCGGGCGGCCCAGACCGAGACGGCTCCGGTATCACATGTGAATACCGCGTCTCCGTCGGCGAGCTCGCCGAGCACACGCGCCAGCCCCTGCGGATGAATGAGGTCCTTGCTTCGCTCTGGATTCGACGCCAGTTCGAGCAGACTGTCCCACCGGGACCGTGATCGCTGCACGGTGCGGAGCAGGGCGTCATCCGTCTTCTCATCCAGCTGCTCGAGAAGGGTGCGAAGACTTTCGGCGCTGTCGCCCACGATGCCGATGTCCCGGGGTGTACGCCGCCCAATGGTGGATGCGTTGCGGTCGATGCGAATGATGGGCGCGTCCGGATACCAATCCCGATACGGGAAATCCGAGCCGACGACAAGCATGACGTCACAGCCCTGCGCGGCAACCACGCCGCCACGATCTCCCAGCAAGCCCAGTCCGCCGGCGATGTTAGGATAATCCGAGGGCAGGAGGTCTTTGGCTTTGAGAGAATGGATGATGGGCGCTTTCAGGTGCTCGGCAATCGCTTTTAACTCCGGCACCGCATCGCGACATCCTTCTCCATACAGAATGGTGATGTCGTCCGCCCCATTGATGAGCTCGGCAGCATCGGCCACGTGCTCGGGATCTGGCAGCACGCGGTGTCGAGGGGACCATTCCTTTGCGTAGTCTGCATCCGGGACCTTCTGGCGACCGATATCGGCCGGCACGGTAAGCACCGCCACGCCAGACTCCGCCACCGCTGTATTGCATGCCTCCAGCGCAACGCGAGGCATCTGCTCGGCGGTGCGTACAGAGGTGTGATAGACAGCCACATCAGAGAAGAGGGCGTCCAGATCCACCTCCTGGTGGAAGGTGAGACCCAGTTCGTCCGACGGGACCTGGCCGGCGATGGCCAGCACCGGTGCGTAGTCCTTGCTCGCGTCGTAGAGGCCGTTCAGAAGGTGAATGGCACCCGGACCGACCGTGCCACAGCAGACGGCAAGGTTACCTGTCAGTTTGGCCTGAGCGCTTGCGGCGAAGGCTCCCGCTTCTTCATGGGCCACATGCACAAAGCGGACCTGGTCCTGCTTGCGTATCGCCTCGATGAGCGGGTTGATGGCGTCACCGGGCACGCCGAAAATGGTGGTCACTCCCCTGGACGCCAGGATGTCGAGGAGTTGGTCGTAGAAATGCATAACTGTCGACTTGAGGGTGGAAACGAAAAAAGGCGCCCCACGCCACGCGTGAGGCGCCCTTGAGTCGGCTGCTGCCGTTGCTGCAGCCGCTTCGCGCTAATTCGCGCTAATTCGTGCTGAACGATGCGCGGAGACGATCGATACCGTCGCTCACGCTGCGCTGGAACTCGTCAAATTTCTTGTCGAGGTCCAGGGCCGCATCGGCACCCTCCTGTCGGGCGCGGGCTTTCAACTGGTCGAGTTCGGCGCTCCACTCATCGAGTTTCGCTTCTGCCTTTTCGCGATACAGGGTATCCCTGTCCATAACTAACCTCCGAATACTGTTTGTTCAACGAACTGCCGGCCCAAGACTAAACTTGCGTCTGAGAGCCGGATTTCGACGGTCTGTAATTATCCGTCGCAACAACTATACGGGATCACCTCGCTCGAAGTTCCGAATTTCGTCCAAATCGTCCGCCGGTGGAGCGGAGCGGACCAGCCGGTTGGCGTCAGCGCTTCACCTCGTAGTCCAGCAGGACCGTGCCGGTTTTTCCGAACACGCGGGAACGGAGCAGGGTCAGCGAGGGCCCTCGCTTCCCGCTCGGCAGCAGGGGCAGCCCGCCACCCAGGAGCACCGGGATAACGGCAACCTGAACCTCATCCACCAGGGCCAGATCAAAGGCGGATCGGAACAGGTCTCCACCTCCGAACAGCCAGATGTCCCGGCCGCCGGAGGCTTTAAGCTCTGCCACCGTCGCAGCGAGATCCGGAGAAACCTTACAGCCCCGACCCTCATCCTCGGCCAGGGTCCTGGATATCACCCAGGCATCCAGGCCGTTGAACATGCCTCCCCCGTAGTTCTGCTGCTCCTCCCACGATTTGCGGCCGACCAACAGGGCATCGAAGCGGCCTATCAATTCCCCGAAATCGATGTCCGGATCCATCAGAATCCAGTCGATTTCGCCATCGGGGCCGGCAATGAATCCGTCCAGACTCACTGCGGCCGACAGAACGAGCTTTCTCATTGCGGTGGTCGAATGAAGGTGTGGAAATACGATCCGATTCCGCTCCAGAGACCGTAGCCCTGCTGTACGTTGGACAGCACTCCGGGCTGGGCCAGGACCTCCGGGTCAAACTCGCCGTCGGGTGGGTCCCACTCCTCGGCAAGCGTTCGGACCTGCAACTCGATGGCATGTACCCCCGCCAGCGGCGCGGTCGGGGGCAGCCCCATCACCTCTCGCATTTTGCCGGCATCGTCAGCCAGATCCACGGTGAACTCCCAGCCGCCGTCTACGCGACGCCCGGTCCGTCCGTAAGGCACCCGCACCCATCGCCCGGACAGATCGTACATCAGATGGATATCCCACGGTGACGTGATGCCCGGCAGAAAAACCCGCTGGGTCAGGGCCGAGTCCGGGTTCACCTCCCAGGGAAAAAACAGCGTGTCCGGCACGGGTCGAACAGCCGGAAACCGTGGAATGGTCGTTTCCGCCCAGGTCACTGTCCCGTCGTTCCTGGTGATCTCAAGGAGGTAGGAACGACCCGCGCGAGCAGGGAAGCGCGCTCGGAAGACGTGCCCGTAATTGCCGTCGCTCAGGCGATCCAGCCGGTGATTCCAGCGTGTGACCTCGCCCGTGCGCAGGTCCGTGGAGGTCACCACTCCGTCGATCGATGCCTGTGGGTCGGACGGATCCGTGATGTTCTCGGCCAGCCGGGTAAGTGGAATCACGCGGAGGGTGTGCTGGGCGTCCCGTTCGTCCAGATAGCCGAACACCGTGAAGTACCGCCGGTCGTTGTCGAACGGGTCGAAGTCGCCCGAATCGCAACTCAAGCCCGCCAGGCAGGCGAGAATGACGCCGAGTATGTTCGCGCCCCTTGTCACCATCCGCGGGTCTTCTTGTCCTCGGGCCTTGGCTTCGGCAGCGCGTTGAAGCGCTCGTGCCGGGGGCGCTCCTGGGGCTCGGACTCCGTGGCGTCGAGCTGCTCGGGGTCGGCGCTCCCGGTCTCCGTGGCGTCGAACTGATCGGTGTCGGCCCCCTCGTCCTCGGCAGTCGGATGGAAGGCCGAAGCCTCACCTCCAGTGAGGAACGCCTCCCTGAAGGTGACCGGGAGCTCCCGGCCGGATGCCCGCGCTTCGGTCAACTCCAGCTCGTCCGAGCTAAGCGCCCGAAACTCAGGCCGAGCATAGAACTCCAGATACCCGCAGTTGACGCACCGCAGCACTCCAATCGGGATTTCCTCCCCCGGGTTCTTCACGCCGGTGAAGAAGGACTTGCGCGGGTGTCCCGGGTGCCATCCCATCACCCGCCTGGAGCCCTGGTTGATGTCCAGGGTAAAGCCCAGCTCCATGCGCCCGGCGCAGCGCAGACAGACGTCGTGCTCACTCATGCGATCAGTGGTGTTTGGTCCACTCCAACAGTCCGGCATCGTCGGATTCGCCTTCCTCGTCATCGTCGCCCGGCCGCTCCGGCCAGCCTGTGCGCAGGTCGTTCCAGTGGAGGATGGTATTGAAGACCAGCGCGTGGTTTCCGTGGGTATTCCAGCGTCTCACGGGGCGACCGGCGAACAGCACGACATGCCCCAGCCCGACGGGTACGTTCACAACCGCAGGGGTGCCCTGCAGTTCGGACTCACCGGTCAACATCCCCGACATGCGCAGGTCTCGCTTGGCAAAGGAGACGACCGTGCGAGGCACCTCGGCGCTCCAGGCGGCATCCTTGTACCAATCCGGCGTGCGCGCATCGCCCATGGAGGTGTTTACGCTGAACACAGGCCCCGCGCTGAAGTACATCGGGATGTCTCCGGTATACCCGTAGGTGATAGGGCTTGCGGCATCCTCGACGGTGGTGCGAACCAGCGAGCCCCGGGCTTGCAGGTTGCGGGTATCCCGGATGGAAATCCGTCGCGTGATGCCCATGTCAATCGGGAATGCGGACGATGAGCCCGAGGTGATAAAAACGCCGCCGTCCTGAATCCACGAAGCCAGATTGCCCAGGCCGTCATAGCCCATGCCGCGCCGCTGATCGTCCGTCTGATCGATCTTGCCGATGTGCGGGTAGTCCTCCGAAGGCATCCAGGGCAGGGCGGGCCCTACCCGGCTGTTGCCGGCCACAAGAGCCTGACTGGAAGACCGTGCCCGGGGAAGGATGAGTACGTCGTAGCCGGAAAGGTCTCCGGCAAGGTCCTGTTCGGAGAGGTAATCGTACGGAATGCCGATCTCGTCGAAAGCAAAATGCCACCAGCCCGCGTCCTGTGGCGTGGAGGTCCAGGTATGGATCAATCCGACCCGGGGCACCTCCACGACGTGGGTGGGCACGTCCGGCCTGTCCCTGAAGGCACGAACCTCTACGCCAAGCCCATCGGCCAGGGTCTCCAGGCCGTCCACCGGACCGCGCATGATGTAGGATCCTGCATTGAACCGATGGTCTCCGTGCTCGAAGGCTTGCTCTGCCGCGAGCACCTCGACGTCGGCGCCCAGTTCAAATCGAAGCACGGCGATGTTGTCATCGGTGGTGTGGTTCACAACCAGCCAGCGCCCGCGACCGTCGATGCCGCCGCTGTGTGACACATGATCGCTGAGCAGCGTCATCGGCGCATCAAGGACGGCTTGGTCCTTCACTCGGTGCACGTCCACGTTGTGGGCCAGGGGCAGCGTCCACCCGGTGTCGTCGTACGGCGCGTTGGCACCGCGAGGAAAGGTCTGTTCCTCCAGCAGGATGCGAGCCAGGGTATTGTAGGGCTGATCGGACCGCACCACGTAGTCGCCGGCCGAGGCAGCTCCCTCATCGTTCCAGCTGAGATCCTCATCGGCGCGATGCACCTCGAGACCCTGATCCATCAGCAGATTCACGAAGTTGGTCACGCCGGCACGGCGTACCTGGTCACGCGGGATGATCCAGGCAAACGGGGGTTCTGTGCGACCACGCTCGAGCGAATTGTTGGACTTGATCCAGAAGTTCTCGACGAACTCCGTGGAGTTGTCCGCCATGTATCGAAGTGCAGCCAGAACGCCCGATTGCATGTAGTTGGTATTGTTGCGCAGGCTCCACATCACCTTCTCCAGTGGTGGATTCGGTCTGTACCACTGGCGACTGGTGGACCGCGACGACAACTCCCGCTCGACCGTCTCGGGAATGGAGTTGCCAAAGGTCTCGTAGAACTTGCCGGCTGAATTTCGGGTGTTGGCCATCCAGATGAGATAGTTGGCCGCCCAGCCGTTGTAGAACGCGTGTGTCCACACGCCGGGCATGCCCCGCCGAGTCAGCTCGGAGACTTCCTCGTACGCCAGGTTGTGCCACTCGTCCACCGTGATCGGGTCAATCCACTCGTTGTACGGCCCGAGCCCGGTCGATGTGTAGAGGTAGGGCACCGACTCGTGCAGATCATGCATGAGCTGCGGCTTCCAATGGTTGAAGCTGCCCAGAATGTTGCGGGTCAGGTTCAGTGCCATACCGTACCCGTCACGGTTGTTGTCGTGCGCGGCGTAGGCACCCCAATAGGTCAGGCTCGGACCCACACCCTCATGGTCGGCGCGGTAGCGGTAAATGTCGACGATGCGGTCTCGCCCGTCTGGTTCGGCGGCGGGAGTGAAAATGAGAATCACGTTGTCCCGAATCGCCTGGATCATGGGCGATGCGCTCACAGCCATCCTGTAGGTGAGCTCCATCACCATCTCCGGGCTGCCAGTCTCGGGTGAATGCAGCCCGGCCGTGATGTAGTAGATGGGCCGGGTGGAGGCAATCAGTTCGGCCGCTTCCTCCTCCGAGACACCGCGTGGATCCGCAAGCCGGTTCAGGTTGAGGCGATTCTGCTCCAGGTCGGCCATGTTTGCCTCGCTGGTTACGATCACCTCAACCATTTCACGCCCTTCCTCACTGGTACCGATGGTTCGAACCGAGACCCGTGGTGAGGCGTCGGCTACGGCCCGCAGATAGCCATAGATCTCATCGGTGTAGTGCAGAATGCCGGGCGCGCCGACGATGGTGCCGAAGTGTTCCAGCGGACTCGGCACCGCATCGGACACGGGAAGGTGGTCGACCCAGTGGTTGAGAAACCGCTTGTCGGTCGTGTATTCGGCGATTTTCGCCGCGTACTCCTCGTCCATGGTCTGCTGGGCGATCAGGTCGAGCGGGACGGTGGCCGCGACGAGGGCGGCCAGAAGAAGCGTGCGCATGCGCATTCAGGGGTGAGTGGGGAGTCAATATCCCCACGCTCGCGCCGGAATGCACCTGGGCTACCTCCGGGTTAGCCTGCGGTCGAACATCTCGATGGCCGTGGCTGTGTCCTGTCCATCGAACACGAATCGAGCCACCGATCCACCCCCGAGCAATTCATGGCGCATCGCGTTGGTAGTGGCGTCGAAGACGGTCATCGGGCCGGAGAGCACGCCCCAGTGCATGTACAAGGTGTCCCCGCGCGTCTCTACGTCCACCACACCGAGTGCGGGGTCCTGATAACTGCCCGCGTACGCGGTCAAGGGGTGCGGTAGTGGCTGGTCGCGCTGCTCCTGGATCTGCTCAAACTGCCGCACGCGATCGGGAAGCTCAGCCGTTTGGGCGGCGAGTTCCGCGATGCGCGCATCTGCCAGCGAATCGGCGTCGGCACGGCCCTGCAGCACATCGAATGCGTAGGCGGCAACAATGTCTGTGATGGCCGAACCGGCGGGTCCGTTGACCTGGGCCACCACGCCGATGCCCGCCTCGGGCAGGAACGAAATGTGAGACCGGGTCCCCTGATAGCCGCCGAAGCGACTCACCATATGCTGTTCCCGGTAGCTGCCGATGTCGAAGCCCATGCCCCAGCCGTCGCGCTGGAAGAAGGCGAACTGGCGGTCCTGGGGGCGGAGAATGCGATGGGCGTTCGCGACGACATCGGCAGGAAACACCCGGTCGCCATTCAGCATGCCACCATTCATCTGGACGCGCACCCAGCGGGTCAAATCGCCAATGGTGGACAACGTGCCGCCCGCGGCGTTCATGGTTCTGTCCGTCTTGACGAAGGGCATCGTAGCCAGGGATCCGTCCACCAGGACTCGATGGGGCTTTGCGATGCGATCTCGATTGATGCCCGATGTGCGGGCATGCGTGTCACGCATACCGACGGGGCTCAGCACGCGCTCGTCAAGGAAGGACTTCCAGGACAGGCCCGTGACCCGCTCAATGACCATGCTCGCGACATTGTAGCCAAGGTTGCTGTACGCCAGCGAGCGATCCTCCCTCGGGGTGTTGTACTGCAGCAATCGCGGAAAATCGGACTCTGGAAATTCGCCCGTAAATGCCGCCGATAGCACCAGCGGTCCGTTTCCGAGGCCGTGTGTGTGGGCGAGGAAGTCGGCGACCGTACTCCCTGCCGCGTCGTAGCCCGAGGGCCACTCAGCGTCGGGCAAGTAGTCCGAAATGGGCGATTCTGCATCGACGAGGCCGTCCTCCACCAGCAGCGCAAGCCCAAACCCGGTCAGGGACTTGGAGGTGGAGGAGATGTACCACAGCGTCTGTTCAGTCACTGGAATCGCGGACGATGCGTCGGCAAGCCCCAGGTGGGCTTCGTAGATCACCTCGTCCCCCTGTACGATGGAAACTCCAAGACCTGCAGATCCGCCAGTCGCGAACGCGGCGCGCACCACGCGGTCAATTGCCGCCTGTTGAGGATGGTGAGCCTGGCGGCAGGACACTGACAGCAGGGCAAGCAGAATCAAAAGGGGGCGCATGGCACGAGGCGTTGGGCTTGCGGGCGCTACGGTCTGCGGAAGTGCCGGTTACGGTGACGGAGCAAAAAATCTTAAATCATTAAAAGTTTTGTGGCTGGTGCAGGGGTTGTGGCTCCGTCCGGCAACCCTGGCGGCCGGAAAGGGCACGCAGAAATAACCGCGCACATATATTGCACCTATACCGGGGCATTTGTACAGTGGTCGCGGCATCGGAGGCGCGCGGAGATGCCATTACCCACCATACCCGAAAGCACAATGAGCCTGAAAGACAACGTCCAGGATTTCGTCAACAAGTGTGACAGCGGCCAGATGATGGACGCATTCGAGCAGTACTACGCGGACGACATCAAGATCACCGAAGCCAACGGAGATACCTTCCATGGGAAGGATAACCAGCGGCAACGCATAGCGGACTGGATGTCCACCGTCGAAGAAATCCATGGGGGCGCCCATCCGGCATGGGGCGTCAATGAGGAGACGGGAAGCGCGTTCATTCAGTCACAAACGGACGTGACTTTCAAGCAGGGAGGCCGGATGCTGTTTGAAGAGGTCGCCGTACAGACCTGGAAGGACGGCAAAATCGTCGAAGAGAGGTTCTTCTATAACATGCCGGGGTAACGCCGTCCCGATTTTGCCCGAAGGGTCGCAGCACTACGTGTTGCGGCCCTTTTTTGTGACGTCTGGAACGCAAAACAGGCTTTAGTACACGCTCGGTGGCGCGATACCACGGGGAACCCACCACCACGACCGTCGAGGTCAACGGTCCCCCTGGCATCCCCTACCACGACCATGGAATCCCACAACGCTGCTCCCGGACGTATGGCTTCACTTGGCAAGCTTGCGGCCGGCGTAGCCCACGAGCTCAACAATCCTCTTGGGTTCATCCGAGCCAACATTGAAACCCTCACCGAATACACCGGGGCCCTGACGGACCTCGTCTCACGGTACCGGGCAGCCTGTGACGCGATGATGCGTGACGGTGCAGTTCCCCCACCGGGTTTCGACGCCATCGAGCATGACTGGGAAGAGCATGACGTGGAGTTCATCATCGAGGACTCAGAGGACATGCTACGAGAGACCATGGCAGGTGCCGATCGCGCCACAGAGCTGGTCTCTGCGCTGAAAGTCTTCGCCCGCAATGATTCGCCGGATACGGAGGCGTTGGATGTAAACAGGTGTGTGGGCGGCGCGCTGCTCATCGTCAACAACGAGCTGAAGTACCACTGCACCGTGGTCAAGGTATTTGGTGAGTTGCCACCCGTTACCGGCAATTCAACTCGGTTGAGCCAGGTGTTCGTCAACATTCTTCTGAATGCGGCTCACGCAATCCCGGAGAACGGCACTGTAGAAGTGCGGACGTGGGCCGAAGCCGGGACGGTAAACGTGAGCATCAAGGATGATGGCGTCGGCATGGATGCCGACACCCGGGCACTCATGTTCGAGCCGTTCTTTACGACCCGCGACGAACCCGAGGGCAAGGGGCTTGGGCTCGCGGTTGCCCGCGAAACGGTCCGGGAATTCGGGGGCAGCGTGCATGTCGGGACTGCGCCGGGAGCGGGCACCAAGGTGACGATCAGCCTTCCGGCACGCGTCTAGTCAGAGGCCGCCTCGGGTCGCACTCAAGCCGCCGCTACGGATCCCGAACCGGGACGCGCACGGCCCTCAAGAATCCACATGGTAGCGTAGTGTGTAAGTCCGCTTCCGGCCGGCACGCCCAGTTTTTCCTTGATGTTCGCCACGTGTTTGTAGACCGTGGCCAGCGCGATACTGAGGCAGTCCGAGATCCCCTGGGGTGACAACCCGCGACCTAGGAGTGTGAACACCTCCAATTCCCGATTCGAGAGAATCTCCTCGGGCTCACCGCCAATGGTCGACGACTGGTTGACCAGTGCGGAGAGCACGGCTTCACTAAAAGCGAGTTTACGTTTGGCAACCCGCTCGCACGCTTCAACAATGCGATCCTGGGTTGCGGTCTTCGGCAAGAACCCGGCCGCGCCTGCTCGCAGCACGCGCAGGGCATAGACCCGCTCCTCAAATGTGGAAATCACAAGCACCCGGGTATCCGAGCTGGACTTGATCTCCGCGATAAGCTCCAGACCGGCTCCACCACCAAGCGAAGGGTCGAGAATGAGCACGTCAGGCGCCTCGGCCTTAATGGCTTCTCGCACCGCCTCAATGGAGGCGCATTCCAGAACTTTTTCGAATGCCGGCGCATCCGCCAGCATTGCACGCAGCCCTCTGCGCACCACGGGGTGCGCGTCTGCGACGACGACTCGGAAGCTCATGCTGTAGGGGAGGCCTTGACTGGTTAGGCCTCAGACGACACCGTGCCTGCTCGATGACGTGTCGACCGCCAGAGGGAAAGCGGTCCAGGTATGGGGGAGACAAATCAGGGATGGCTATCTCTCGCCAGGATACCCGGGTCGCTGCCGGTCGACATGGGTATTCCTACGTAAAAAACTGGCCGGGCGTCAGAAAACACTTGGTCGAACTACATAAAATCTGTAGGCATATGGCGATTGAGTACCTAAAAACTGTAGATGCAAATACGTATCGCTACCTATTTGGGCTGGCACACACCGTTCGATACCAGCAGGAGTCAACCCCCCCCCAAATCGCCTTCAGTCTTATGAACGGCGCTCCAACATCAGGCTCCCCAAAGCTCGAGCGGGAGGCACGTCCACGTGTGCTTTGCGTGGACGATGAACCCCATATCCTGTCGGCGATCAGGCGCCAGCTCCGGAAGCTGTACGATGTGACCATCATCGACACTCCGGAGCAGGCGCTGGAGTTGCTCGAGGACCAGACTTTCGAGGTCATCATTTCTGACGAGCGAATGCCCGGCATACCGGGGCATGAGTTTCTGGCTGAGGCTAAAATGCGCGCTCCTGACGCGATGCGCATTCTCTTGACCGGGCAGGCAGACCCGGAGGATGTGGCCTCGGCCATCAACAAGTCCGGCATCTTCAAATACCTCCAGAAGCCCTGGGGAGACTCAGAGCTGAAAGAGGCCATCGAGGCAGCCCTCAACAAGCGGCGCGAACTCGCGATGCAGCGGGAGGCTCGGGAAAAGACCGAGGCCCAGAACTTCCGGTTCGCCGAATACAATCGGAAGCTGAGCGCCAAGGTCCAGAAGTCAAACATGGAGCTGACCGAGGCGCAGCGCACGATTCGGGAGGCGGCCGCTCAGTCAGCCGCCGCCATGGTCGCCATGATGGATTGGGCAGACCCCGTTCTGGGAGAACACTGCAAACGGGTGCACGACCTGGTCAAGGCCATGGTCGAGCGCATGAGCCTGGTCAAGGCGGAAGCGCGGGCTGCCTGCCACGCGGCGCTGCTGCACGACATCGGGAAGCTCAAGACGGGCCGAAGCCGGAGTCTGGATCCAGAGCTTGCGTTCGCACATGCTCAGGTGGGTGCGGAACTCGTTGCCTCCGTGCCCGGCCTGGAATACGTAGCGCAGTGCGTTGCTGCGCATCACGAACGATTCGATGGACGAGGCTATCCAGGTGCGCTGTCAGGCGAAGAAATCCCGCTTGGGGCCCGAATTATCGCCGTATCGAACGCATTTGACCATGCCTTGTATGGCGCGGGTCATCACAATACGGCCTCCAAGGAGAAGGCCATGGAGGAGGTCCGCAAGCTGACCTCAAGGGATTTTGACCCTCTCGTCGTCGCTGTCCTGATTGAGGAGGTGAGCAAAGACGCCTGGGTACCCTCGCCGGGCCTGACCAGCGTCGACATTCTCAACCTTCAGCCCGGAATGGAAATCGCACGAACCTTCCGAAGCCTCGATGGCAAGGTGGTCGCTCCTGAGGGCCACCTGCTGAAAGAGCAGGACGTCCAGCGAATCCGCAAGCTGGGCCAGACCAACACGGTTCCGACACACATCATCATAACGCAACAGGCCTAGATCATGAGTGTCCCGACACGCATCATCTTCGTTGATGACGAAGTCAACATCCTGACATCCCTTCGCAGACTGCTCAGACGCATGCGGTCCGAGTGGGACATGGCCTTCGTCGAGGGCCCGGAGGAGGCGATCGCTGAAATGTCAAAAGCGCCCTTCGACGTGGTGGTCTCGGACATGCGTATGCCGGGCATGAGCGGCGCCGAACTGCTCGAGATCACCAGAAGGGAGAATCCGGGCGTGGTGCGCATCATTCTTTCGGGGTACGCGACCCAGGAGGCGCTTCTACGCGCTGTCGGGCCGGCGCACAATTTTCTTTCAAAGCCGTGCGACCGGGAGACCCTGGTCGAGAATATCCACCGCTCGCTGGCTGTACGTCAACGTCTGGAATCACCGGCGATCCGGGACCTGATTCTGAAGGTGGACTCACTTCCCAGCTTGCCCAGCGCCTACGAGCAGCTGACTGCAGCCGTGGCGGCGGGCGAATCAGACGTCGAGGTGATGGGCCGAATTGTGCGGAAGGACATCGGGATTAGCACCAAGCTGCTCCAGTTCGTCAATTCCTCCTACTTCGGTTTGGCAGAGTCTCTCAGCGACCCACTGGAGGCGGTGCGCTTTCTCGGACTGGGCACGGTCAAGGGTCTGGTTGCATCCAACAAGCTGTTTAGCCAGGCCGAGTCCTCGGCCGTCGGAGCCTTGCATCAGACTGCCTATCAGACGGCGGCGATCGTGCGGGATCTCGCCAGCAGTGTGCCGGGAGTTCCGGAGGACCAGGCCTGTCTGGCGGCGCTTACTCATGAAGCGGGGCGACTGTTGCTGGCCGAAAGCTACCCCGACGCCTATCGCGAGGTGGTGACGGAGTCGGAGAACTCTGGGCGTGGCCTGTCGGATGTCGAGCGCGAGGCCTTCGGGCTGACGCACACCGAGATCGCCGGTCGACTGCTCGAAATCTGGGGCATCCCGGACCCGGTGGTCGAGGCGGTCACGTTCTGGCAAACGCCATCTGAATCCGGGGCCCAGACGGTCACACCGCTAGCCTTGTTACACACGGCAAAGGCCCTTCAGGCGGAGGCACAGGGCGCCTCATTTCTACCGGACTGCGAGTACCTCGATCGAGTCGGACTGGCCGGCAGGCTCGCAAGCTGGAAGCGCGAGTTCCTACCCCGTCTTGGCCATGCGGCGTGAGCGCCCTATGCCCGCAGCCTCCGAATCCCTCCAAGCGGCTCTAGTGCCCGGCCACCCACCGGCCGGGCACCTGAGCCGACAACTTCCAATGTCATGCGTCGACTCCAGCGCTGGGCCTTAGCCCTCCACTGTCTTGCTTTGACCCTGGCGGCATCCCCCGCTGTGGGTCAGGAGGCGATGCTGATTCAGCATTCTGTGGACGAGGGCCTGCCACAGTCTCAGGTGTACGATGTGCACCAGAGCGCCCGTGGATACCTCTGGGTCGCTACCCGCGGAGGCGGTGCCGCCCGCTTCGACGGCAACAGCTATTCGGAGTTTACCACCGCGCACGGGCTGCCCGACAACGTGGTCTACGACATCGCAGAGACCTCCGACGGGGCCATCTGGATGGCCACCTCCAGGGGAGTTGCGCGGTTTGACGGGCGTCGGGTCGAGATCGTCCAAGGCCTGCCGGACGACACCGAAGTGTACGCACTGGCTGTAGGACGGAACGGGGCCGTTTGGGCCGGCAGCGAGCGCGGACTGTTTGTCTCCCGGGACAAACGATTTGTCACTCCGGAAGGCTTTCTGCCGGTTGGGGCCGTTAGAGCTTTGCTGACCACGCGCGAGGGAGAACTGTGGGTGGGCACTGCGATGGGAGGACTGCTGCACTACAAGGCACAGGGCGACCACCGCGGTTTCAGTCCGTCCGGCGTAGCTAAGGGTGCGTCTGTAGAAGCGCTCGCCGAGTCCGAGGACGGCACGGTGTGGATCGGCACAACAGCGGGTATCGTCGTCTATGACGGCGAACGCATGCGCGGTCTTTCGAGCGATGGGCTCCCCCACCCATCTGTGAGGGCGCTACTCTCTAGCCGCTCCGGTCGACTTTGGGTCGGCACAGATCAGGGAGCGGCATTCTGGAACGGTGCACGCTTTGAAGAACTCGCCGGGTCCGAAGTGCGGAGAGTACCCGTCTGGGGGCTGGCCGAGGACCATGAGGGGAGCATCCATTTTGGTACCAGCGGGCGCGGATTCGTGACCTACGCCCCGAGCCGATTCCTTCACATCCCCGCGGGCCAGTTTGACGGGCGAACGGTTTGGAGCATCGCCCAAGACAAAACCGGAACTACCTGGTTCGGGCTGGAGGGCGGTCTTATGAGGCTCCGCAAGGGCTCCTTTGAGGACTTGTCTGGCCGGGCAGGTGTGGAGAGTAGCGCAGTGCGGTACCTCTTTCGTGACCGCAATAGTCGCTTGGTGGTTGGCACACGTGAAGGGGTCGGCTATCTGGGCGAGTCCGGACGCGTCACCCCGCTACCGGTGGCGCCCGGGCACACCTTGGCAGAGGTGCGGCAGATCGCCGAAGATTCTCGGGGTCGGCTCATTGTTGCGACAAACGGTTTTGGCGCGTTTCGAATGGAAAGGGGAGTGCTGACGCCACTTGCACCCCAGGCCCAGCTGGGCGTCTCGCAGTATGCCGCCATGGTGGACGCACAGGACCGGATCTGGCTTGGCGGAGAGGACGGTCTCTGGATCATCGAACCGTCCGGTGAGGTGACCCTCTACAGCGAGGCGAATGGCCTCCCTGATGCATTCGTCCTCAACTTTCATCAGGACCGGTATGGATCCATCTGGGCCGGCACGCACGGCGGAGGGTTGGTGGTGTTCGACCCCGACAGGGACCTGAAATCAGCCATTGTCGATACTGTGAGCACAACTGACGGGCTTTCCGATCCGGCCATCCTCTTTTCAAAGGTGGACCGGGAAGGCGGACTATGGATCGGCACGAATCATGGCCTGAATCGCATTGATCTTCCTCGATACCATGAAGAGGGTCAGGTTTCCATCGACAATTTCGGACATGCCGAAGGCTATACGGGTATCGAGGCAAATCTGCATGCGGCCTGGCAGGACGAACAGGGCCGCATGTGGTTCGGCGACGTGGGAGGTGTCTCCGTCCTTAACCCATCCCAGGAAGGGTCCAGCGTGGAGCGACCACTTACCCAAATCACAGGACTGCGTATCAAGTTCGATACGCCCAGTTGGGAAGGTGCCCTGGACGCCCGCGGCCTCCCGGTTCGCCCGGCTCTGTCCTATGCGGACAACCACCTCACATTCGACTTTGTCGGTCTCAGCTACAAGTCTGACCGAGTGGTACACCGCTACCGTCTGCTGGGCTTTGAGAATAGCTGGTCACCTGCAGGCAGCGCCAATTCGGCTACCTACTCGAACCTGCCGTCCGGAGACTACACGTTCGAGGTACAGTCGTCTCCGGACGGGGAAATCTGGCCGGACACGGCGGATCGTCTGTCTTTTCTAATCAAGGCCCCGTTTTGGGCTACATGGTGGTTCCGAGTGGCTTGCCTCATTGGGTTGGCGGCCCTTGTGCATGCCTTTGTCACGATGCGGACGCGATCGGCGCTGGCGGCCAAGCAGCGGCTGGTCGAAATCATCGAGAGACGAACCGGCGAGCTCCAGGATGAGATGGACCGCAGTCGAACCGCCATGGATGCACTCAGAGCCAGTGAGGAGCAGTTTCGTTATCTGGTTGAAAATGTCAACGACGTCATCTTCTCGACTACGCCCGACGGCCAGATTACCTACATCAGCCCGGCCGTGGAGCCCATTGTCGGCGTGGCCGCGAGCGTTCTGGTAGGCGAGAAGCTTTCCGTGCTCCTGCAGTGCGACGAGGAGGAACTCAACGCGCTGGCGTTAGGCAAAGGCAAATCGCGCACTCGCGAATACCGGGTGGGAGAAGGAGCACAACACCACTGGCTGCGGGTTTCGGAGAAGGCAACGATCGAGGATGGGGAGGTGATCGCCGTTCAGGGTGTCTTGACCGACATCACCCGCCAAAAGGGCCTCGAGCGGCGGTTGGCTCAGGCCGGGAAACTGGAATCGATCGGTCAGCTCGCAGCCGGCATCGCTCACGAAATCAATACGCCGGTCCAGTTTGTCTCGTCCAATACCAGCTTTCTGCAGGAGTGCGTAGAAGACATCCAGGAACTGGGAGAACGGCTTGAAGAACTCACGGCCAAGCGCCAGGACCCGAGTGCGGACCTTCACGAAGCGGTCGGACGCATCGAGGCTTTTGTCGACCGGATCGAGCTCGCTGCACTACTGGAGGACATACCTGCCGCTATTGAGGAATCGCTGGACGGCCTCGCGAGAATCACCGAGATCGTAGGAGCGATGAAGGAATTCTCACATCCCGGAGCCAAGGAAAAGGCTGCGGCGAGCATTGAAAGAGTGGCTCGCAGCAGTGCATCGGTAAGTCGCAATTCCTGGAAAGAACTTGCGGAGGTCGAGTTTGCGTTCCCCGAGGACATGCCTCTCGTGCCGTGCGTCGCCTCCGAGCTGAGTCAGGTCTTCCTGAACTTGATCGTCAACTCGGCGCACGCCATGGAGGGACTTGGTCGCGAGGGCCGAATCGTCGTGTCAGGAAGCGTGGAGGGCGATAGTGCCGTGATTACCATCGAGGACAATGGCTGCGGCATGCCGGAGGAGGTGCGGGCACGCATCTTTGATCCCTTCTTTACGACCAAGGGCGTGGGCAAAGGTACGGGCCAGGGACTGTCCATCGCGCGCGACGTTGTCGTAAGCCGTCACGGGGGACACATCGAGGTGGAGTCGGAGCCTGGACGCGGTACACGATTCATCATGCACCTGCCGTTGACCGCCATGGAGGCAGATCCGTCTCGGGCTGCGTGAGCCGCTCCGGCTACCGCGCTGTGGCGGCAACTCGCTGACAGCCCGGAGGCGCTGGCGCGCGGGCGGTGGACCCCGGAGGCGGGGCGCGCAACTCTGACCGGTACCGCGCGTCTTGGAGGCATCACCCAATCTCCAAGGCCATGTCCCGATTTCTGGCTCTATTGAGCTGCGCGTTCCTGCTTCTCCCCGTCACTGCACAGGATAGATCCGTCCATGAGGTCAGAGCCAAGATCGACCAAATGTTCGACGGCATGCGGGCAGGCGATTCCACCGCCGTTCGCGACGTGTTCGCTCCCGGCGCGCGCCTGGTATCTAGCGGCAACCGTCCCGACGGCACGCCGGTCATGCAGGCAAGCGACATTGATGGATTCGTGACCGCCGTAGGTTCGCCCCAGGACCGGGCCTGGAACGAAAAGATCTGGAATGTCGAGATAGATGTGCAGGACAACCTGGCATCAGCGTGGATGGAGTATGCCTTCTTCCTGGATGAGGATTTTTCGCACTGCGGCGTGAATCACTTTCAGTTTGCGCGCAACTCGGAGGGAGCCTGGAAGGCCATCGCCCTCGCAGACACCCGCGCGCGAGAGGCGTGTGACCTGGACCCCGTTGATCTGGCCACGTCCGAGGTGGAGACTGCCCTGCGACACTACCTCCGAGGTCATGCCACCGGAGACGGGAGTCACCACGAAATGGTCTTCAACCCGGTTGCCAGCCTGTATTGGATGCGAGACGGAGAACTGAACACGCGTTCCAGCGAAGCCTATATCGCCGGCGCCTCGGGATCGCCCGCCGACAACGAAAGTGACCGGTTCCGCTATGTAGACTGGGTCGATGTTAGCGGTGATGCCGCTGTGGGCCGCATCGTCCTGGATTACCCCGGTGCGTACATCGTCGACTACATGTCGCTGTTGAAGATCGATGGTCGCTGGCAGATCGTGAACAAAATCTTCAGCGTGGAGAACTGATGACTCCGCGATTTCGGGCGATGGGGTCCTGGGTGGCTCGGACCAGTGCACTGGCCGCGACCGTTCTGCTGATCAGCGCTTGCGGCGATCCCGGACCGGAGTCAGGTGAGGTGGTGCTTGTGGCGTCCGACGGGCTCGAGGTCGTCGCGGACTGGCATCGGGCCGAGGGCCCGGTCCGGGCGACCATCGTCGCTTTTCACCAGGGTGGTGGTGAGGTCCGGGGAGAGTATGCGCGCATCGTGCCCCGACTGACGGCCGAGGGGTTCCAGGTGCTGCTGGCCGACCTGCGACGCGGAGGTGACCGGTTCGGATTCGAGAATCGCACCGCGCCACCGGGTTCGGAAAGCCTGTACTCTTATTGCGATGCCGTGCTGGACGTCGAGGCGGCCGTGCAGGAGGCCTGGCGCTTCTCGGACCAGGTGGTGCTTTGGGGCAGCAGCTTCTCTGCGACACTTGTGATCAACCAGGCAGCCCGCGACCCGGCTGGTGTTCTCGGCGTGCTGGCGTTCTCCCCGGCAAGCGGGGATCCCATGGAGGGGTGTCGGCCGGAGGCTTCCTCGGCGGACCTTGATGTGCCGCTCCTGGTGCTGAGAGGCGCTCATGAGATGGAATTCCCATCCGTCCGGGAGCAGATGTCCGTATTTGACGAGCAGGGGCACCTGACGTTCGTGGCCGATCCTGGCCGCCACGGTAGCTCCATGCTGGATTCGACACGCGTCGAGGCCTCTACCGAGCACTCCTGGCGCGAGGTGAACGCCTTCCTCGATGGACTGACGCGATAAGGGAACGGGCCTTGCAGGGACGGGGGCAACCAATCCCCACCCCGCCATGCAGTTCATTATCTGGGCAGGAATCGCTGTTCTCGGCCTGATCACGCTCAGCGCCACCGGAATGGTTTTCTTCCATGCCGTCGGAGAATTCCGAAAAGGAAAGATCGCGGAGCCCATCGCAGAGCCGATTCGGCCGGCCAGTCGACGCAACCATTTGCGCAAGGTCGATCTGGACGCGCTACGCGATCGCCCACCGGTGCGGCGCGCAGCCTGAGCTGCCGCTGCGGGCGCGGCCTGAGCGGCCGCTGCGGGCGCGGCCTGAACGGCCGGTGCGGCTCGGGTCCTGAACGGCCGGTGCGGCTCGGGTCCTGAACCGCCGGTGCGGCTCGGGTCCTGAACGGCCGGTGTGGCTCGGGTCCTGAACCGCCGGTGCGGCGCGCGGCCCGGACCGCCCCCAGGGCGCGCTGCCGACCAGTCCCCCTGCTCCCGCGCGGGTAGTACCTTTGGATCTGAATCCAACGGAAAGATCTCATGGCGGACCACCGCTACTGGCTCATGAAATCGGAGCCGGACGTGTACTCCTTCGCGGACCTGGAGCGAGACGGCAAGACCCACTGGGACGGCGTGCGCAATCACCGCGCGCGTAATTTCCTTCGTGACGAGATCAAAGTCGGGGATCGAGTGCTCTACTACCACTCCAACGCCAAGCCGAGCTCCATTGTGGGCCTGGCCACTGTGGTGCGGGAAGGATATCCGGACTTTACGGCTTGGGACCCCGATTCGGCCCACCCGGACCCACGCAGCCCGGAGAGCAACCCGCGCTGGTACATGGTGGACATCAAAGCCGACATGGCGCTGCCGAACCCTGTCTCCCTGCATGATGCCAAGGCCAATCCGAAGCTGGCTGAGATGGTGCTTGTCCGGAATCCCCGCCTGTCCGTCCAGCCGGTGAAAAAGGAGGAGTGGGATGAGGTGCTGCGCATGGCGGGCGTAGAGGAGTAGGCGCCCGGTCGGATTCGCGCTTTCGCCGGCTGCGGGGCCGTTTCTCGCGGTGCCTGCGCAACCCTAAGTGTAATCAAGCAGGCTATTCCACTCGGGAGCAGTTGCTGCGACGCGGCGAGTGTAATCAGGTGGGGCTATTCCACTTGGGAGTGGTTGCCGCGCCTCGCCGGGTGTAATCGGGCGGGGTGATTCCACAACGGAGCTGTCTTCGTGCCTCGGCGGCTCGCCGGCTTGCCGGGCTGGATTTCCAGCGGCGCCCGCGCCGCCGGATGTGTGATCAGGCGGGGCTATTCCACTCGGGAGCATGGCCGCGGCTCGCCGGGTGTAATCGGGTGGGGCTATTCCACTCGGGAGCGGTGGCCGCGCCTCGCCGGGTGAAATCGGGCGGGGTGATTCCACCCCAGAGCCGCGCGCCCGCGAGCGCACCGCCGATCCACCCCGGAGCCGCGCGGCCGCAGGAGCACCGCCTGCCGATCCGCCCGCGCCCGAGCGCCCGCGCGGCCACACCAGCCCCCGGCACCCCGCCCACTCCGCCGCAGCCCCTCAGCGGCTGCGAACCACCACCCCCCTAGACACAACGGCCCGGATCTGCCGGGTGTTGTTGATGTCGTCCAGCGGATTTGCCCGCAGCAAGACCAGATCCGCGGCCATGCCGGGATCAATGGTGCCGAACCGGTCCTCCAGGCCCAGGAAACGCGGGGCAGCGCGGGTGCCGGCCCAGAGGGCGTCACGGTTTGAGAGACCTGCCTGCACCAACAGGTCCAGTTCGTTGTGCAGGCTGTATCCCGGCAACGCCAGTCCTATGGGTGTGTCGGTGCCGGCCCCAATGGGCACGCCCGCCTCGTGCATCATGCCCGTGAGCTGCATGCTCCAGCGAGCGAACGTGGTGTTGACGGGCGACGTGGACGCCTGCATCCTTCCGGCGCTCGCCCGCATCGACTCGGCCAGCTCCCGCGGCAAGCCGGAGAGGGCCCTCTCCCAGTCGGGTCGGGTGAACGGCGCAGCCATACTGAGTGTGTTCAGTCGAAGCGTCGGGACCTGAATCGTTTGCATCAAGGCCTGCACCACGAGGTCACAACGGTCCGGTTCAAAGGCGTCGATGGCCGGGATGCGCTGGGCGCCATGGATCTGCCCGCGCAAGGTGTGCCCGGGGATGCCGTCCTCGTTCCGGAGGAGATCCTGTCGCACGGTCAGCAGAGAATCGCCGTTTGCGGCACAGTCAAGCTCCACATTGCGCAAGTGCTCCATGGAGTCCACGTGCGGCCCGGCCTCCCGGGCCGTCATCGAGAGCGGGACGTGAGCGGCGACAGGCAGGTCCAACTCGCGCGCGGCTTCGACAAGCGCCGCAAACACCTCGGGACTCACCAATTCGTACACCTTCACGAAGTCAACCCCGGCGGCTGCCAGCGCCTGCACCTGCGCTCGCGCCGAGTCGGGATTGGGGTTGCCCACCCCGATGGCCGGGCGCTGCTGCCCATCGTACACGACATCCTCTCCGTCCAGCAGTGGGCCCGCGAAGAACACCCGCGGTGCCTCCGGCAGTGCTTCCAACCGGTCCACGATCGGCAGTATCTCTTCCAGAAGGCCACCTGTGTCCCGGACGGACGTGATCCCCCAATCCAGAAACTGGGCGGCTGCGACCTCGGGCTCCGGTCCCTCGTAGGCCAGATGCACGTGCATGTCCCACAGGCCGGGGATCAGAAATCCCCCCTGGCCATCGAGCACGCGGAGCGCCCGATGCCGGCTATCGGCCGGAATAACGTCCGCAATCTCGTCGCCACGGATGAGCACGGTGACCCGCTCCCGGATTCCGTTCTCGGCATCCACGGCGGTGACATTGCGGATGGCCAGATCGTACGATGGAGGTTCGCACGCCGCCAGCAGCGCCGCGAGAAGGAGGGGAAGGATGCGTCTCATACGCGTCAAAGTAGCGCGTCGTCCGGCCAGTCCGAAAGCAGTCTGGCCGCAGCATTTTCCAGGTGGAGAGCTGCTTGGCACAAGGCCACGCCGAGCGCAGTGCCCGGTGGATTGATCTCCACGGTGCGGTCGAACCCCGTCGAGCCCGGTGCCACGGATCCCCCAAACCCAGCCACCGGAATACCTCGCACCACGGCACGTCGCGCGACTTCTCCAGGCACTTTGCCCTGAACGGTTTGGTGGTCGATGCGACCTTCGCCCGTCAGGACCACATCTGCTTCTTCCAGCAGCGCGTCGAAGCCGACGAGGTCGAGCACGGCCGCACTTCCCGGCAGCAGTCGTGCGCCAAAAAAAGTCATTAGCCCAAAACCCAGGCCGCCTGCCGCTCCTGCACCCGGTTCGTTCCGGCACTCGCGCCCGGTAATCCGCTCAACGACATCCGCGAAGCCCGACATGCCGTCCTCCAGAACCTCAATCTCTGCTTCTGTCGCGCCCTTCTGGGCTGCGTAGACGCGAGCGCATCCCCGGGGACCCAACAGCGGATTGTCCACGTCGCAGACCACATCGCACAGGAATTCCGGTAGCCCGTCGAGTCCGTCGATATCCTTCACGAGGGCCAGAGAGCGCCCGATTGGAGGCAACTCGATGCCTTGGCGGTCCAGGAATCTGACGCCAAACGCCGTCGCCAGCCCCATGCCCGCGTCATTCGTCGCGCTGCCACCGATACCGAGCAGCACACGCGAGGCCCCGGCGTGCAGCGCTTCCAGCATCAGCTGCCCCGTACCTGTCGACGTGGTTCGGCCCGGGTCGCGCTCCTCGGGACTGAGTAGCGCCAGGCCGCTGGCCAGCGCCATTTCGATCATCGCAGTCCCGGAGGCCAGGGCCCAATCCGCACGCACCGCGCGCCCAAGTGGGTCATCCACCTCAGTGGTCCGGGGGTTGGCACCCAGCGCATCGCGCGCCACCTGAAGCAGGCCGTCTCCACCGTCAGAAACCGGGCAGAGCAGCAGTCTGGCCGAAGGACGCACCCTACGGGCTCCGCGGGCGATGGCCTCTGCGGCCTCCCGTGCCGTCAGGCTCTCCTTGAACGCGTTGGGCGCAATGAGGATGGTCATGTCAGTGAATCGCTCCCGGCCGTATCATCCGGCCGCCAAACCAGGACCCTCAATGACGCTAACCGCAGACATCAGCATGTACCCAAACCGGGAGGAATTCATACCCCCGATTGACGGGTTCATCGCGCGCATCAATCAGTACGAGGGGCTGGCAGTAAAGACGTTCCCCACCAGCACAGTCGTGCAGGGCCCGTATGATCTGGTGATGCGCGCGGTGCACGAGACCATGGCGGCATGTCACGCCGAATTCGGCATGGCCGTATACGTCTGCAAGTTCATCCCGGGATACAGCGCCCTGTGACCGTGGAGACCTGGCTTACCTGGGAGAATCTGGCCGTGGTGCTGGCGGTAGCATATCTGCTGCTCGCCATGCGCGAAAATATCTGGTGTTGGCTGGCTGCGTTCCTGAGCACGGCCATCTACACCTTCGTGTTCTGGAATGTGAGTCTGGTCATGGAGTCGGCGCTGAACGTGTTCTACATGGGCATGGCGGTGTACGGCTGGTGGCAGTGGACCCACGGGGGCCAGACGGACGATGGGGTCGCGATCCATACCTGGTCCGCGCGCCGCCACATTGGAGCGATTGGCCTCATCCTGGCGCTGACACTCGTTTCCGGATCCCTGCTTGGGGCCACGGAGGCCGCACGACCGTTTGTGGATTCATTCACCACCATGGCCAGCGTCGTGACCACCTTCATGGTGGCTCGCAAGGTGCTCGAGAACTGGCTCTACTGGGTGGTGATCGATGTGGTCTCGATCTGGCTCTACCTGGACCGGGGCCTGCAGTCCACAGCCGCGCTGTTTGCGCTGTATGTGGTCCTTGCGGTGGTCGGTTTTGTGCAGTGGAGGCGCCGGATGTCCTCCGACGCGTGACGCGGTCAGGGGCGCGGGGGTCGGCGTGACTTCTTGAGTTCGCCCCGCTGCTTCTTGGCCTCGAGACGGCGTTCGCGAGAGGCCCGAGTCGGTTTGGTTTTCTTCCGGCGCTTCGGGGGCACGGCAGCTTCCCGGATCAGGGCGACCAGGCGATCCACAGCATCCCGCCGGTTGCGCTCCTGGGTGCGGTAGCGGCGTGCATTGATGAGCAGGACCCCATCGCCCGTCAACCTGCTTCCGGCCATGCGCAGAAGCCGTTTGCGCACCGGTTCCGGCAGGTTGGGCGAGCCCGCAGCGTCGAATCGCAATTGAACCGCGGTCGCCACCTTGTTTACGTTTTGGCCCCCGGGCCCGGACGCGCGGACGAACTCAAACTGCAGTTCGTCATCGCCGAGTTCGATGCCCGGGCCAATCCGGATCATGGCAGCGTTTCTGTGCGGTCGAGTGAGTAGGTGAGGGAAGTCAGGTCCACGCGCAGGCGATAGGAGCCCGCTTCCGGAATGTAGCCCCTGATATTGCCGGGCTCTCCGTCGGTGGACAACTCAAGCGTTCCACCCAACGGAAAGCCGGTCGTCGACTGGTCTAATTCGCCGCCGTTCAGTGTCCACGACTCGTTGGCCGCAAACTTGAACTCTATGGGCATCTCGCGCTCAAACTGCACGTCAGCCTGCCAGACGCCCGGGGACACTTCGGCCAGGGGTGTGGCCGTCAGATCCCACCCATTGAACGATCCGGGCACGCTGACACGAGTGATGGCGACCTCCTCCTCCTGCTGAACCGGGGCGTCGGGTGCGCTTGCCTCGAGATAGATCCCGAATGCAAGGAGGGAGGCCGCAGCCACGGGGGCCAGCCGTGATACCCAGGTGGCCTGCACGGCATCCAGTCCATAGCGACCGGAGCCCGTACCCACCAGCGCCGCACAGGCCCAGACGTACCCCTGGGCGATGTGCATGTCAACCAGGGGCAATAGACCGTGGAAGCCGAAGCTCGCAACGGCCATGCTGAATCCCACCAGCAGGGCCGCGGGGCGGGTCAGCAAACCCACGGCGATGAGGATTCCACCGGCGAATTCCACCCAGCTGGCCACGAAGGCAAAGAGCACGGGAAACGGGAATCCGACATCAATCACCTGCTGTACCATCCACTCGGGCGTAGGCAGTTTGTCGAGGCCTGCGCCGGCGATGGTGATGCCGAAATACAGGCGCAGGAGAAGCAGGCCGGAATTGGCGGCCGCGGAATCAGGGCGCATACCGCCGAACAGAAATCGTTTCATCGGTGAGTGCGTTTGCGAGAAGAACGGGTCAGTCCGGCCGCGTGTCACAGCTTCTGCGACAAACGGCTTGCCCCTAGTTTGAAGACATGCCGGAGCCGTTCAAGAACTTTATCAACCCGGAGTCCATTGCCAGGTTGGGCACCTGCCTGAAGGCGGCCGGTCCTTTTGACGCAGACGCGTTCCAGTCGGCCTGTGTGCACCAGCTGGAAGATCGAGAGCTCAAGGACCGGGTACGTCACGTGGCAGGCGTGTTGCGAGAGATGCTTCCCTCTGCCTATCCAGCCGCCTTGGATCACGTCCTAGCATCGTTGCCTGTCGACGACACCTCCGACCGGGGTGCCATGCACTGGTGGTGCTTCGCGCAGTTCATCGAGGAGTTCGGGCTTCAGCACCCCGAGGAGTCGCTGGATGCCATGACGCGGTTGACGTCCTGGTTCAGTTGCGAGTTTGCCGTGCGGCCGATTCTGGCCGCGGACCCTGAGAATGTCATGAGGCGCATGCGTGGCTGGACTTCATCTGGCGATGAGCACGTTCGCCGGTTGGCCTCCGAGGGCAGCCGGCCGCTATTGCCGTGGGGCATGCGACTGCAGGTCTTCCGGGAGGACCCGGAGCCGGTGCTGAACCTGTTGGAGCTCCTGCGAGACGACGCGTCGGAATACGTGCGTCGATCCGTGGCCAACAACCTGAACGACATCGCCAAAGACCACCCGGAACGCGTCATCGCAGTCTGTAGGGCGTGGTTGCAGGAGGCCTCCGACGAGCGCACACGCCTGGTCAGGCACGCGCTGCGCACGCTGTTCAAGAAGGGGCATCCACAGGCATTGGCATTGTTTGGATTTGGGCCACCCCGCGTGGAGGCCGCGCTGCGTGTCACGCCGGACTCCCTGCAGGTCGGCGAGTCGCTGAGCCTGGAGCTTGACATCCGGTCCGGCTCCGAGCAGCAGCTGATGATCGACTATGCCGTGCACCACCGGAAGGCCAATGGCATGCTGACTCCGAAGGTCTTCAAGTGGACCCAGCGCTCGTGCACCGAAGGAGAGCAAGTGCTCCTGGAGAAGCGCCACTCCATGGCTCCCGTGACGACGCGCCGCTACTACCCGGGGGAGCATCGCGTGGAGATTCTGATCAATGGTCAGTCCTGTGCGGAGGCGTCTTTTGAGTTGACCTAGCGGGGCCCAGGCGGAAATCGACGCATCCTGTGCGTACATAGATAGACCCGACCGCCAGAAATCATGCTAGTTCGACTGTTGCTCGTGGTGCTCTTTCTGGGGTGCCACTCAGTCTCGTTCGCCCAGGAACGAGGCGATACCATCAAGGGCCGCAAGGTCCTGCTCTCAACCGGACACGACCGCACGGCCTCCGAATCGGAGCGACCGGCGCCCAGGGTGGCAGTGTCTGGTGAGCGGGAGATCTATATCCCTGCGTCATCCATGGTCTGGCTTGACCCGCTGTGGCCGGTTACCGCGAGTCGTACGCACGTCGCCTACGCGGCACCAGCCCTGCGCGCGCCCGTGACCATTCAGCCGGACGTCCGCCTGGCGAGCTCCGGCATTTCTGATCGTCCGCTCCTGAGCGGGCCTGATCCCGTGGCCGGACCTCCCGGCAGGATTCGATACCGGGACGATGTGGTCCCGACGTTCGAAACGGCTTCCCTGGACGGAGAGATCGAGATCTTTGAGCCGTCACCGGAGCAGTGGGTTGATGACGCCGCACTTCCTCGGGCCTATCAGGTGTCCGATCCTGTCGAAGCATTGACCGAACCCGCATTCGGCGATTCGGCGCCCGTGATCGACACCCGCATCGTACAGGCACCGGGATTCACGCAGTACTACTCCGATGGCGTGCCCGTGTACCTGCGCTACGACGCCGGGGACGGCTGTCTGCTTGAATATGACTACGGGCTCGACGGACATCGTTCAGAAAGCATTGGCGAGGCGGATGCGGCGCTGATCGCTCCGGAATGGGGTCGCGTGTGGGTGCGTCATCGAGGATACGCCCGGGTTGACCTTGATCTGACCCAGGTCGACCTCGAAGGCTGTACGCTGCCCCGGGAAATCACGCTCGTGCGATCCGGTCGGGTCTGGTCCGTGCTGGACTGACCGGGTTGGTGGACTTGGCCCGGCCAACGGGCTAGCTTGAGGGTTCTCAAAGGAATTGATTGTTATGCAGGACCCCAATGCCTCGACCCAGGAGGTCGTAGACGCGACGCAGACCGTACTTGACAAACTGACGGGCTGGCTGGAGTCGGCCATTGCCCTGTTGCCCAACTTTGTAGTGGCGCTGTTGGTGGTGGTTCTCTTCACCATCATCGCAAAGATCCTGCGCCGATTCCTGGGCAAGGCCCTGCACAGGACCATCGACAATCAACAGGTTGCGCGCCTGCTGAACTCGGTGGTCTATACGGCCGTGATCACCATTGGGGCGTTTGTCGCCCTGTCGGTCCTGCAGCTGGACGGCGCGGTTACCAAACTGCTGGCCGGCGTGGGTATCCTGGGTCTGGCTCTGGGTTTTGCATTCCAGGACATCGCCGCCAACTTCGTCTCGGGCGTCCTGCTTGCCGTGCGCCGGCCGTTCAAGGAGGGCAACATCATCGAGACCAGCGGCATCACCGGACGTGTCACAGAGGTCAATCTGCGCTCGACCATTATCGAGCAGTTTGACGGTCAGAAAGTCTACGTGCCGAACGCCCAGGTCTTCGGCAACCCCATCACAAACCTCTACGACGGAGGCGATCGCCGTATTGACCTGCCCTGTGGGGTGTCCTACGATGACGATCTGGAGTTGGCCCGGAAGGTGGCGCTTGAAGCCGTTTCCAAGGTGCCCGGACGCGATGAAAACCGGGATCCGGACTTTGTCTTCACCTCGTTTGGCGGGAGCTCCATCGACTTCGTCGTCGTTTTCTGGATTCTGAGCGCGGACGATCATGCCAAGTATTTGCATGCCCGCAGCAACGCGATCATGCTGCTGAAGAAGGCATTCGATCAGGCCGGTCTGAACATTCCGTTCCCCATCCGTACCCTGGACGCCGGCGATTCCCTGAAGGAGCTCTTCGCAGGGCGCGCCTAGCGGCTTCTTCACCAACTCGGTCGGCCGGGCTCCGTAGGCGAGGTAGCCCTTACGGAGTCTGCCATGGCCAAAGCCCCCCATGTCGTAGTGCTCGGCGGTGGTTTCGCCGGTATCAACGCCGTGCGCGAATTGCGCAAGGCGCCGGTGACCATCACCCTGCTGGACCGGGAAAATCACCACCTGTTCCAGCCGCTCCTGTACCAGGTGGCCTCGGCGGTGCTCAATCCCGCCGATATCGCCTACCCGCTGCGGCGCATTTTTCGCAAGCAGGACAATGTGACGGTTCTCCTGGGCGATGCGGTCCGCGTACATCCCGAGGCGGGTGAGGTCGAACTCGATCACGGCAGGCTGTCGTATGACTACCTGGTCGTCGCCACGGGGGCGGGTCACGCTTACTTCGGCAATCCCGAGTGGGAGCATGAGGCGCCGGGGCTGAAGACCGTCGAGGATGCGCTCGAAATCCGCCGCCGCATCCTGCTCGCCTATGAGGGGGCCGAGCGCGAGAAGGACCCCGTAAAGCGGCGCGAGTGGCTACAGTTTGTGGTCATCGGAGCGGGCCCCACAGGCGTGGAGCTGGCGGGTGCGCTGACCGAGATCGCCCGAGCCTCCGCCTCAGACTACAGGCGCATTGACCCGGACGAGGTCCAGGTTCTGCTGATTGACGGCGAGGACCGTGTGCTGCCGGGCTACGAAGAGTCCCTGTCGCTGAAAGCCGAGGAGCAGCTCAGGGACCTGGGGGTTCAGGTGCGCACAGGTGCCCTCGTAACCGAACTGGATGCCGACTCGGTGCTGCTGGATTCCGGGGAGCGCATCGCGTGCAAGACCCGGATCTGGGCCGCCGGCGTGCAGGGTTCAGAGATCGCGCAGTCCCTCGGAGCCTCCATGGATCGCGCCGGTCGGGTAGAGGTTGCGCCCGACCTGAGTGTGCCTGGACAACCGGAAATTTTTGTGGCGGGTGATCTGGCGGCGGTCAAGAACGTGCCCGGCGTAGCCCCGGCCGCCATCCAGGCCGGCAAACATGTGGCAGGGGCGATTCGCGCCCGTCTGGCCGGTCAGGATCCCGCTCCGTTCGTCTACAGGGACAAGGGCTCGATGGCCACCATTGGTCGGGCAGCGGCCGTCGCGGACTTCGGCTTCCTGAAGCTCTCCGGCATCCTGGCCTGGTTCGCCTGGCTGTTCGTGCACATTCTCTTCCTGATCGGGTTCAGGAATCGGGTGTGGGTGCTCTCTGGCTGGGCGTGGTCATACCTGACCTGGCAGCGAGGCGCGCGGTTGATAACCGGTCGTCGCAGGCATCGCGACCTGCCGACAGTCTCCGGCTAGCGCAGCTCGTTCAGCACCCGCTGCCCCAATCGGGCAGCATCAATGGCCTCGCCGAGAATGCGCGCGCCCTCCTGGTCCGCGTGGAAGCCGGTGGAGTTCTCAGCCTCCACGAAGTCCACGTAGAAGGAGGCCTTGCGCTGGAATTCGCGTGCGCGGTCCAACCGTGCGTCTGCCATGCCGGCATCCTGGGCAGCCACGATGTCATCGATGAGGTCTACCAGGGCAGCCAGCGCGCGATCACGCAGCCGGGCATGCCGGTCCTGAATGGTCTCAGCGCGGGCCAGCAAGGCTGCTTCCGAATCCCGATGGCAGGTTGCGCAGGAGGCGTTCACGTCCAGCAGCGGACTGCGCACCTGATGGTCAGAGACCTTCTGTGCGCCGAGGCGCCTGTAGGGCATGTGGCAGTCCGCACAGGTGACACCGGCCGATGCGTGGGTGCCCTGAGAGAACATCTCGAACTCCGGGTGCTGCGCCTTGAGCATGGGAGCGCCGGTCTCGGCATGGGTCCAGTCCTTGAAGCCCTCCGCTTCGTAGTACGCGTAGATGGAGTCCACCGACGTGCCGCGGGCCCACGGGAAGGTCAGGCGTTTGTCGCTCCCCCTGAAGTAGTACTCCACGTGGCATTGTCCGCAGACGTAGTTGCGCATCTCCGCATGTGAGGCGTCCCGGTTTACCTCGAAGTCCGGAATACCCTGCGAAGCCTTCAGCGCCCGAATACCGTCGATGAAACCGGGGCGGGTCACCCTAAGCTGCATCGTTTCCGGCTCATGGCAGTCGATACAGGAGATCGGGTGGCTGACCTCTGCCCTTGCGGAGTCGTAGGGCAGCGGATTCAGGAGTTCGAATCCGCGTTCCAGGTCGCCGTCTCCGGCCTTGAGCCACGGCACCACCATCGAGGCGTGGCAGTTCAGACAGGTGCCGGGCTGCGGGACGGCCTGCCGACCGGTAAAGATCTGATCCTCCAGCATGTAGGCGTGGCCGCGCTCTTCCCTGAAGTCGCGGGCGAACGCGTACCCTGCCCACATCCGCCGCAACGCCGGCAGATGATCCAGCTTGCTCTGGGACGTCACCTCTCTGGGGTCGTCTCCCGTGGGATCTCGAAGGACTGACTCACTGCCGCCATGACGGGTACGCTCCATGTCCACCGTGCGCAAATACCCATCATATTGGTACGGAAAGTTCTGGCCCCAGATGGCAGCCGATTCCGTGGTATCCGTGAGTTCGGTGACCCGGAAGAAGGGATTGCGCGCCTCGGACCGCTTTTCGACGATGTCCACCAGGAGCAGCGCCCCGGCGAATGCGATGGCAATGCCGACAAGGCCGAGGAGGAGATTCTTTCGCATCAGTTTCGGGTGTTGTGTCCTACGCCGGCGTGGCACCGGATGCAGGACATGGCGTCGTCGGATAGTGCCAGCGACTGATGGACGGCCTGTTCGTGGCAGTGGCGGCAGGCCGCCTCCGTTACGCGGGTATTAAGCGGCGTGGCGCTCAGTCGCTCCTTGTACCGGCCGGTGGTAAACGCCCAGGAGTGGTTGAATCCGTTGAGTCCTTTCACCGCCAGCTTGGCGGCGATGTTGTCGTGCGGCGCATGGCAGTCGTTGCAGGACGCCGCACGGGCGTGGGAGCCTTTCATCCAGGCATCGAACTGCGGGCGCATCACGTGGCAGTTGACGCAGGCCTCCGCGTCGTTGGACAGGTACGACGCGCCGTCCGCGTAGGCGAACGTGAAGACAGTCAGGCCTATGAGGAGGCCCGTGATCACAGTTACGACGGGAGGGACACGGTTCACGGTGCCAAACTACCCCGTCGCGTCGCTCTATCAAGGCTCGGGATTCCCCGGAACCTTTGCGGGGGATTCCCCCACAAAGGCGGTCAGTCGAAACTCCGACCCGCCACATGAGCGATGACGCCATCGCCCGGAATCCAGATCCCGGCGAGGACGTCGGTGGTAGTCCCGCATGCGTTTCCCGCACTTCACACACCAGAGTGTGTATCTGGGATCGATGTCCATGTCTGCCTGCGTGCAGCGCTCCGTGGGTGCACCCAACTCGCGTGCGATGCGCTTCCAGCGGGGTCCGTGGCCGGCTTGCGGGCCGGCCAGGGCGTGTGCGATCTCGTGCAGAATGGTGCCTCGCACTTCGTCGGCTTCGTTGGCGCGCACGTAGTGTCGCGAGAGGCCGATGACACGATCGTCGTAGCGGCACACCCCAGCCCGGGTACGCGCGTTATCGAACCGGAAGGACCACGCGGAAAGTCCATGCGCCAGGAGCAGAACTTCTGCCATGGCGCGGGCGTCGGGGAGGTGCATGCAGGATCGGACTGAAGTCGCGTCTCTACCGTGTGCCGAGGCCCCGGTTTCCCGTATGCTGACATCAGCAAACGAAGTGACTATGCGTGTCCTGAGTGTATTTCTTCTTCTGGCGATGTCGGGCTGCCGGCAAGGCGCGCCCCCTCCGGGCATACCGGCTGCGCCCACCTCGGCTGATTTCGGTGCGTACTGGTACCAGGGCCAAGCCGAGCTGACCAGTTATCGGCTGGAGCAGCCCCGATACGGCGAGGTGCGGGAAGGGGAGGCGGTGCTGATTTACGTCACCGAGGCGCTGTCGCGAGCGCGGCAAGTGAAGCTGGACAATCCGTCAGGCGCCGGGTCGGATCGCGTGGATGTCATGAAACTCAACATGACCAAGAACTTCGTTACCGGCATCTACCCGTACTCGATGATGATGAGCGTATTCACGCCCCTGGAGGGTGCATCCGATGCAAAGACCCTGAAGGTCACTACGACCTCCCAGGAGTGGTGCGGGCATACGTTCACGCAGATGAATCTGGAGGAGGATGCCTATCGGATTCGGCACTACTCCTACTTCGAAAAGGAAGGGGACACGGATCAACGGCTTGAGCCGGCTCTGCTCGAGGACGAGATCTGGACCAAACTTCGCATCGACCCGGATGCGCTTCCTACGGGCGACATCCGTGTCATTCCGGGCACCATGTACCAGCGGTTGTCGCACATCGATTTCCAGGTGCTGCCTGCGACCGCATCGCTCGTCTCAGACGGGGCCGAGTCCGCGTACCGGTTGGACTATGCGGAACGCTCGCTAAGTATTCGCTTCGAGACGGCGTTCCCTCACGCGGTTCTTGGCTGGGAGGAGTCATGGCGAGGGCAGACCACCCGCGCCGAGCGCCTGCGGGACATCACCATCGACTATTGGACCCGAAACAGCGTGGTTGACGAGGCACTTCGGGACTCGCTGGGGCTTCGCTGAGTCAGGCCAGTGCGCTCTCCCGGCCGGAGTCCAGAGCGAACAGGCACGACGAGCGCGTCTCGCGCACCACCATGCGCCCGAATTCGAAGTCCGGCTCCTCAGGAAGTCCGAAAATGCTGAGGTCCGCCTGCGGGGCATTGGGCAGGTACTCCGAAAACGGACCCTTGGCTACCACGACCTCCGTATGCGGGAGTCTGGCAAGGTCCATGAGTTCGCGCATGAACGCTCGCGCAGCCTCTTCCTGGCTGTCGTCCCGGATGACGGTGATCAGGCGGAGGTGAGCCTTCCAGTTGAGGCGCAGTTTGTAGGCCGTCAGGATGGACAGGTCCATGTTGCCGAGTTCGGAGCGCAAGTTCCAGTCCGGACTGCGATCACGGATCCACACGTTTACGGTTTGGCGTTGACCAAGGCGCGCTTCAGGATGGGGCATGTACAGCAGCATGCCCAGATGGGACTGCGTAGCCGCCGCCAACACGTCCCGGTAGGATTGCTCGCGCTCCGGAGCCCGTGGTGCCTGAAGAAATACAATGTTCGGCCGGAAGAACGCTGCATTCAGGACCTGAATGCCGTTGGAAACTCCGCTCTCGAAGGTCGTCCCGTCGACGACTGTCGACGACGCGAAGACACCGCGCTGGCGAAAGTCTTCGGCAACGCCAGCCAGCCTGGCACCGAGCGAATCGGCGTCCATGAGCGTCGGGATACCAAGCAGTTTGACCGAACCCTTGGAGTACGCGATGTCCTGCAGCAGCAGGAACGCGCCTCGCAACCGCTCCGGGTCTTCGGTCGGGATGAGCAGGTTTGGTTTCCATGCGCGCTCATTCTGGTTGGAGAGAAGGGAAGCCTTTTTGGCCGCCCACTCGGCGAAGGACACGAACAGGCCACTGCGCACGTCTTCGAATGGCGCATCCAGGTGCCGACGGGTCAGGAATGCATAAAAGCCCAGGACGACCAGGATGGAGACCAGACTGACGATGGGGTTGATGATGAACATCACGTACACCGACCCGATCAGACCTGTCCACGGCACGATCGCCGGCAGCCTGAGCAGAGGACGGAAACTGATCAGGCCGAGTCCCTGCTCGATCAGCACGACCATGTTCAGCATGGCGTAGGTGATCAGGAAGAACATGGTGATCAGGGGCGCGATGACGTTCAGGTCCCGCATCAGGAGCGAGCAGAAAACAATCGCGCCCGTGACAAGCATGGCGTTGCGCGGCTCAGCCTTGCGTGTCAGTCGGCCCAGCCAGGGGCTCCAGGGCAGGATGCCGTGGCTGCCCATCGCCTGTAGAATGCGTCCCGACCCCACCATGGAGGCCAGGGCGGATGAGAATGTGGCACCGAAGATTCCGGCCACGATGGCCCAGCCCCAGTAGGCCTTCTCCACCATCACGTAGTAGTTGGACACCAGCTCCTCCGGTGTCGCGGATCGGGCCAGCCAGTACGCCACCAGCGCATAGACCACCATGCTCACCGCGATCGCACTCATCGTGCCGATAGGGATCGAACGGCGCGGGTCCTTCAGGTCTCCGGACATGTTGGCGCCAGCCATGATGCCCGTGGCGGCCGGGAAGAACACCGCGAAGACCGTCCAGAAGTCCGTGCCGGCGAACCCGTTTTCCGGCGATCCGGCAAAGGAGCCCCAGAGCCCCACCTGTTCGATGGGGTGGATCATTGAACCCCGGGCGGCTGCGATGGCGATGGAGACCAGCGACAGGGCAATCACCCCCATGATGAGGTACTGCGTCTTGATCGCCAGATCGGCGCTCTTGTAGGCAATGCCCCACAGCAGCAGGAACACCACCATGTCCACGAGAAATGCCGGGTGATCCGGAAACAGCCACAGCCAACCTTCGCGAAAGCCGAAGATGTATAGCGTGATGGCAAGGGCCTGGGACAGATACCGGGGAATGCCCAGGCTGCCGCCGACCTCAAGGCCCAGGGACTGGGAGACAATGGCGTAGGCACCTCCCGTGCCGATGCGGATGTTCGTCGCAATCGACGAAATCGACAGCCCCGTGCAGATCGTGATCAGGAACGAGAGGCCGATGATCAACGCACCGCCAAGGATGCCGGCGTTTCCGATGACCCAGCCCTCGCGCAGGTACATGATCACGCCGATGATGGTCATCAGCGTTGGCGTGAACACGCCGCCGAACGTGCCGAATCGGCGTTGGTCGGGTGCGGATGGGTCGGCTGAGTCGGACACGGTTCAGTCGAGTTCGTACTCCCAGAGGGTACGCACCTCGCCGTCAGGGTTCACCCTGCGAATCCGCGGCCGCAGGGTCGAGTCTTGCCAGAATTTCCAGGCCGGAGCCGGGGTGACGGACTCCAATACGTAGACCGTGCCTTCGAACACGTCCACGCCACTAGGGGACCAGGGGCTGTCGGCTTCCAGGATCACCTCGCGTATGCCCTCTTCCGAAACCCGCAATACCTCCCGGTTGCCGTAGTACGCCAGATACGTGTAGGAATCATCCGCCGCGACGTCGAAGAGGATGTTGGCGCCTGCAAACGGCACTTCAGGTGGGTCTTCGAGCCGTAGAGCTTGGGAGACAACTCGACCGTCCCGCACCAGTGTGCTGCGGGTGACGTGAATGCGCAGGCCCTCCTGTACCAGCAGGTTGGAGAACCGGTCGGGGGCGTCTGCTTCCCGCTGTGGAGGCCCGTCAGGCGTGCGCTGCCAGAGCGCTCCGTCGTGCTGAAAGCGGATCACGCCGGATTCGTCGACCGAGTAGGGATCTGCGTTGAACTGGTCGGGCCCCAGGAACGGAAGAATCAGCTCTGCCGTGCCGTCTGCAGCAAACCGCCAGAGGCGCGTGCGGAACGGATGGGAGCCGACGCGCTCGGCCGCGTAGATCTGTCGGCTGCGGTCCCGCGTCAGGACCAGATCGCTGGGATCGGAAGAGGCCACCAGCACCGGCTCGGGCTCTGCAGCGCCGGGCGCAAGGCGCCACACGCAGGCCGTGTGGCCGTCAGAAACGACGGGGCAGACGAACGTGAAATAGATGGAGCCCGCTGCGTCCACCACCAGGCCTCCCCAGGGATGGGCGCCCGCAGTCCAGGCCAAGCAGCTGAAGAATACCAGGAGCAGGATGCGCATGGGGGCGAGAATAGGCACGCGGCCCGACCTGAAGCAGGCCATTTCGCGCCACTCATTTTGTTTTTCGGGAAGCGCGAACAGGCGGGCCGGCTGGGCGTGCCGTGGCGGTGACGGAACTTCACCTTCAAAGCGCCTGGATTCGGGATGCCGCCCGCGGGCAGTGGCTGCGATTCCATCGGCCGCTGCGTATGCACGTGGCCCGAACGCTTCCCGAGGTCGTACCGGTGCTGGAAGCCCTCGACACCGCTCTGGAGGCCGGGCGATGGGTGTGCGGCTACCTCGGCTACGAGGCGGGGCCGGCCATGGACGATGCGCTTTCGGCCCATCCATCGTCCGGAGAGCCGCTTGCGGTCTTTGCCGAATTCGACGAACCCGAGGTTGTCGAGGAGCCCCCGTTTCCCCGGCACTGGATTACGGCGCGCGGAAATCCGCCTCCCGAGTTGGCCTTCCGAGAGGGGGTCCAGGCTATTCGGGAGTCCATCGCCCGGGGAGATGTCTACCAGACCAATCTGACCTACCCCATCGAGGTGCCCTGGCGGGCGAGTCCGCAGGCCCTGTTTGCCCAACTGGTGCACGCGCAGAACGCCACTTATGGCGCGCTCCTGGATCTGGGCGATGTGGTCGTCAGCTCCGCTTCGCCCGAGCTGTTCTTCTCCGTGGACGCGGGACGCATCATCTCCCGGCCCATGAAGGGCACGCGACCACGGTCGGCTCCAGTTGCGGAGTTGCTCGGGTCCGACAAGGAGCGCGCAGAGAACCTTATGATTGTCGACATGGTGCGCAACGATCTGTCCCGGGTGTGTCGGCCGGGATCGGTGGATGTACCGGATCTGTTCACGCCGGAGGCCTATCCGACTGTCTGGCAGTTGACCTCCACGGTGGTCGGAGAGACGCGCGAGCCGTTGTCCCGCGTCATGCGTGCGCTGTTTCCCGCCGCGTCCATCACCGGGGCACCCAAGTCGACCGCCACGCGCATCATTCGGAACCTCGAGTCGGGTCCTCGGGGCGTATATACAGGCACCATAGGATTTGCCTCGCCGGACGGCCGGGCGCAGTTCAATGTGGCCATCAGGACTGCGGTGGTAGACCCCGATGGCGGGCGCGCGCGATTCGGCGTCGGTGGCGGCATCGTCTGGGACTCAAGCCCCCAGGCGGAGTTTGAAGAGACGCGCACCAAGGCCGCCGTGCTTTCCTACACCCCGCCGGAATTCAGCCTGTTGGAGACCATGCTGTGCCGGGACGGCGAAGTGGTACTGCTGAAGGAGCACCTGGAGCGCATGCACGCCGGCGCGAGCTTCTTCGGATTCGTGTTCGATGGGCACGCAGCCAGAGCCCGGGTTGAGGCCGCGGCTCCCGCAGAGGGAGGGTGGCGGATGCGCCTGTTGAGCGATCGGTCTGGCATCCTCACGCTGAACGTATGGCCATTGCGGGAGACCGCGTGGTCCAGCAATCCGCGATTGGTGGTCGGTGGCCCGCGCGTTTCATCAGCGGATGTGTTTCTTCGACACAAGACCACCCATCGTCAGATTTATGCAGACATGCTCGCGGCCCACCCCGATGCGGATGACGTGATTCTGCTGAATGAGCATGGGGAGGTCACCGAGACCTGCTTCGGGAATCTGTTTCTGGATCGCGACGGGGTGCTGCTCACCCCGCCGGCCTCGGCGGGGCTGCTGCCTGGCACGCTTCGGGCGCAGCTCATCCGGCAGGGTCGAGCAGTTGAGCGCAGCCTGCGTCCGGACGAACTCACGGCGAGCCGCACGCTGATAGGCAATTCCGTACGTGGGCTCTATCGGCCCCGTGAGATCGGCCGCCTTTCGTAGCGGGCGGGCCACGCCTCCTGTTCGGAATCGACCACCGCTCGTGCGGCCGTGGACATCATTCCAGACGCGACGGACGCCTCAGGCCCTTCTGAGGCGATAGCGTAGGTTGGCACAGCGTTCGCAAAGCCCGGAACGAGCCGCTACGGAACCCACGCATCCACGACTTCATGTTCCTGACCCACTTTCGGATGGCGCTCCGCCATCTTCGGAAACACGCTTACTACACCGGACTGAATCTGCTGGGCTTGGGCCTTGGCCTTGCAAGCGTACTCCTTATCGGGATGTACGTGCGCCACGAACTGTCGTACGACCGCTTTCATGAGGCTGCCGACCGGATCTACCGGGTAGCCAAGTTTGAACCCGTGTCCAGCTATCTGGGCAACAACGGCTTTGCGGTTACACCGGCACCGCTCGAGCCAGAGTTGGAGGCGCAGTTCCCGGGTGTGGAAGCGGCCACGCAAGTTCAGCGGTGGACGTCCGCCATGTCTTCCGGTTCGGTGCGCTCGGATGAGTCCGGACTGGCCGCGACACCGGGCTTCTTTGAGGTGTTCAGTTTTGAGCTGGAGGAGACGGAGGCTTCAGAGCCGCTGTCGGCACCCGGCAATGTGGTGTTGACGCGCTCGTTGGCCGAAAAGCTGTTCGGCGCAGAACCGGCAGTTGGCAAGGTCCTGAGCGCGGCTGGAGAGGCTGACCTCACGGTTGTGGGCGTCATGGAGGACGTGCCCGCGACCAGCCATCTGAAGTTCGACTTCGTGGTTTCCATGTCGTCCGACCGATGGCACACCCGGAACCTGGAGCGCGGCGAGTGGGACAGCAGCAATTACGTGACCTACGTCAGGCTGCATGCCGGTGCCTCGGTGCCGGAGTTTGAGCGGCAGCTCGGCGGACTGGCCAGGGAGAAGCTGGCCGGACTCTCCTACTACCAGGAGAATCCAGACCGCATTTCCAGCTACTTCGCCCAGCCGCTGACGCGCATCCACCTGCACTCCAGGCTGAACTTCGAGTTGGGTCGCAATGGCAACGCATCGGTCGTGATGCTTTTCGGAACCATCGGCCTCTTGATTCTGCTGCTGGCGGCGTTCAACTACATCAATCTGGCCACGGCCAAGGCACTGACCCGGATCCGAGAGGCGGGCGTTCGCAAGGCCCTGGGAGCATCCCGGGGGCAGCTGGTACGGCAGTTTCTGGCCGAATCCGTCGTGCTCTCGATGGCAGCGCTGGTTCTGGCCGCGGTGGCCGTCGAGATGGCGCTGCCCTGGTTTGGGGAAGTTTCAGGCCGGGCTCTGGGCTGGGGGCAGGCCGGCCCTGCTTCGGTCCTGGTCTTGCTGGGCCTGGGTCTGGCTGTAGGCGTAGCGGCCGGGGGGTATCCCGCCCTGGTGCTGGCCTCTGCCGATCCGAAGCGCATGATGGTCGGCTCGGGAACCACGGGCGCCCGATCCCGCTTGCGCAATGCGCTTGTAGTGGCCCAGTTCGCTGTGGCAGTCGGCCTGATTGCGGGCGCGCTGGTGGTGGAGCGTCAGTTGGGCTTTATCCAGAACGCTGCCCTGGGTGTAGACCGCGAGCATCTTGTCGTGGTGCCCATGCGCAACGACGACATCCGGGAGCGATATGAAACGGTCCGGGAGGAGCTGATGCGCAGCCCGGCCATCGTGGACGTGACAGCCAGTCGCAGCAATCCCACGAATATCATCTCACAATCCGGGGCAACCGGCTGGGAGGGTGCAGAGGAGGGGCAGCGCATCGAGGTCTACAACTCGCCGGTGGCCCCCAATTTCACCGAGGTACTGGGTATTCGGGTTGTCGAGGGGCAGGCATTGAATGCGCCCGGCGTGCCACGAGCGGGCATGCTCATCAATGAGGAGATGAAGCGGCAGCTCGGTTGGGACGTGGCCGTCGGACGGAATTTTGAGTTTCAGGGCATGGAGCTGACGGTTGCCGGGGTCATGGAGGACTTCAACTTCCTTCCCTATCGCCAGCAGCTTGCTCCCCTCGCCGTGTACCAGAGCACGCGCTGGGTCAGTCAGTTCCTCATCCGTATTCAGGGCCAGCAGACCGAGGAGGCGCTGGCGCACATCGGCGAGGTCGTCTCCGCTTCTGCGCCGGAGTACCCATTCACCTACCGGTTCCTGGACGACGCGTATGACGCCATGTACCAGTCGGAGCGGCGCCTGGGTGATCTCTTCGCTGTCTTCACCCTGCTTGCGCTGGTGATCGCGTGTTTGGGTCTCGTCGGGCTGGCGTCATTTGCGGCCGCGCGCAGAAACAAAGAGATGAGCGTGCGCAAGGTGCTTGGGGCGAGCGCCCTGGGTATCGTAGCGCTGCTGTCGCGCGACTTCCTGGCGCTCATCGCGATCAGTCTCGGAATCGGACTGCCGGTTGCCTGGTACTTCGCCTCCGACTGGCTGGAGGGCTTTGCCTATCGCGCCCCTCTTGGTGTCGGTGTCTTCGCGCTGGCGGCGGTTGCCGTGCTGGTACTGGGCCTGGCGAGTGTGGCCTGGCAGAGTGTTCGGGTAGCGCGAAGCAACGCAGCGGAGATGTTGCGCACGGAATAGGGGGGCGGCGCGGGCGCGCTTTGCTGCATCGCCATCGGGCGGCTAGCTTGGCGGCTTCCCTCTCAGCCCCCCGAACGCCATGTCTCGCCTGGTTGTCCTGCTCCTTGTTCTCCTGATCGCCGTGCCTCTGCAGGCCCAGGACCTTGTCCTGCATGCCGGTCGCCTGCTCGCCATCCCCGGGGAGACCGACGCCACGAACCAGACGGTGGTCGTGCAGAACGGCCGAATCACGTCCGTGATGGATGGATTCGTCTCTGCCTCTGACGCCGGTCTGCCAGACGCGAAGGTGGTCAATCTCCGGGAGCACACGGTGATGCCCGGCTTCATGGATATGCACACCCACCTGACGGGTGAGCGCGATCCGGAGCGCAATCCGCACGCATGGACCACCAAGATGGACGGCGACGTGCTCCTTGAGTCCCTGCCGTATCTGGAGCGCACGCTCATGGCCGGGTTCACTACGGTGCGCAACACCGGCGCCAACCATGAGATCATCCTGCCGCTCAAGCGTGGCGTCGAGGCCGGCCACATTGTCGGTCCGCGCATCGTGGCTGCTGCCGGAGGCATCACGCCGACAGGCGGGCACGGCGAGCTGCATGGCTACCGCGAGGATATCCTCCATGCCGTGAACAACAGCGTAGGCGTCTGCGACGGTGCCGACGATTGCCGCCGGGCTGCGCGTGCCTTGATCAAGCGCGGGGCAGACTGGATCAAGATCACGGCCACTGGAGGCGTGCTTTCCAACACCGCTGCCGGCCTCGGCCAGCAATTGATGGACGATGAGCTCGTCGCCATTGTCGAGGCGGCGGCGTCCATGGGGCGCAAGGTCGCAGCGCATGCGCACCAGGCTGAAGGAATCAACGCGGCGCTAAGGGCGGGCGTGGCGTCCATTGAGCATGGCTCGTACGCCGATGACGAGTCTGTGCAGCTGTTCCAGGAGACCGGTGCGTATCTGGTGCCGACGCTCTATGCCGGGGTGCACCTGCTGGAGGAGATGGAGGTGAATGACAACATCCCACCGCCCATCCTGGCCAAGATCAATGAGGTGATTCCGAACGTGAAGGCTTCCTTTCAGCGGTCGCTGGCGGGCGGAGTCAACATTGCGTTCGGCACCGACTGCGGCGTGTGTCCCCACGGCAAGAATGCGCGGGAGTTCGAGCTGATGGTGGAGTACGGCATGGAGCCCATCGCCGCCATCCGATCCGCGACCGTGATGACGGCCCGGCTGCTTGATCGCACGCACGACCTCGGTACCATTCAGGCCGGCAAGATTGCGGACATCGTGGCCGTGGCCGGCGACCCGACGGCGGACATCACGGTGCTGAAGTCCGTGGACTTCGTGATGAAGGACGGGATGGTGTACAAGGCGCCGGAGTAGTCGGGCAAGGGGGCGGAGCAGTGGCACTTCCAACATTGTGGGCGGGCCATTGAGCTTCGGCGTAGGCAGGCCGATACCGACTGCAACCGGAGTCTCCTTCAGTGCTGCCCCCAATCCCGTGCGCTATTTCTTCCTGTTGTTTGTGCTCGTCGCTGCGTGCGATTCCACCGGGACGCTCGGCGAGAATCCCGACACGCCTTCGGAAGAGGTCACCTACCGAATCACGTCACCCACGCCATTCGAGATGGTTGTCGGGTATACGGTCGGGCTGAATGAGCCTTCCGTGGCGAATGTGCAGGCCACTTCGCCTTGGGAAGCCAGGGTCCCTGATTTTGATGGGCTGAAGGCAGTCCAGTTTGCCACGGCTTCGGCGGCCGACTCGGTTACCCTGGAAATCTTGAGGGGGAGCGAGGTCCTGCAGCAGACGGTTTTCGCGCCGACCAGCGATGGACGCATGTATCACGGCACGTTCGCTGGTCTCCGCGTCTATCCGTTGGACGGACACATCACCAGCGCTGGAGAGGGAGACGTGGTGGTCGAAGTCAACGGGGAGCCAAAATTCCAGAATCCGTGGCCGGGCGAGGTCCATAGCGACGTGAACTACGTCCTGTTTGCCGGCGATACCCTCCGGGTGGCGAGGACGAAAACGACGCACTCGATTCTTTCTCTGCACACCATGCTTTCGGGGTCAGCCATGCACCTCGCTTCCCTCAACCACGATCAAGGGCCGTGGGAGGGCACGTGGGTGTTTGGGCACGTGTACTGATGAGTCGGAACGTGAGGTGCCGGCCGGTGTGTGCGGTGAGTCCGGCCGGTCTCCTGGCATGTTTCCTGGGGAGCCAATCCACCGCGACCAGCTGTTAGTGGTTGTGTCGCGGTGACTGTCAGCACGAGAAGTGCGATTATCCGGACCAGGTCAACCTCGCCACGCGGCAATCAAACGCACATGTTTCGAATCAACGGGCTCCGGCATCGATACGGAAGCGAGCTGGTGCTGGAGCTTGATGTCTTCGACGGAGACCAAGGCTCCCGGCATTTGGTTCTGGGCTCTTCAGGCAGCGGTAAGACGACGCTGCTCCATGTGATGGCCGGACTTCGGCGACCCACCGAGGGCAACGTCGTGGTTGCAGGGCAGGACCTGACCGCCCTCCAGGGCCATGACCTGGATCGATTTCGGGGACGCCACATCGGGATCGTCTTTCAGCGCATGCACCTGTTCGCCACGTTGACCGTGGAGGACAACCTGCTCATGGCCCCGTTCATGGCCGGTCTGCCGCAAAAGCGGGATCGTGCGCACGAGGTGCTTGAAAGCCTCGACATGCGCCACAAAGCTTCAGCCTACCCGCGTCAATTGTCGCAGGGTCAGCGGCAGCGAGTCGCGATCGCCCGGGCCGTCATGAACCACCCGGAGGTTCTTATCGCAGACGAGCCGACTGCCAGCCTGGACGATGAGCGAGCCACAAAAGTGCTGCAGCTACTGATTGGCCAGGCGGCGGCCAACAATGCCACGCTTATCGTCGCCACGCACGACAACCGCATTGCTTCTGAGTTCGAAAGCCGACTGGTTCTGCGGGCCGGTGCGGAGGTGGCGGCATGAATCTGTTCCGACTGAGTGTTTCCTACATGCGCCAGCGCACGCTGGCGACTTTGCTCAACGTGGTTGTGCTGGCACTGGGTGTGGCGACCATTGTGGTGCTGCTCATCGTCAGTACACAGGTCCGAGACAATCTGTCCCGCAACTCAACGGGCATTGACCTGGTGGTCGGTGCGAAAGGCAGTCCCCTGCAACTCATCCTGTCGGCCGTCTATCACATAGACGCACCGGCCGGTAACATCCCGATCGATGAGGCACAGCGTGTGATGAACGACAGGGGTGTGGAGTTGGCCATTCCGATGGCCCTTGGGGATTCGTATGAGGGCTTTCGACTCGTTGGTTCGACGCTTGACTATCCTGCTCATTACGAAGCAACCCCGGCGGAGGGGCGGTTCTGGGAAGCCGAAGAAGAAGCCACAATTGGTGCGCGGGTAGCCGCTCAAACCGGGCTTGCCGTCGGGGACACCTTTGAGAGCCTGCACGGGCTGAGTGGGGAAGGGGAAGAGCACGAGAATGCCCCAATCGAGGTGGTGGGGATTCTTGCCGAGACCGGCACCGTGATGGACCAGCTGATCCTCACGAGTATCGAGACCATCTGGCATGTGCACGGAATCGAAGGGCACGAGCATGCCGCAGAGGCTGCCGAGCACGATGCAGGACATGAAGGGCACGACGCCGAGAACGCGCCCGCGGCGGAGTCGAGCCGTACTTCGCGACCTGGCCCGGGTGGTCCGCGGTCTCCGGAGGCCCCTGAACCCGAGTACACGGCGCTCCTGATCCAATACTCCTCTCCAATGGCCGCCGCCGCATTTCCGCGATGGGTCAACACCGAGACCGACCTGCAGGCGGCCGCTCCGGCCTACGAGACCGCGCGCCTGTTCAACCTGCTCGGGGTGGGGTTCGACGCCCTGCGCATTTTCGGGATGGTGCTCGTACTGGCGGCCCTCCTGAGCGTGTTTGTGGCGCTGATCAATGCGCTGAAAGAGCGGCGATACGATCTGGCCATGATGCGCTCACTGGGCGCTTCCAGGACGCGACTGATGGCGCACGTCCTGTTGGAGGGGCAGCTGCTGGCCGGAATGGGAGCATTGCTGGGGCTGGCGGTAGGGCACGCCGCGGCAGTGATGCTCGCGTCCGCATTCGAGGAGAGTCGCGGGATGGCCATTGACGGATCGACATTCGTTCCAGGTGAGGGCATGGTGGTTCTCCTGATTCTTGGCGCCGGTCTCGTGGCCTCACTGATTCCGGCTATTCAGGCCTACCGCACCGACATCTCGTCTGTGCTGGCTGATACCTGATGCAGGCAACCACCGGCATGATTCGTTCGTACGACCATTTCTCGGTCCAACTGACACCCACCATGAAACGCCTAGCCTCACTCCTGAGCCTCGTCCTTCTGGCCACCACGGCATCTGCCCAAAAGGTGGTCGACTGGAATTCCCTGGCCGAAGTGACCTATGCGGAAGTGGAGTCCGAGTCAGATGGCACGACGTGGGTCCCGGAATTTCCGCAGGCAGTTTCCGACCTCAACGGCACCAAGGTCCGCGTCTCCGGATACATGATCCCGCTAGACTTCACCGAGGTGCAGACCAGCTTTCTGATCAGCGCCATGCCGGGAGACGGCTGTTACTTCCACATGCCCGGTGGTCCAGAGACGATCGTTTATATCGAGGCTCCGAAGGGTGCGGATTTCAGCTACGGCACGGTGGAGATGGAGGGCACGCTGGAACTGCTCAAGGACGACCCGTACGGCTTGCTGTACCAGATCAAGGACGCGAAGCCGGTCGAAAAGTAGGCGAGGCCTAGAAAAAGAAAGCCGCCCACCCGAAGGTGAGCGGCTTCTCTGAGTGCCCAGGACTGGAGTCGAACCAGCACGTCCTTGCGGACACCGCCCCCTCAAGACGGCGCGTCTACCTATTCCGCCACCTGGGCAGGTGGTGCGGCGCTGAATATCTCCGCGCCGCCGCAGAACCGCAAAGATAGGTCGCGGGATCCCGTGAGGGCGCGGGTCGGCGGCTCTTAACGAACACTTCGGGTGCGGCACGGCACGGCCGGCCGCTCGCGTGCCATAGGCATTCAGCGCCCAGCCGCAGACCCCATCGCCCGGGGCCTAGCCCGCCGCGGCCCGAATCGCTGCCGTCAGGGTCACCAGCGGCCGCGCCTCCTGTACCTGCGGAGAGCGTACGAGCACCTCAAGCAGATTCTCCACGTCCCGGCGCGTAGGTCGGGTGCCACGGAACGGCAGCCTCAACTCATAATGATTGCCCGGCGCTGCCTGCATGCGGACCTGACCAAACGGCGCATACAGGTCCCGCAGATGGGCCATCTGCCCGCCGGGGCGCAAAGTCACGCCCACGTACCCCGGCAGCACGACATCGACGTTGGTCCTGAACATCAGCACTTTGTCCGGCAGGAGGTTCGGTCCCGGCTTGAGCGTCACGTCCGTGAACTTGACGGGGTAGTAGTTCGGCGCGTCCACAATCACGTCCACGTCCCCGTGGCCAAGCCCGGTGAGGACCACCTTCTCGGCACCGGCCTGAACGCGACCGGATGCCAGTGTGTCAGCGTAGCTCCCGGACGACAGCACCAGCACGTCAACGCAGCGCATGAATCGCCGGCCGGTGGTCGCGCTGCCGTCCTCCTCCTCGAGCCGAATCGTCAGATTGGCATCGCCGGTGGAGAAGACGCCTTCCTCCAGCGCTGTTTCGCACGGATCCGGTCCGCAGCCTGCCAGCACGAGTATTCCCAGGACAAGAACCGATCGCAGCATGCCCCAAACTAGGGCGCAGCGGGCTTACCGGACCACCGTCAGCGTGCCCGTTTCGACGGACCGCGTGGTCACGAGGCGGGTCAGGTAAACCCCGGGCGCCAGTCCGGACGCTTCCAGAACCACTTCATGCGTCGTGGCGCCCCGGAACCCATCGACCAGCCTGGCAACCTCCCGACCCTGCATGTCGTGCACGGTCAGTGAGACCGGCCCGGCCTCGGCCACATTGAACTGCACGACGGTGCGTTCTGCAAACGGATTCGGGTAGTTGCTGAGCGATGTACTCCGTGGCAGCTCCGAAGCCTGCGTCGCCAGGACCGATGCGGTGCGAATGGTGACCTGCCCTTCGACACTCTTGCCGATTTGGTCGGTAACGCGCAGGGTCACCGTCGCGTCGCCTCCCATCGGCACGCCGGACACTTCGCCCGTGAACGGGTTCAAAGAGAGCCCTGGCGGCAGGGAGCCCGAGATGATTTCAACCAGGTAGTCGGGCACGCCCCCCGACACCGGCTGCGCACTGTAGGAGAGCGCTCGGGCGGTCAGTTCCACCTCAGCGGCGATGGCCAGCTCGTGAAACGGTGAGGTATTCCGCAGTTCGTACCCCACGTCCTCGGCCATCAGCAGGTCGGTCTTGGTGATGATCCACCGCTTGGGCGCCATGATGCCACGCCCGCTCGCCAGCTCAGATCCGAACACGCCGCGCCGGCTGGCCGGATCCACGATGTAGGCCTCGTTGCCCTGGTCATAGATATGGTCATACCGGTCCACAATCGCCGGCCCACCGAGGTAGTCGATCACGCGCGCCGCGGTCGATCCGCCGAGCGACTGCAACTGTTGCCATCGGGTGTGGCCGGAACTGAAGAACAGGGCGTGCCCGATCTGGTGATGCACCTGCGAGTGGAAGTCGACCATGCCCCGGGGGTGGTTGTCGTTCTTCCACCAATCGTTCTCGTTCGTGTAGAAGGCCCAGCCCAGCAGGTTGCGGTTGCCGCGCATCTCCATGGCTACATGCCCTGCGGCGGCCAGGTTGATCGGCCATCCGCGACGGGTCTGGAATCGCCCGGAGGCCGCGCCGCCGGAATACAACCCCACGTTTTGCATGCCCCAGGCATAGAGCAGAAAGCCCTGATACGAGACATCATTTGTCACCCAGTAGCCAGACAGAAAACCGTCAGGATTCCAGATCCAGCTGCGTGAACTTCCGCGCTGGACCTCATCCAGGCCGTTGTCGGAGAGGAAGTAGGCCCAGTCGTCGGCGGCCTGCTGCGTCTCGAAGCGCACTCCGGGGTTTGTGTAGAACGCGGTCTTGTCGTGCACGGTGGACAGCGTCACTTGGAAGTCCAGGTCACGCTCCCGGTCCTGATCGTCTACCACGATCGGCACCACCATCGACTTGAGGCCATCGGACGCTGTATGCACACCAATCCAGAGCGAGTGCGCCTCGTCCCGGGTGTCGCGGTCCGGCCAGATGGCCACCAGCACGGGATCGCTGACCTCGCCCTTTCGCAGCTGCAGAGTCAGCTTCGGGCCCGTATCCGTCATGGTGTTAGGCTCCGCATTCGGAAATCGCCGATCCGCGAAATGCAGGCGCTGATTGCTGCCGGCAATCTGGACGGTCGCGGGCAGCCAATCCTCGGGCACCTCCAGCGAGAACTCCACGGCCGGGTTGGCAATCTGGCCTTCCCAATCAATCAGCCGGATGGCGCGCGATCCGATGTCCCGGTCAAACCGATCGCGCACAACAATCTGGCCCGCGCTGTCAACGACAGCGACGATGCTGAGGACAATCAGGATCAGGAGGCCCCGCATAGGGAAAGGGGCGCGTTTTACTCATCGGCGTAGCCCTCCCAGCCGACGCCGCCTACTGTACACTCGGCTTCGCCGTCCGGTCGGACATCATCGGGTACGTTCAATTCGACCCGCAGTCGTTGCAGCTCCGTTTCGAGTTCGCTTCTGATGTCCGAAAAGTCCGGATTGTGGTACTGGTTCACGAGTTCGTCGGGGTCCGCCTGCAAGTCAAACAGCTCCCAGTCGTCCAGCGTGTAGAAATGGATCAGCTTGTACCGGTCCGTGCGCACCCCGTAATGACGACGTACACAGTGCCATCCAGGGAACTCGTAGTAGTGATAGTAGAAGCTGCCGCGCCACCCGCTGGGTGTCGTAAATGTGGCCATCGGATCGGGCGGGGTCTCGTAGATCGGGACGGCCGCCCCCGGGCGTGTAGCCTCGATCAACTCCATCGCCTGCAGGTTCGGTTGCTGCCCCCCGGATTCGGCCGCCTCAAAGACCGGAAGCAAGCTGCGACCGTGCATGGCCTCAGGAATCGCCACACCGGCAGCCGAGAGAAAGGTCGGCGCAAAGTCCACATTCGAGACCAGCGCGTCGCTCACCGACCCGGGAGCAATGGTCCCGGGCCACCGCGCAATGAAGGGCGTACGCAGGGACGGTTCATACATCCATCGCTTGTCGTACCAGCCGTGTTCGCCCAGGTACCAGCCCTGGTCTGATGCGTAGATAACCAGTGTATTCTCCGCCAGCCCGGACTCGTCCAGATAGTCCAGCACGCGTCCGATGTTGTCATCCAGACTCTGGACGGAGCGCAGGTAGTCTTTCACATAGCGCTGGTATTTCCAGTTGACGAGCGCATCGCCCGAAAGATCAGCCTCCCGAACGGCGTCATTCCGGGGACCATAGGATTGATTCCAGCGCTCCAGTTGAGCATCCGTCAGGTTGCCCGGCGGCGTGATCTTGAGGTCATGCCCGTTCAGGTTGTCGGCGATGCGCATCACCGAACGCTCCGCCGCGACGGTTCTGCCACCCTGATAGTCGTCGTAGAACGACTCAGGCATGGGCACGTCCAGGTCCGCGTAGTCATCCAGATGGTCCGGGCCGGGCGACCAGTTGCGATGTGGCGCCTTGTGTTGGTACATCAAGAGGAAGGGACTGTCGTCCGCGCGCTGGTCCAGCCAGTCGAGAGCAAGATCCGTGATGATGTCGGACGTGTAGCCCTCGACAATTGTGGTGTCGGTAGCTGTGCGAATGGGCGGATTGTAGTACGGTCCCTGCCCGATGAGCACCTGCCAGTGATCGAACCCGGTCGGCGCCGACTTGAGGTGCCACTTGCCGATCATGGCGGTTTCGTAACCGATCTCCTGCAACAGCTTCGGGAACGTCATCTGTGCCCCGTCAAAGGACTCCACGTTGGTGATCTGACCGTTTGCGTGCGAGTACTTGCCGGTAAGCACGGTGGCCCGGCTGGGCGCACAGATCGAGTTCGTGACCAGGCAGTTTGTGAACAGCAGCCCCTCGGAGGCAAGCCGGTCAATATGCGGCGTGCGGTTGATCTTGGAGCCGTACGCGGAGACGGCCTGCCGGGCGTGGTCATCGCTGAAGATGAACAGAATGTTCGGGGGCGATGGGCTCTGCGGCGCACAGGAAGCACACAGTAGAAGCAGAGCGGCGAACGCAAGCGGTCGGAGGGGGGCGGAAGCGGGCATAGCTCGTTATATTTCTTCAACCAAGGCCGCCCCTCATGAGCCGGGACCATCGCCTGGAGGATCTTGCAGCCGTGTTCGTGGGACTTGCCCACGGAGCAGACGGCAGCATGCACTTCCTGGAATTTACGCAGATCGCAGACCACCTCATTCGCTGGAAGGATCCCGGCGACGAAACCGACGTGTTGGAGCTGGTCGACGAGACGGTTGCGCGGCACTCACCGCCGTTTGTGCTCCGGGCCGTGGAGCGTCTGGCGAAAACCATGTCCGAGCGCGAGCTTCGGGCCGTCATGGAGGACCTCTCCCAGTTGGCGCTCGCCGACCGCAAATTTCTCCGGGAAGAAGCCGAATACATAGTCTGGGTGGCCAACCACTGGAAGATCACCGACTCCGGGGTCGGGGGAGGGGCGTTTTCATCCGTCCTGCGAGCTGCCTGGGCAGGACTTTAAACTCAACCGCATGCATCGATCCTATCTGGTCCTGCCACTCCTGGTCGTCCTGGTGGCAGGCTGTGTGACGACCAAGAAGCGTTATCAGGACGCGTTTGCCCAGGAACAGGCCGGCAATTGGGTGGCGGCCGCCGAGGGCTACATCCAGGTCCTCGAGAAGGATCGCAATTACGAGGATGCGCGAGCGCGGCTTCAGGACACCGGCGAGCGGGCCATCACGCTGCTGTGGAATACGGTCGAGGATCTGGAATCCACCGGTACGTTCGCGCTTGCCGTGCGTGAACTGGATCGCATGCAGGCCCTTCGCGACGGTGCGGAAGGCGTCAATGTTATCCTGACCCTTCCGGATGCCTTTGAGGACCGCCGAAGCTTTATGGTGGAGGCCGCGCTTGATGCGATTCTGCGCGACGCGGAGGACGCCATGGTCAACGGCCAACCGGACCGTGCCCTGGATCTCCTGGAGGGCGCACGACGCGATTATGTCCTGAGTGACGATCGTCAGTTTGAGGTGGATCACCGCCTTGCGGATGCGCTGTTGACGCTGGCCCGCGCGGACCTTGCCGCAGGCCGTCCGAAGAGTGGCTACGACACCGCGCTTCGTGCCGTCGAAATCCTGGATCCCTACGACGACGACGCAGAAATCGCGGCCCGGGAACTGGCGGATCTGGCGCTTGCAGAGGGCATCCGAGTGCTTGCGCTGGTGCCGTTCTGGCGCACCGAGACCTGGCAGCGAAATGCTCCAGAGGATTTGCGCGCCGACATGAATGACGCGATCGCGTTCGGCGAGGCGGGGCGGCGCTCCGAGTTTATCGCCGTGCTGGATCCGGGCAAGACCCGCCGAGGCGTGCGCGCCATGACACTCGACGCCAAGGTGTTGACGCGCGCCGAGATGCGCGACATCGGCCAGGAATTGGACTCGGACTACGTGCTGGCAGGGGAGTTCACGGGATTTCTGGAGAACGAACGGATCCGCCGAACCCGAGAGCGGGATGCCCGGACTCGGGGTCGGGGCGGTGTGGACACCACCTACACCTGGCGGCAGATGGATATCCGTCTGCAGGCGACGGCAGCGTGGCGAGTGCTCGACGTGGTTACCGGTGAGTTTGTGCTCGAGGGCACGGCAGAATCCGATGCACGCGGCCGGTTCGAGCGGGCGACGTATCCGGGGAACTGGCGATCACTGGACCTGCCGGGTAGCGAGCAGCTTCTGTTTGATCCGGAAGAGTGGGCCAGGCAGGACCGACAGCTACACATCGAGCTGTCGGACAAGCTTGCCGAGCGCATCATGCGCCGGGTCGAGGACGGGCTGGAGCGACTGATTGACTGACCGCGCCGGCGGGCGTCGAGCTACTCGCGGGTCCGCTCGGACGTGGCCCGGGGCGCATCGCCCGTAAACTGATCCTCTTCCGGGATCTGCAGGTAGGGTCCTGTCTGCCGGGCGGGGGCGGCCTGCTCCGTTTTCGCAGTGGTGGAGCGCTCGCTTCGCGTGCGTGACTTGCGTGACGCGCGATGGGCAGCGCCGGCAAGTTCATCCATCAGCTTCTGCGACTTGGCGTACTGCCGGTCCGCCATCAGGCTGGTGAACTGCCGGCCCAGGAACGCGATCACGCCTGCAATGGCGGCCCAGGCTAAGAAGGCTGGCAGGCCGCTCAGATTGAGGCCCTCGAATACAATCGGCAGGGCAATCATCGCGAAGATGACCGGGAAGACCAGACCGGGCACGGCCAGGACCTCGTTGCCGTGCAGTAGTTCGATCTCCGTGACACCGTTTCGGTAGGTCGTGATCAGGTGACCCCGGGTGCCGGAGTCTGAGCGAAACGTCAGCTGGCGCGTGGTACCTCGGCGCTCCGTCGTGCCCGTGTTTTTGGTCCGGCGACGGAGAATTGTGAGCATGTCTTCCCACGTCTCGTCCGAGAGCGGGCCTTCAACAGTCCGGACAAACGTGCTGGACATAGGGCCGCCCCACCAGGCCTTCTTCCGCCCTTCCGCGTTGGCATTCAGTTCTCCTGCGGCCGCCAATACGAGAGCCGGATCAATGCCGGCGTCGGCCGCCAGGTCCTGGATTTCGTTCAGGGACAATCCATAGCCCGTCTTACGGGGCTGCTTGCCTTGAATCTCGGCAGCGCGTTTCAGCACGCGGCCGATTTCTTCTTCGGTATAGATGCGATCTTGCGGCACGCGAAAAGATAGGTCAACCCGGCTCATTCCATGACCGCCGCCAATCGAATCAACTGGAAGCCCATATTCCTGGAAGCCATGTTTGTGGTGTTCGGCGTGTTCGTGGCGCTGTTTGCCAATGACTGGTGGGCGGAACGTCGCGCCGTGGAGGAGGCGAATGGGCTGCTGGGCACCATCGAGTCAGAGATTCTGGACAACCATGCGCTGGTTAGCCAGTCGGCGTTGTACCACATGGAGCTGTCCGGCCGGCTGTACGCGGCCATGGGCGCGGGAGAGCGCCTCAGCCCGCGGGATTTCGAACGGGGATTCATGTCGCTCAACGAGCCCCTGGCCGCCGCCTGGTCCACAGCCGTGGAAGCGGACGCTGTGCCGAATATGCCCGTTGTCGTGGTTTTGTCCCTTTCGCGCACCTACCAGGAACAGGAGCGCTACCGTACCCAACGCGCGATGCTGGCAGAACTGATCTATCAGGGCATGTACGATGGCGGACTGCAGGCGCTGCCCTCAAGGCCGGGTTCGCACGCAACACTGCTGAGTTCGTCGATCTTCCTGGAGTGTGGGCTCCTGGACCTATACCAGTCCTCGTTGCAGGTCCTGGGCCGAGAAGCCCCGCCGCAAATGCCTCAGGGCTGTCGCGACATACTGAATGGTGCCGGACGCTGAGGTATCATGGCAGGAGCCCAATCCCTCCCTGCCATGCGTTTTCTCCCCCTCCTTCTGATAGCCGCCTGCGCCGCCCCCGAGCCGCCGGCCACCGCTGAAGCCGACCGTGTCGTGCCCGAGCCGCAGTACTCGCTGACGGCGGACCAGACCCACAACAAGTTCTCCTCGGCCATCGAACCCGTGCTGCGCGTGCCCAGCGGCAGCGTCATCGAGGCGTTCACCGAAGAGGCGTCCGATGGGCAACTGCTCGCGGACGCGACCATCGAGGACGTCGTCAACCTGGACTTTGAGCCGATTCACCCGTTGACGGGGCCTGTCTATGTGGAGGGCGCTGAGCCAGGCGATGTGCTCAAGGTCACCCTGCATGAGATCGAACTGGGCGAGTTCGGCTGGACGGCCATCGTGCCCGGATTCGGATTCCTCGCGGACGAATTCCCCGACCCGTACATCAAGACCTACACCTTTGAGGACGGCGACGTGTACGCCGACTTCGACGACGGCATTCGCATTCCCCTGGAGCCCTTCCCGGGCGTGATGGGCGTGGCCCCGGCAACCGATGAAATGCTGTCCACCATCCCGCCTCGCGCCAACGGCGGCAATATGGACGACCCCAATCTCGTGGAAGGCACCACTGTGTATTTCCCCGTCTTCGTGGAAGGCGCCCTGTTCTCGATAGGCGATACGCATGCGGCCCAGGGCCTCGGCGAGGTATGCGGGACGGCCATTGAGGCGCCGATGCGCATCGTCTATGAGGTAGAGGTGATCAAGGGCGGGGTGCCAATTGCCGAGCCGCAGTACGAGAATGATGAGTACTACGCGGTCACGGCATATGCCGAGACCATTGACGAGGCCGCACGCAAGGCAACCCGGTACATGATTGACCACCTTGAGGCGACGCGCGGCATGACCCGCTCAGACGCGTACGCGCTCCTGTCCCTGGCGGGCGACCTGAAGATCGCCGAAGTCGTGGACGTGCCCCACATGCTGGTGACCATGCACCTCTCGAAAGCGCTTTTTTCGGAGTAGCGCTCGGGACGACCGCTTGTCGCGCGCAGTCGCGGCCCGGCGTCGGTCGGTATCCGGCGGCCCGGGCTCGGCGTACCTATGGGCAGATTTAGATGCAGTCTGCGATGAAAGGTCAGGTACACGTAGTGATCGGAGCTTCCGGCGGTATTGGTTCCGCCGTGGCTAGAAGGCTGGCCGAGCAGGGCGCCCTGCTCATGCTGGCCGCCCGTCGCGAAGAGCCCCTCCAGGAGTTGGCTGATGAATTGGGCTGCTCCTGGAGGTCGGTGGACGCGACCAGTTTTGACGAGGTGAAATCATTGCTGGATGCCGCGGTTGCCGAGTTTGGCAGACTGGACGGCTTGTTGAACTGTGCCGGATCCATTCTACTCAAGTCAGCCCACCTGACCTCAGAAGACGAATATCGCGCGACCATCGATACGAATCTCACTTCGGCATTTTTCGCGGTGAAGGCGGGCGCACGGGCCATGATGAAGGAAGGCGGGTCCATCGTGCTCTGCTCCAGCGCCGTGGCACAGACTGGTCTCGCCAATCATGAGGCGATCGCAGCAGCGAAAGCCGGCGTGGTCGGCCTCATGCGTTCTGCGGCCGCGACGTACGCGCCGCGCGGGGTTCGGGTCAATTGCGTAGCCCCCGGTCTCGTGGACTCGCCGATGAGCGCGCGCATTGTAGGAAACGAGGCGGCCCTCAAACAGTCCGAAGCCATGCATGCTCTCGGCCGTATCGGTCGGCCGGAAGATGTGGCCGACCCCATCGTCTGGCTGCTCGATGGCGAACGGAGCTCCTGGGTGACGGGACAGGTTATCGGTGTGGACGGCGGTCTCGGTTCCCTGCGGCCGCGCTAGGGTGCCTCTCAGATCATCTGACTGAGCGCCCACGCAGCCATCTTGCGCACCTCGACATCGTCATCTTCGAGGAGGACCATCAGTGCGTCCACGGCCCGGGAATCCTCGATGTTGCCCAGCGCCCACGCGGCCCGCTCCCGCACCACCGGATCCTGATCCTGCAACGTCTGGAGCAGTGCGTCGACCGCGCGCGGGGATTCGATGTTGCCCAGCGCCCACGCAGCCTGCTCACGAACGAGCGCGCTGTCGTCATCCAGCGTTCCAACGAGGGCCGGCACGGCATCCTTGTGCTCGATGGATCCAAGCGCCGACGCGACCTCCGCCCGCACGGCGTCATCTGATTCCCGGCTCAGCATTTCTATGAGGGGGGACACCGAGCGATAATCTTCCAGGTCTGCAAGCGCCCGGACCGCGTTCTCCCGGGCGATTGGGTCCTCGCTTTCCAGCGCGGCAATCAGCGGCTCCACCGATGGTCGACCAATATTCCCCAGGGCCTCCGCAGCCAGCAGGCCCGGAGTCTGAAGTTGCCGGGTCCACCGCCACCGGTTGCGGGAGGTGATGCCGCGGCAGACGTTTCCCTCAACCTGGCGGCCGTCGCCCAGCGTCGCAATCAATGCAGGAATGGCAGCCTCCGCGGAGCCGCGCAGTCGTGAGAGGTGACACGCAGCGCGGGATCGGGTCACGGGGTCCGCATCGCCAAGCGATGTGATGTGTTCGGTGACCGTCTGGGCCTGAGACGTAGGTACAATCAGCAGGGCGAGGAGAAGCAGCAGCAGACGCATGAATCCGGGTGTTTCCATAATGCTAAATTATTAGCACGTAGAAATCAATCCCGGGTTGCACTCAATGACGGCCGACCATCGCTTCCAGCTCTTCCGGGGTACGCGGCAAGCCGGAAGAGAGCACCTCCACGCCGGTCTCGGTAACCAACACCATGTCCTCGGTGAACACCGAAATGCCCTCCTCGTGGTTGTAGTACCACGGCTCGACGGTGATCACCATTCCCGGTGCCAGAGGAGCGGTGTAGTCCGCAGGGTCGCCCGTGGAAAGCCCGAGGTAGTGGCCGAAGAACAACCCGGCCTGCATGAACCGCTCATGCTCGTCTGGTGTAGCCTCGCGGGCGACGTCCATGAGCTCCAGCAGCGTCACGCCGGGCTTCATGGCAGCGATGATCGCGTCGGCAACAGCGGTTTCCATGCGCAGGATTTCGGCCTGCCGTTCGGTGAAGCGGCCGGAAACCGGGAAGGTGCGGCCGATGTCGCTGACATAGCCGTGCAGCTCCGTGCCCACGTCAAAGATCACCAGATCACCTGCCTGCATGGCACGATTCCGACGGTCATAGTGCGCCGCCAGCACGCGCCAGGGCCAGAGGGAGTTCGGACCGGACTTGATGATGGACGCAAAAGCCAGTCGCTGGGCGCCGCGGCGCTTGTATCCGGCCTCGAGCTCCGCTTCCAAGTCCCGTTCGGTGACTCCGGGCCGCACGTGTGCGGCCGCATCACGAATGGCATCTACCGTGAGGGCGGCAACTGCCCGAATGGTGGCGATTTCCTCCGGGCCCTTGATCTGTCGAACCGTTGCAACAGCGTCAAACGCGTTCCTCAGCAACAGGCCTGGAAACTCTGCGCGGAGCCGCCCAACCAGGAAGGCGGTCTGGTCCGGGTCGCCGAACCATCCAACGGACTCGCCGGGCAACGGACCGGCCCTGCCCGCATTGACGGCCAGTGTTCGAGCCGACGACAGCGCGCGAAGCGTATCGCTCAACTCCGCCCCGTCCCTCGCGGGCAGAGCAGCGAGTCGCCACAGCTCGAGGTCCTCCAACAGTGGCCGGCCGGGAAAGTCGTTGGGTCGGGAGGAAGAGCCAAAGTGCGGGTCTTCCGCCGGCACGAACACGGTAGAAGACCCTGTACGCCCGTCCAGAAGCAGCATGGATTGTGGCAGCTCAAGCCCAGTCAGATACCAGAAATCGTCCAGCTGCCGGAATGACTGCCCGTCGGACCGGCCGTGAAAGGACGGGACCAGCAGGACCACATCGCCCAGCGCCTGGGCCAGGTTGGCGCGCCGGGTCTCGTACACCTCCGCCCCGTGGAGCGGGCGTGCCCAATCCAGATACCGCTGCGGCGGAGTTTGCGCCGCCAGCGTTCCTGCCAGCAGCAGACTAAGCGCGAAGCAGCTTGAACGCATGACTCCAGGAGCTGTGCAGGAAGCCGGGGATGCACCACAACATGGCCAGCGGCTCTATGGCGCGGGCCGCTTCGGCGGTGCCCATGTCGGCAACGTCCCAACCAAACGCTTCAAGGATGGCTGCGACGGTGGAGCGGGCATCGGCGTCATTCCCGCAGATGAACATGGTCGGCGGACCGCCGGGAAGCACCGGATCCACCATGTAGGCGCTGCCCACGCACGAGAACGCCTTCACGAAGCGCGCGTCCGGGTAGGCCTCCTGCAGGTCCTCCATCAGGGATCGGTCCAGAGACGTGTCATAGCGAAGCACCCCGTTTTCGGGAGGAGCGGCACTGATCGGATTGCAGGTGTCGATAACCACCTTGCCGGCCAGATCATCCGGGGCAACAACGCCCAACGCCTGCTTGGCAGCCGAGCCCTTGACGGCCAGGGCCACGATATCGCCCGCTGCGGCTGCTTCCGCAAACGTTCCGATTGCCCCGTGCGGGCCGGCAGCATCCTGCCAGGCCTCCAGCTTGTCCGGGCTGCGCGATCCACGGCAGACCGCAAAGCCGTGCTTCAGAAAACCGTTGGAGAGAACCGTGCCGACGACGCCCGAGCCGAGCACTCCGATAGTGGTCATGAGCCAAGAGGTGGTTTCGGGCAATCTAGTGCGGGCGATGGGACCTGTGCCGGTTGTGTCTCGCAGCGCGGTGGTCGGATATTGCCGCGCTGCCCATCGCCCATCTGAGTCATGCGACTACTCACGCTCTCCCTGCTCTCACTGCTGCTGCTGCCGGCTTCGGCTCAGGAGGCAGACCTGTTCTCCAACCTGGACTTCCGCAACGTCGGGCCGACCCGCGGAGGCCGTGTCACGGCGGTCGCCGGACACCGGGCCCATCCGCACACCTTCTACATGGGGGCTACCGGAGGCGGGGTATGGAAAACCACCGACTACGGCACCACCTGGGAGAACATCTCCGACGGCTTTTTCCAAACGGGATCGATCGGTTCCATCGATGTAGCGGATGCCGACTCCGACGTGATCTACGTAGGAACCGGTTCAGACGGCATTCGCAGCAACGTGATCATCGGTCGGGGCATGTACAAATCCACGGATGCAGGTCGCACGTGGACCCACGCGGGACTGACGGACGCCGGGCAGCTGAGCGCGGTGGTGGTTCACCCGACCAATCCGGAAGTGGTGTACGTGGCCGCCCTGGGCAGTCCGTTTGGGCCGAACCCGGAACGTGGCGTCTACAAGAGCATCGACGGCGGCTCCAACTGGCAGCACGTGCTGTTCGTGTCCGAAAACACGGGCGCGGTGGATCTCGAGCTAAACCCCTCCAATCCGGAGGAGGTCTATGCGGCGATGTGGACGGCGCGGCGGTATCCGTGGTCCATTGACAGCGGTTCGGAGACGGAGAACGGCATCTACAAGTCCACCGACGGGGGGCTGACCTGGGCTCAGAAATCCACCGGCCTGCCGGAGGGCCCCATCGGCAAGATTGACTTCGCCGTCACGCCGGCAGACCCGACGCGCGTGTACGCGTTGGTCGAGGCGGCGCCGGAGGTTGAGGGGCTGTACCGGTCCAACGACCGTGGCGAGACGTGGCGCCTCATCTCGAATGAGAACGGCATCATGCGCAGGCCTTTCTACTACACAAACGTGGATGCCGACCCGCACGACGCGGACGTGGTCTGGGTCAACAACGAGGGGTTCTTCAAGTCGAGCAATGGTGGCGCTGATTGGCGCAGGGTGTCCACGCCGCACGGGGACAACCACGACATGTGGATCAACCCCGACAACCCGGATATTTTTGTGCAGTCCAACGATGGGGGCGCCAATGTGACGCTGGACGGTGGGCGGACGTGGTCTTCCCAGACCAACCAGCCGACGGCCGAGCTCTACCAGATCAACGCGGACGACCGCTTTCCATACTGGATCTACGCCGGACAGCAGGACAACTCCACGATCGCCGTGCCCAGCCTGCCGCCCGGCACGCGGGTAGGCGGTCATACGGCATTCTGGGAGGCGATCGGGGGCTGTGAGACCGGACCCGCCGTACCAAAGCCGGGCGATGCGGATATCGTGTACTCGAACTGCAAGGGGCGTTTCGGCCGCTTCAACAGGCGCACCGGGCAGGAAATGCACTACTACGTGGGCGCCGTCGACATGTACGGCGTCAATCCGTCCACGCTGCCCTACAGATTCCAGCGAGTGGTGCCGATCGAGGTGTCGCCGCACGATGCGAACACGGTCTACCACGGCTCCCAGTATGTGCATCGCACCAGAGACGAGGGGCGTACTTGGGAGCAGATTTCCCCGGATCTGACGGCTTTTCGGCCCGAGCGGCAGGTCATTTCCGGCAAGCCGATTACGCGGGACATCACCGGGGAGGAGCACTACTCCACGTTGTATGTCATCGAAGAGTCGCCGCTGGAGCGGGGCGTCATCTGGACGGGGGCCAACGACGGCCCGGTGCACGTGACGCGTGATGACGGAGCATCCTGGACCGACGTCACACCGCCCATGCCTCCGGAGGGACGCATTCAACATATCGACGTCAGTCCGCATGCGCCGGGCAAGGCCTATGTGGCGGCCTACCGGTACCTGTTGAACGATTTCCGACCCTACCTCTTCCGCACCACGGACTACGGGCAGTCCTGGACGCTGCTGACGGACGGGACCAACGGTATCGGCGATTTCAACCCGACGCGCGTGGTGCGCGAGGATCCGGATCGCGAAGGCCTGCTGTATGCAGGAACGGAGTACGGCCTGTTCGTGTCGTTCGACGACGGTATCTCCTGGCAGTCCATGCAGGCCAACCTGCCGATGACCCCCATCACCGACATCAAGGTGCATCGTGGTGATCTGCTGATCGCCACCATGGGGCGCTCGTTCTGGATCCTCGACGATCTGAGTCCGCTGCATCAGGTCTCAGAGGCAATCGCAGCCCGGCCCGCACACCTGTTCGCGCCGAGGGAGGCCTATCGCATGCGCTACTCGGCCTTCCAGCGCGAATCCACCGATCCGGAATACCTGCCGGCCGGGGCTACGATCTGGTACCACCTCGCGGAAGACGCAGACGTGGTGGAACTGGAGATACTTGATGGCTCCGGCACGGTGCTTCGGCACTACACCTCCGCGGAGCAGGCCGAGAACCAGCCTGCGGAGCAGGGCATGAGGGCGCCGGTGCCGATTCGGCCCGAGCCGGAGGCGCTGGAGACCACGGCGGGCCTGCATCGGTTCATCTGGGATCTCCGCCACTCAGGTCCGCTGCAGGTCAGCGGCCGCACCGGTCGGGGTCCCATGGCCGTGCCCGGTGAGTACATCGTGCGGATGAGTACCGGCGGCGAATCGCAAACGGTCGGCCTGACCGTCCTGCCCGATCCTCGGCTCGAGGGTGACGTGTCCCAGGCGGACATGGAGGCTCAACTGGCCCACAATCAGAGCATGGGTGAGCTCTTGACCCGATTCGCGCGCGCCGTACGCGCCGTCAATCAGCAACTTGAAGGCATGGAGCGCACCCATCCCCTGCGGGACCGGCTGGCCGGTCTCAAGGACCGCATGGTGACTGACAACTCCGACAGCTATCCACCTCGCATGCTGGATTCGCACCTGCGCTACCTGGCGGGCATGACGATGCGGGCTGACCAGCGGCCGGGCAGGGATGCGTATGAGCGCCTGGCCACGCTAACGCAGGAAGTCGATGCGATGGTTGCCGAAGTGGAACAGGTACTGGCGGAGTTGAGGGAGGACGCCGTTTCAAGCGGCGGTTAATGCGTCTTCAGCACGGCGCGCGATACGCGGGCACCACCTGAGCGAATAACCACGAAATAGACACCGGCGGCCCAATCGCTGGCCTGGATGCGGGCGGTGGTGCCTCCCTGCGGCATCCTGTGCTGCAGGACGGATCTCCCCAGCGCGTCATATACGTCGATGCGTGTGTCACCTGACGGAGGCACGCGCACGGAAAGTGTGCCGCGAAATGGGTTGGGAAACACGGCCAGGTCGAACGATGCCGGCGCGTCCCGCGATTCTGTGGAGGTTGGCGCTGCGATGGATCCGCCGCCGACGAGGTGGAAGCTGCCGTTGGCCTCCTGATCGGCGTCACCGGCCGCTCCGTCCGTTACGGACAGGGTCGCCACGGAGTCCTGAAGCGTGGCCTGGGGAAATGAGAACAGGACCTCGGTCCCTCCGGGGCTGCGCGCACCGTAGCTGGTGAAATTGACGTAGTTCGCGTCGGGCGGGGCCGGGAGATGGATGGTCACCGTCCCGGATGCGCCCGAGTCCAGGCCGATTCTGGCGTCCACATAACCAGCGGGGTGGGCCGCGGAATCCGCCGGCGCAGAAATGGATCGCACCTCGGAAAGCGGAGCGCCACCATCGGTGACAATCACGATGGTGCGTCCATCCACTGCGGATGGAAGGGAGGCGACGTCAGGCTGCGCGGAATCCGGAGTGCCGTCCCCGTTACCGTCACCCGTGCCCAGGTCCTCCATGGCGTCCGCAACGCCGTCCCCGTCGCTATCGGTATTCGCAGGCGGGGCGGAGAGGTGACTGGAAACCGTCACGTTGCCCGCCACTTGCGAGCCAGGCCCGCTGGGTGATCCCCACCAGTTGCCGTCTGCGACGATGGCGGTCTCGGCTACCAGATTGTTCAATGCAGGTCCCGCATTGCCGAAGAGGTTGCTGGCTGTGACGCTGAATGCGGCGCCACCCGCGAATCGAATGCCGTCGCCCCCGTTGCCGACCACCGTAACGCCGGTCAGGAGCGGGCGTGCACCCCCTTTGCCGGCGCTGGACTCCGCCTGGAGCAGCACGCCGCCCAGCGTATTGTCACACACGGTGGTACCGGCCAGGTCGATGGGGCCCGGCGCGACTTCCAGGCCCCAGCCGACATTCCTGCAGACAGTGCCTGCACCAGTCAGCAATGCTACGCCAGCCACGATGCCGGAGCCCTGATTGGTATTGACCGTGAACGGGCCGCTCATGCGCACGCCTGCGATGGGCTGCCCGTTTGCCTGCAGTCCGATGCCGCCGTTGCCGGAAATGATGTTGTCGGCGCCGTCCAGCAGGATGTGGCCGTCGCTGGCTTTGACGCCGCCGCCTTCGTTGGAGGTGGCCGTGAGCCGCTCGGAGACCGTGACAGTGCCACCTGCCTCTATCGCAAGGCCGCAGTTTCCGTGGATGCGGAGGTCGGTGGCGGTGACGTCCGTTGCGGCACTCACGGCAGCCCACGCGCTCCCGGCACACGAATCGCCACCATCCTTGCCGTTGAACTGCAGCTCGGTCGGGCCCGAAATGGTCACTGAACCGGACTCTGCCCGGAGGCCGATGTGCCCGTTCGCCTGAATCAGGTTTTCGTCTCCCTGGAGGGAAATCCAACCTGCGCGGATTCCAAATGTGCGGTTGTTGACGATTTCGGTGTTGCCGCGCACCACAACGCCGTCGACGCTGGCGTAGACCGCATCGTAACAGTTGCCGGTCACCGTGAGGGCGTCCGTCAACATGGCCTGGGCGCGTATGGCCGCCCGACCCTCCTGCTCACACTCCGGCTGGCCGAGCGGGCCGTTGTCTCGCACCGTCAGGTCGCCGTCCACAATAAGGGCGGCTTGCGCGACGATGGCACTGCCGCCGTTCTGCAGCACCGAGTGCTGCGTGCCGCGCAGTTCCACATTGGTCGCACGCAACCCCGTGCCCCCGTTGCGGGTCGCAGTGAGATTGCCGAGCACAACCACGGGATGGATGTCATTCCACACCCCGTGGTGACAGTTGTCCCGCACGATGAGCGTCTCGGTGGTCACGGGTCGCATGACCCGCATGCCGGACAGCTGGTCGCAGTTGTCGGCTGGCCCGTTGGCTTCAATCAGCAACTGCCCGGTGGCCCCAACTGAATCCGGAAAGGAATCGTTGATGTGAAGGCCAAACTCGGCGTTGTCTTTCGCGGCGATGTCGTGCAGCGTGAGGTTTCCTCCTCGGGAGACGATGCCTGAGCCGAACTCACGGACCTCCATCCCGGAGACGGTAAGGTCAGCAAATGCCAGCAGGCCGTAGATGTCCTGGCCTCCGCCTGAGAGCCTGACCGCATGCACGGTCTCCTGGTAGCCGCTCTGCGTGGTTGCGTCGATGTTCACTTCCTCGTCAATAGTCGGAAGTTGACTGCCGACTGTGACGGTGTATGGTGCGGAGCCTTCGATGATGTCAAAGGTGATTTCGTCCAGCCCGTCGTTCTCTTCGGCCTGCTGAATCGCCGCCCGCAGCGTGCACTCCGGCTCCTCATCCGTGCCCCGCATAACGTCGGTTCCGGTGTCGCAGACGGGATCGTTGACGTCGGCGTCGGGCGCATCGCCCACTGTATTCACGATCAGGCGAAGGTCATCCGAGCATCGCGAAAACTCGGACGTGTTGCCGTTTGCGTCGGTCGCGGTGGCAGTGATGTACTCCTCTTCAGCATTCAGCGCGAAGGTGCGCACGTACTCGAGCGCACCCAGTCCATTTGTGGTGACTGATTCGGCGTCAAGAAAGCGTCGTCCTTCTCCGTAGTCGGAGGGGTCGCAGGCCTCGTTGGCAAAGAACTCCAGCGTAAAGGTGGTCGATGGCGGCCCGGCGAAGGTGACGCGTACCCGCTCAGAGTCGAGAAAACCCAGCTGGGGGAAGTTCTGAAGCCCGTTCTGCCCCGTGTCGGCGTCTCCGGCGTCGTTGAGCGTCACCCCGTCGATGCCGAGGTCGATGCCCAGTGAGTCGTTGGCAAAAATGCTGTTGCCCGAGATCTGGTACCGGGACCCGTTCCAGACACCGATGCCATTCATGGCGTTGTAGGCAATCACGTTGCCCTGTCCGGAGCCGGTACCCCCAATCGTGTGGAGCGAGTCGCCGAGAATGCGAATGCCGTCAAAGGAGTTGCCGAGGTCCAGTGTGCCCGTGGCATCCGTGCCGACGGCGTTGCCCTGCACGGTGGCGCCTGTGGAACTGCCCGAAATGAAGATGCCGCCACCGCCGTTCGAGACGATGGTATTGCCTGCCCCCGGAGAACCGACGGTGATGTTGCTCGAGGACGCGATCTGAATGCCCGAACTGCTGTTTCCGATGGCTGCGGCAGCGGCCGCGTTCGACCCGATGCGATTGTCGGAGATCGTGATTCCCGAGGAGCTTTCAACGGCGATACCCCGTGAACCGTTGCCGGAAATCAGATTGGCGGTGATCGTCTGGGTGCCGACCCCATTCAGACGGATGCCTTCACGCTGATTCGCGAGGGCCACCGCTCCAGAGAGATCCGTGCCGACGTGGTTTCCGGTGATCAGATTGTCCGAGGTGGATCCGACCACCGCGACCGCGTACACCCCCTCACGAGCGTTGCCGGATATCACGTTGCGAAGTGCCTCGGTCGATCCGCCGATGGTATTGTCGAACGCATGATCGATGAACACACCGCGCTCATTCGGTATGGCGGTGTCCCCGGCGGCGTTCGTGCCGATAAGGTTGCCGACAACGAGGTTTCCGCGGGGCGGCTGATCCACGGGGTCCGTTCCGCCTGCCACGATCAGACGCGAGTTGGCCTCGATACTGATGCCCGCTCCGGCCTCCCAGCCATTGGAGATCCCCAGGGAGTTGCCGGACACCACGTTGCCCCGCACCGTGTTGCTGGACGACGCGTTGCAGAGGGCAATGCCTCGAAAATTGTTGCCTCGTGCCTCTGTGCCGGCCGGATTCAGCCCGACGTAGTTGCCTTCCACGAGGTTGCCCGAGGCGTTCGGGCCGGAGATCAGGATGCCGTCGCCATCGTACGCGCCTGAAACCACGTTCCGGGCCGTCTCGGATGCGCCCCCGATGGTATTGTTCGGTGTGCGTATCCAGACGTTGAAAAACGCGCCGAGCTCATCGCCCGTGCCCGGAGTGCCATCCGGGTCCGAGACGCTGCCGGTCTGGTCCAGGCCCATCCACACTCCGGTTACCGTGTTATTGCCGACCTCGATCATCTCGAGATTGCTGGCGGGGCGGTTATTGGCATCGGTCGTCGTGAACAGCACGCTCCGCACGGTCGAATTCCCGGCCTCCAGGGCAATTCGGGCATCGGCCAGGACAATCAGTGGCTGACCGGCAAAACCGGGTTGAGTCGAGCCGTCGATGGTGACCGGACCGGAAAAGGTGGCGCCGCCGCTCAAGACAAACGGCCCGGCACCGGGAATGGCAAACGAGATGGCGTTGCTTCCACCCGATGCGTTCGCCTGCTGCGTCGCGGCGCCCCAGGTACACACCCCCGTGTAGTCTCCCGGCGCACCGGTGTCGCAGATCCCATCGGTCGTATCCCCGTCGCCATCGACATCGGTGGAGTTGACGGTGAAGGTTGCCGATGGCCCGGAAGGGAGGAGCAGCGGCGTCGTGCCTCCGCTCACCAGCACCAGGTCATCCAGCGCGTCCGGGTTGAGGCGCATGGCCACGGCACCCGTCACGAGCGGCCGGGCGGGCGCGGGAAGCATGGGGGAGCCCTCACTTGCGCCGACTCGCCCCGAAAGGACTTCGTGAGCGATGAGCTGGTCGCCGATCAACAGGTCCTGCCCGGCCGCGCCGGTGCGCCAGGTGGCGACGGTGGCGGAGCCGGCCTGGAATTGGCCCGGCAGCCGAACCACCCGCCGCAACGGGAGGCCTGCAAACAGGTCAACACGGTTCGACTGTACGATGGCGAGGCGACGGGATCCGGCAGGGCCGAACCGGCCGAAGCTCATGCCATCCACCAGGCCTTGACTGCGAAGACGCTCAACTGAGCCGTCTTCGCCTCGGAGCACAGTCACGGATGTGCCTTGTCCGACCGCCAGATCGGCTGCCGGACCGGAATCAGCATGGCCGAGAGCCAGGTGCGTGCCGCCCCGCTGCAGCAGCGTCTCATGCGGTCCGTTCAATCCTGCGCGCAGAGTGCGATCCCGCATCCCGACAATGAGTTCGTCTACCCCGTCCAGCAGCCCGAACTCCCCTGCCGTCATGGACAGGACCGGAGCGTCTACCTGCAGCTCCTGTGTCGTGAGGCTCGCATCCGGTATTCCGTCCACGATCTGGATGCGCTGCGTGCCCGCTGCCGCAAACGCCACGTGGTCCCTGCCCGTGCCCAGGAAGTCTCCACTGGTCAGAAGGTCCGGTCGTTGTGACGTTCGCCGCAGGACGAGGGGCCCCAGAAAGGGCTGACCCCGATCCCGCATCCCGGGATGGTTGGGGAAAGGCCCACCAGGGTTGCCCCGCAGAAACCCAAGCACCGGCCCGGAGGGCGTGTTGTATCCCAGCACCAGGTCTTCGAAGCCGTCCCCGTCCAGGTCGGCCGCTACAACGGAGCTGACCGATGCGAGACCAGCGTGGTAACTCCGCGCGACGTCGGGCGGCGCATCCAGGCTACTGGCGTTGAGCGGAGTCGTCGGCGCGGCAGCAACAATGTGCAGGGCCGCAAGAAGCAGTGGGATGGCCATGGCACCAGGGGGTATGTTGAGAGCTGACAGGCGCTACAGCGCAACTGTCTACTCCTCCAACGCGATGAAGGTAACATGAAGGGGCCGCAAGGTGCCGGTTCCGTCCCTGACGACATGATGCGAAAAGCTCTGGCCATATGCTTGCTGACCTGCCTGCTGGGCGCTGCTGCTGCGAGCGCCCAACTTCCCGACGACCGTATCGACGAGGCCGCCCCGGACACCTTTGTGGTAGACATCGAAGCAACGACGGGACCCTTCGAGGTAACGGTCTATCGGGCGTGGTCACCGGCCGCGGCCGATCGGCTCTATCACCTCGTGCGGGTCGGATACTTTGACGACGTACCCGTCTTTCGCGTGGTGCCCGGCTACGTGGCCCAGTTCGGTATCACCGAGGACCCCGACGTCTACGACGCATGGCGTCGGATTTCTGTACCTGACGAGCCGGTGCTTGCGAGCAATCTCAAGGGTCGGGTTTCCTTTGCCCGCGGTGGACCCCAGACCCGCACGACACAACTGTTCATCAACCTGGTGGACAACGTGCGGCTGGACACGCTGGTGGCTGGCGGCATTCCTGGCTATCCGCCCATCGGAGAAGTCACTGCTGGAATCGCCGCCGTGGACTCGCTCAACGGGCAGTACGGCAATGAGCCTGCGCGCCGTCAGCGGGAGATTGCGATGGGAGGAAGGGCCTTCCTGGAGGCTACGTACCCGGGCCTGGACTGGATTATCTCGGCGCGCCTCAGGGATTGACGCGAGGCCTCAGGCGTGCCGCGCCTTCGCGGCGTAATGCTCCAGAGCAGCCTCGTAGGCCATCGTCAGTCTGCGCGTGACCAGGCCGGGCACAACGTAGGCCTTGGCGTCTATGCGCCGAACCGGAGTCAGTCCACCGAACGTACCGGTGACGAACGCCTCCTGGGCCGAGGCGAGCTTCGCGGGGCTGAAATCCGTGACGTGCACAACCACGCCGGACTCTCGGGCTACACGAATCACGTGTGCCCGCGTGATGCCCGGGAGGCAATGCACGGCCGTCGATGTCCACACTTCCCCGTCTACCACCGCAAAGAAGTTGGTCGCATTGCAGGTGGCCACATGCCCGTTTGTATCGAGCATCAGGGCCTCGTCTGCGCCAGCGGCCAAGGCCTCATTGAGTGCCATCACTTCATGCAGTTTGGAGTGACAGTTGAGGCGCTGATCAAGCGTTTCGGGTGGAGGCCGTCTGACTGTGGACGTGTGCAGGGAGATGCCGGTTCTGCGCACTTCCGGATCGGCCTGCTTGTGCTCGGCAATGATCACGACGTTGGCGGGCGAAACCGTCAGCCGGGGGTCCTGGGACGGCGTCTTCTTGAGACCACGCGAAACCATGAGCCGCACGTGCACGCCAGACTCCATATCGTTCGCACGAACGGTCCGGAACAGCGCTTGAATCATCTGGTCGCGCGTCAAACCCGGCTTCATGCGTACCGCGGCGAGGCCTGCGAAAAGCCGATCCAGGTGGTCTTCCAGAAAAAGCAGCACGCCCTGATGGAGCCGCATGCCCTCCCAGATTCCGTCGCCCACCAGATAGGCAGAGTCGAACACACTGATGCGCGCCTCTTCCCGAGGGATCAGCCGGCCGTTGATCCAGATCCGGACGCGCTCGTTTCGCGCGTCCGGCACGGTATGGTGCGTGCCGTAGGGCATGTTGCAAAATAGAAAGCGCTCCGGACCCAGGATCCGGAGCGCTTTGGATGCGCAGGGTGGCTGCTCGACCGCCCTGCAATGTCACTGGAACAACGGTCTAGAACAGGTAGCGCAGACCGAGCTGTGCCTGCCAGCGCGAGAACAGGCTCACGTCGTCCCGGAAGGTCTCGGTGACACCCGTGAAGTTGAAGACGGGCTCTCCATCGTCACCAAATCGGGTGAGCACCAGCGGAGACGTTGCCCGTGGGTCGGCGACCTGTCGTACGCCCCAGTCGCTGTTCAGCAGGTTCATCACATTGAGAATGTCCAGGCTGATCTGTACACGATGGTTCCGGTCGAGCGCCCCGAAGTTGAGTTCGTGCATCACACGCACGTCGACATTGGTGAACCAGGGATTCAGCAAGCCGAATCGTTCGGCAATCTGACCCCGGTTCTCGCTGAGGTACTCATCCTGCTCGATGAACTGCTCGAACTGCAGGGCCTGCACGGCCGCCGAGTACGTGGTGCTGGCGTCAAAGCGAATCTCGTTCGCGTCCGTGGCATCATTCGGGATGTAGATCAGGTCGTTGCCGCCGAAGCCGTCGCCATTTACATCGCCCGAATAGGTGAACGAATACCGGTTGCCGCCGGCGCCAAGAAATGAGTTGCCCTGGGCCCGCTCCACGAACACGCCGAAGCTGGTCCGACTGTTGTCCGTAAAGCTCTCGCTGTAGGTGGCCGAGGCGATGAGGCGCTGCCGGTTGCCGAATTCGGAGTGTGCCAACTGCGGTTGGTTGGGATCTCCCTGCACCGGGCTTTCCGAGAAGAGCACCGACGCAATCTCCGTGGACTTGAACAGGTTCTTGGCCTCCAGGAAAGTGTAGGCCGCACTCGCATTGAGTCCGTTCTCAAAGCGTTTCCTGATCTGGCCGGTCACGTTGAAGTTGTAGCCTTCCGAGCGGTTGTCGATGACATAGGCCCCGGCACCCTCGAACGGGAAGGCCTGATTCAACTCATTGAAGCCAAAACCGCCGAAGAACGGCCGACCGTCTCGCAGCGTGCGGTCTGGTGCCTTGAGGTCGGCGTTGCGCACATAGATGGAGTTGAGGTCTTTGCTGAAAAGCACCTCGACCGTGCCAAGCAGGCCGTCGCCAAAGTCGTGGTCTGCCGCCAGGTTGACCGTAAAGACCTGGGGCCACCTGAAGTCCGACACCATGGCATTCAGGTCAAAGGACTGCTGCAGCACGGAGTTGGCCTCCTGGCCGCCGTCGACGTTGGTCTTGTCCTCGCTGGCGCCGTCCCGGGTCACGACCGGGTTGTTTGCCGGATCGATGTTGGGGTTGAAACCCGGGTTGGAGATCACATTGCCGATCCACACAAAGGGCACGCGTCCGGTGAAGATGCCAACGCCGCCGCGAAGCTGGGTGGTTCGGTCTCCCGTCACGTCATAGTTGAACCCGACGCGAGGGGAGAACAGCGGGGAAGCGCCTGCCAGCTCGGCCTGGTCGATGGTCTCTGCGTCGTCGTTCTCGTCCAGCAGGTTCAGGCCGGTGGAGTAGGGGTTTGCGACCGGATCGGTGCCGTACATGGGAATGTCAACGCGCAGCCCGTACGTCAGCGAGAGCTGATCATTGACCAGCCACTCGTCCTGCGCATAGGCGGACAACTGTGCCACATCGATGTTCTCGCCCTTGAACGGACCTCCGCCGATAAATCCGCGCAGATCCATCTGATCCGGGTTATTCGGATCGGTGGCCGCGAAGAACTGGTCCAGGCTGAAGAACGTGGTCGGCGCGAACGGCAGGCCGAAGAGGCCGTGGCGGAAAATGTTGAACGAGTTGAAGAAGCTGAAGGACTCGTAGTTGGCCCCGATGGTGAACACGTGCTTGTCCCGGAAGAGACTGAAGTTGTTCGTCAGCTGGATGACATCCTGATCAAGGATGTTGTGTACCGAAAAGCCTTCGTGTCCCAGCGTGGTGTAGGTGGCACCCCCCTCGCCGATTTCCAGCAGCGGGAAGTCCTCAGAGAACGGCTCGCGATGATCGCGGAAGCGGTTGTAGCTGGCAAAGAAGCGGTTCGCCCAGCCCGTGGAGCGGCTGTTCAGTTCAAGAGCCAGGGAGTGCAGGTTGTTGTTGATCCGGTACCCGGACTTGGAGAACGGCAGCGACGTGTCGTTCGGGCCGCGTCCCGTGCCGGCGAAGCTCAGCACAAACGGGTGTGGTCCCTGCTCCCGGCTGGCGTCCATGTAGTTGTAGCGCAGCGAGAGGTTGTTGTTGTCGTTCAGGTTCCAGTCAATCTTGGCGATGACCTTCTCGTTGTCCGTGTTGTGTGTGTAGTCCTGGTACACACCCGGCTCGTAGCCGTAGGCCGAGATCATGCGCTGCTTGATGCGATCCATCACATCCGGAGAGACGCGGGACGTGCCAACGCCACCGGTGGCGCCCCCGGCCCGGAAATTGGTCCCGGGGTCTTCGCGCCGTTCAATCTCCGCATTGAAGAAGAAAAAGATCTTGTTCTTCCTGATCGGGCCTCCGATCGAAAAACCGGACTGCAGGAACGACAGGTCCGGGTTGTTGAACACCTGTGTGCCGGAAACCTCGTTGCCCACGAAGTCCTCATTGCGCGTGAAGGTGTAGACCGATCCGGCAAGCGTGTTGGTACCGCTCTTGGTGACCTGGTTGATGCCTGCGCCCGTGAATCCGCCTTCACGAACGTCAAACGGGGCCACGGAGACCTGAACCTGCTCGATCGCGTCGTAGGGGACCGGCTGGGCGTTGGACTGCCCGCCCGGTTCCGGGGCGTCGAGTCCGAACGGGTTGTTGTAGTAGGACCCGTCCAGCGAGATGTTGTTGTAGAGCCAGTTGCGGCCGCCAAACGACAGGTTGCCGTCACTGCGTGGGTCCAGTCGCGTCAGGTCGCGCGTCGAGCGCTTGATGGTCGGCATCAGCTCGACCTGCTCGATGCTGATGGTGGTGGCGGCCCCGTTCCGGTCGGAGTTGAGCACATCATCCACTTCCGCAGTGACGACGACCTCGGCACCCTGAACGACCTGTTCGCTCAGCGCAAAGTTGAGCTGCAGATTCTGGGCCAGGCTGAGAAAGACGTCCTCCTCAACAGCATCCTGGAAGCCGACGAAGGAGACGGTGATGGTGTAGGGTCCGCCGACCCGCATGTTCGGCAGGTTGTACTGCCCGCCGGTGCGCACCACCGTGCCGTAGGTGGTTCCGCTGGGTTGGTGGACGGCGAGCACGTTGGCGCCTGGAAGAGGCTCGCCTTGGGTGTCCAGAACAAGGCCGTTCATGGCGGCCGTGGTGACGCCCTGGCCGTCGGCTGTGCCGACGAGGACGAACAGGCCCAGCAATGCCGGGCAGAGTGCGTAACGCAAACGCATGTCAGGGGAGGTTTGGGTGACACAGAACCCGGCTAGTTACGCGAGCCGGATTCCTCCCCGCTACAGGTTCAACGGCGAGTTATCCACAGACACGCCGAATTGCCCCGCCTGATGTTCGCCAGCGGCGAATAATGGTCGAAATGGCCGATTTCCTGGGCGACGGCCTCCGGAGCGCGCCCCGGAATCTCCTGCGGAATCTAGCGTCCGCGATCCCCGGCGGCCGGCAACTCGAAGCCCCAGTCCTCTCCCTTGCGCACCGCCGGCACGCCCTCGTTGAGCCAGACCGGCGCCGGTGCGTCCATCAGGTAGTGGTCAAAGAACTGCTGCATGCGCATCGTCCAGTCCATGCGCTTCCAGTACGGCAGCGGCCAGTGCGGCTCGTTGTTGTAGTTGATGAGCCAGGCCGGCTTGCCGAGTCGGCGGAGCGCCACAAAGAGTTCGATGCCCTGATACCACGGCACATGGCCGTCGGCATCGTTGTGCATGATCAGGAGCGGCGTTTCCACCTTGTCCAGCCAGAAGAGCGGCGAGTTCTCGATGTAGCGGAGCGGTTTCTCCCAGATGGTGCCTCCGATGCGGCTCTGGGTCCGCTCGTACTGGAACATGCGGCTCAGGCCGGTCTGCCAGCGGATACCGCCGTAGGCCGAGAACATGTTGGCGACAGGGGCGCCGGCTTCCGCGGCCGCAAACAGGTTGGTGCGCGTCACCATGTAGGCAATCTGATAGCCTCCCCAGCTGTGCCCTTGCACCCCGACGCGGTCGCGATCAATGAAGCCCTGGTCGATCAAGCCTGTCACGCCGGGCATCACCGCGTTCATCGCGCTCTCGCCCGGGTACCCGTCCTTGTAGGGGATATCCGGTACGAACACGACGTAGCCGCGGCTGGTGTAAAACGACCGGTTGATCACCGACCGGCCGGGTGCCGGCGTGTGGTAGCTGTGCAGACCGTCTGACGACTTCTCATAGAAGTAGGTCATGAGCGGGTACTGCTGCGACGGGTTGAATCCCTCGGGCTTGTACAGGATGCCGGACAGTTGCTCGCCGTCCGCTGAGGTCCAGTGTGTGAGTTCCGCTGTGCCCCATCGGTATTCGGACTGCTGCGGGTTCGCGTCACTTAGTCGGGTCCAGTCTTCAAAGCGCGACCCCGTGGCCCAGATGTCCGGGAATTCGGTGTAGGACTCCCGGGAGAGAATCAGGACGTCGGCGTCCGGTGCCTTGCGAATCGAAGAAAAGCGGGCCGGCGCATGAACCAGCTCCCTGATGGTGGAGGTGCTGCCGCGGATTTCCGCGCGTGCGAATCCGGCCGACTTGTCGCCGTAGTCGAAGACGGACAACAGCAGCGGTTCCGCCAGGTCCACCGTGTCGGCATCCGGGTCAAGTTCGACGATGCGCAACCGACGCTCCTGGGCCGCACCGGCCCCGCCCGTGACATTCCAGGTCCGCCCGTTTGGCTGCGCCGCCCAGATGTCGAACTGGCCGTTGAACAGGAACCAGCGCCCATCGTCCGTCCAGCCCGGGGAGCCGTAGGAGCCCGGCAGCATGGGGGAGTCGTGCAACACGTTGTCCAGGCGAACGCCCTCCGGCACCGTGACCGGCGTGGTGATGGTGCTCTGAGGCTGCGTGGACCAGGACGTGATTTTCCAGGTGCGCTCTGCACCATCCCACCATGCGAGGTGCGTTCCGTCGGGAGACGGCAGAGGGTTGGAGCGGATACCCTCCAGCACCCGGGTTCGGCTGCCGTCGGAGACGTCGATCACGTAGACGTCCCGGTGGGAGGGGGTGTCCCAGGAGCCGTCGGGCATGTAGGGAAGGTTGGTGGTGCCGATTACCACACTCCCGTCGCCGTGCTCGAGATCATCCACCGTGCGAATCAGCGGGTCTGCGAGTTGGGCCAGGGAGCCCTCTTCACGGTGATACACCATAGTGTATGAGCGGCGGCGCTCGCGCTGGGCATTGACCAGCTGCACGGTCATCAGATCCTTGTCGGTCCAGCTCCAGATGTCGACGTCCACCTTCTCATCGTCAGGGCGGCTGTCCTCCTCTTCGATCTCGGGCCTGGGAGCGGCGCCGAAGAACAGGCGATTTCCGGAATCGCTGAAATCGAGTCCCGCATGCTCGGATATCCACCATCCATCGGGCAGGGCGGGGGAGTCCCCATCAACTATGCTTTCCGCCTCTCCGGGCAGCTCGCTGACGAAGACCGAGAATTCGGGCTGTTCGGCGGTGAAGTCCGCCGAGTTGCTGACGAAGCCGGCAAGCTGTCCGTCGTCAGACAGCGTGAGTTGGCGAAAGAATCCCTCGCCGGAGGCCAGCGTGAAGGAATCGCCGCTGCCGGTGTTGACGGCAAAGACCCCATCGCCCGTCCCGTCTTTGGTCTCGGCAGCGTAGACAAGCCATGCGCCGTCCGCGGTCAAATGATAGTCGATGACAGACGCATACGTCCGGGTCTCGCCGGACGCTGCATCCAGCAGCAGCAGATCTCGTCCGTCCTGCTTGTCATGCGGCGCGTCCTCGGCGGTGCTGTCCCTGGTCGTTTCGGATTCGGTGTCCAGCAAGATGGCGACGTGTCGGGCACCGTCTTCGGCGACCCTGTAGCTGCGCACCGGGCCGAACAGCGACCTGGAACCATCCGAGAGCCGCACCACGGCAAGGCTGTCTTCCGGCAGGCCCTGGCCTTTCTTCCCGTCGATGCGCGCCTGCCGGGTCGAGTCATACGGCGGGTGCACCAGGACGGCCACGTAACCGTCCGCGAACATGGGGTTGTCGCCCCTCGCCACGATGTGGCTGTCAGATCCGTCTGTACGGGCGATGTGCACCAGCCCGTCCCCCACCGTGTCGGGTGCCTCCCGCCATGCAGCCCAGCGGCCGTCCGGGGAGAGGCGCTGATCGGAGATGCTCTTCCACAACTGATAGTCGGAGTGGTCGAGGGCGCGTCGTTCCTGAGAAAGGGTGGGTTGGGCGATAAGGAGCCCGAGAAGGCAGGGGAGCAGAGAGCGCATGGTGGCGGCGGCGAGTGGTCGGACCAAGGTACAGCCGGCCGCGTGGCGCTGCCGAGACGTGACTTTGTGTGAAGGCATCCCAAAAAAACGTTCCCGAGGTGCCCATTTTTTGACCCATAACCGGCTGGAAGCGCTTCCAAATGAAAACGTTTCCATTTTGCTATTGCGTCCACCCCTGTCGAGCAGGTTTTTTTAGGAGATAGGTCCCGCCAAGGCGGGCCACCAGCCCGATTGTGTAAGCGCTTTACCCCATCGCCGGAAACCCACTCCGGTGGCGCCCGACCCTCCAGGTCGGCAACAATCGGGACCCCTTACCACATAATCAGCTTCCAACATGGTCCACCGACTAGGATTGCTCTGCCTTGGACTGCTGACGACCGCGACGCTCGCCTTTGGACAGGCGCGCGATATTTCCGGTACCGTCACCGACGCAGACTCTGGATTCCCGTTGCCCGGCGTTAACGTCGCCATTCAGGGCACCATGACCGGTACCGCTACCGGCGTGGACGGCACATACTCGATTCGCGCGAATCAGGGTGATGTGCTGGTTTTCTCGTTCATCGGCTATCTGTCGCAGCAGATTACCGTTGGCAACGACACCACCATCGATGTAGCGCTCGGCGTTGACGAAGTCCTCCTGGAAGAGGTCGTCGTTGTAGGCTACGGCACGCAGAAGCGCGCCGACATTACCGGATCGGTCGGTTCGGTCAACGCAGATGAGGCCAACGTGGGTCTCGTTAACTCGCCGGAGCAGCTCGTGCAGGGCCGCATCGCCGGTGTGAACATTATCCAGAACGGTGGCGAGCCCGGGGCCCCGGTTACGGTCCGTATTCGCGGTGGTACCTCGATCTCGGCATCGAACGAGCCGCTCTACGTCATCGACGGCGTGCCGATCGACAACTCTTCTTCCAACCCGGGGCTGATCTCCGGCGGCGGCAACACCCCGGATTCGGGTCGCAAGAACCCGCTGGTGTTCCTGAACCCGAACGACATCGAGTCGATCGACGTGCTCAAGGACGCCTCGGCATCGGCCATCTACGGCTCCCGTGGTGCCAACGGTGTGATCCTGATCACGACCAAGCAGGGCCGTGCAGGGCAGTCAACCTTCGACTACGACGCTTACGTGTCGTCTTCGCAGTTCGCCTCGAGCCTGGATCTGCTGAGCGCCAGCGAGTACCGCAATTTCGTGCAGTCGCAGGGCCTTCCGACCGTCAACCTCGGAAGCGCCGACACCGACTGGCAGGATGCCGTGACGCAGAACGCCATCTCCCAGCAGCACAACCTGTCCATGGGCGGCGGCAGCGAAAGCACGCAGTACCGCGCTTCGGTCAGCTACCTGGACAACCAGGGCATCATCATCGGTTCGGGCATGGAGCGCGTCTCCGGCCGCATGAACCTGAACCACACCACGTTCAACGACCGCCTGCGCCTGGACATGCGCATCACCGGTTCCTACGTGAATGACGACCGCGCGCCGTTCAACCAGACCGGTGGGTTTGAAGGCGGCCTCTTCACGAACGTGATGAAGTTCAACCCGACGCTTCCGATTACGAATGCTGACGGTACCTACTTCGAAATCCCGGGTCAGACATCCGTGCGTAACCCTGTTGCTCTGGCAGAGCAGGTTCAGGACCTCACGAAGACCACCCGCGTGCTCGGAAGCTTCCGCGCCGACTACGACCTGACCGAAGAGCTCACCGTGACCGCCAACGTCGGTCTCGACCGCTCACAGTCCAGCCGCTCCTACTTCATCCCGGGCTCCAACCCGCTGAAGTCCGCTGTTCGCGGCGAAGCCCAGAAGGGCGACAACGAGTTCAGCTCCAAGGTGCTGGAACTGACTGGTAACTACGCGACCGTCTTTGACGGCGGACACGACGTGCAGCTGCTGGGTGGATACAGCTTCCAACAGTTCGACAACGAAGGCTTCGGCGCACTGTCGCAGGGCTTCGTCTCGGATGTGTTCAGCTTCAACAGCCTGGCCGCCGGTCAGAGCGCGACCTACCAGATCAACTCCTTCAAGAATCGGAGCCGTCTGATCTCGTTCTTCGGTCGCCTGAACTACTCCTACAACAGCCGCTACATCTTCTCCGCGTCGCTGCGTCGTGACGGCTCGAGCCGCTTCGGTGCCGACAACAAGTGGGGCGTCTTCCCGGCCGTCACACTCGGCTGGCGTCTGTCCTCCGAGGACTTCCTGGCGGATCAGGACTTCATCGATGACCTGAAGCTGCGTATCGGTTACGGTGTTACCGGCTCCCAGGAGATCGGTAACCTGCGCTCGCTGCCCATCTTCGGTGCCTCCGGCAACGCCGTTATCGGCAACGCTGAGGTGTCCGGTGTCGCTCCGACCAACTTCCCGAACCCGGGCCTGAAGTGGGAGGAGACCTCGCAGCTCAACGTGGGTCTGGACTACGAACTGTGGAACAGCCGTGTATCCGGTTCGATCGAGTTCTACCAGAAGACCACCGACGATCTGCTCCTGGAGTTTGAGGTCCCGCAGCCGGCCGCCGTGCCGACGCGCCTGGCCAACGCAGGCTCCATGGAGAACACCGGTATCGACTTTGCGATCAACGCGTTCGTCTATGACCAGAACGATCTGACGATCGAACTCGGCACCACGTTCAACGCCAACCGGAACGAGATCACTGACCTCGGTGGTCGTGAGCAGATCTTCACCGGTCGCGCTTCCGGTGCCGGTCTCAGCCAGATCAACACCCAGGTGCTGACTCCGGGCGAGCCCTTCGGCACGTTCTGGGGAGCGACCTTCCTCGGATTCGATCCGGCGACGGGTACGCAGCTGTTCGAGACGGATGCCAACGGAAACCGCGCCGTCGGCATCATCGGCAACGCACAGCCTGACTTTACTTACGGCTTTACCGGCAACGCCACGTACAAGCAGTGGGACTTCAGCTTCTTCCTCCGTGGAGAGCAGGGTCGCGACGTGTTCAACAACACCAGCCTGGAGTACTCCTCCAAGAACCTGGTGAACACGAACGTGAACTTCCTGCAGCTCGCGCTTGATGACCCGACGCCGCTCGCGGAAGCTCCCGTGTACTCCTCGCGCTGGATTCAGGATGCTTCGTTCATCCGCCTCGAGAATCTGACGCTGGGATACACGTTCAACAACGTCACCGCCGCCGACGACTGGATCGGTACGATCCGTCGCGCCCGGGTATATCTCGCTGCCAACAACCTCTTCGTGATCACGCCTTACGAGGGCTTTGATCCTGAGGCCAACACGGAGGCATCCGCGAGTGTGGGCAACATCCCGATCACCTCGCTCGGGATCGACTACACGAACTACCCACGCCCGCGCACCTTCACGGTGGGTGTGAGCCTCGGCTTCTAATCGCACGGTCCCGTGCTTGCGACAAGTCGCTGAAACACACGGGACTGCATCGTGTCAACCGCGTCCCCCGGGACGTCGGTGCAGAACCACGAAACACACATTGAGATCATGAAAGCGAAACTCAACAGCTCCTGGGCTCTGGGACTCGTGCTGGCGCTCTTGCTGGTACCCGTCCAGGGCTGCACGGACCTCGACGAGGAGACTTTCGGTGTGATTACACCGGATCAGTTCTTCCAGACCGACGAGGAAATCATTGCTGCGCTTGCCCCGGTGTATGCCCAGCTCCGCGCGATGATGTGGAACTACCACAACATCAGCCAGGTCACCTCAGACGAGTCCATGATTCCGGTTCGCGGAACGGACTGGGACGACGGCGGCCACTGGCGCAACCTGCATCAGCACAACTGGGACGCCCTCAACAGCGACTTCAACGGTGCGTGGACGGATGCCTACACCGGTGTGGCCCGTGCCAACGTGGTGCTTGCCAACCTGCCGGACGGCGCTGACCCGGCCATCGCAGCTGAGCTGCGCTTCCTGCGCGCCTTCTACTACTACCAGCTGATGGACCTCTTCGGAGGCGTTCCGATCGTGGAAGACGCAGCCACGGACCCGGACAACCCGCCGTCGCGCTCCACGCGCTCAGAGGTGTTCGCGTTCGTGGAGAGCGAGCTGAATGCCGCCCGGACCGACCTTCCCGCCGCATGGGACGGAGCCAACAAGGGCCGCGCCACCCAGGGAGCAGCGGACGCGCTGCTGGCCAAGATCTACCTGAACGCAGAAGTGTTCACCGGAACGGTGGATGCGGGTGGTCTCACCAAGGGACAGGCCCGCTGGCAGGACGCCATCTCGGCGGCTGATCGCGTGCTCAACTCAGGCCAGTACCAGCTGGCCGGAGACTTCTTCGACAACTTCCGCACGAACAACCACGAGAGCCCGGAGATCATTTTCTCTGTGGGCCACCTCGGCAAGGGAGGCCTTGGCCTCACGTTCATCATGCGAGGTCTGCACTACAACCAGATCCCGCAGTCTCCCTGGAACGGCTTCGCCACCCTGGCTGAGACCTACAACAAGTTCGACGAAGACGACATGCGTCGGAAGATCTTCCTGTTGGGCCAGATGTACGGTGATCCCAACCAGGCCTGCATCGGAAGCGAGTGCTTCGCGACCGGCGCTCCGCTGGAAGACCGTGTCGGCAACCCGCTTGCGTTCACGCTGGAGTACCTCGACCCGAACGGCAACCCGGTGACGGGCACTCCGATTGGTGTCAACGAAACCTCCGGTGCCCGCGTCATGAAGTGGGAAATCGACCCGAATCGTGTCGGCGGCGACAATGGCAACGACTACGCGTTCCTGCGCCTGGCCGAGATGTACCTCATCAAGGCAGAGGCCCTGAACGAGCTGGGCCAGACGGCCGCAGCCATGTCGCAGCTCAACACGCTGCGCGCCCGCGTCTTCGACCCCGCGGAGCCGGTGACCGCCTCCAGCCAGGCCGAAGCCCGCGACGTCATCCTGAACGAGCGTCTGTTTGAGCTCATGTGGGAGGCCTCGCGCCGTCAGGACCTGATTCGTGCAGGCAAGTTCAACGAGGCCTGGGAGTTCAAAGCCGCTTCCCCCGGCTTCATGGTTCTTGGTCCGATCCCGCAGGTTCAGCGAGATGCGAACCCGAACCTGACCCAGAACCCTGGCTACTAGGCCGGATCTGATTCGCCATTCAGAGGCCCCGGCCGGCAGACGCCGGTCGGGGCCTTCTGGTTTGGCGTGCATGCCTTGGGGCGGTTGCCGATGGCGGGCCTGCGCGCCGGCGGGCCTGCGAGCCGGCGATCGGCCAGTCACCGCGACCGAGTGCAACGTTTGCCGGGCTGCGGCCAGGGCTGGGCGCGCTGCTCGCGCCAGGGCTCCCGGGGCTGGCGGAGGTTCAAAACCACGCCCTGATTGAACCTTTGTCCCCTTTGCGGGGCGGCAGAGGTTTAAAACCACGCCCTGATTGAACCTTTACTCCCTCGATGGGGCGGCAGAGGTTCAAAACCACGCCCTGATTAAACCTTTTGCGGGGTGGGGCAAAACCACCCACCCCGCGGCCGCTGGCCGCCGAGTGGAATCTCACCCCCCGATTACACCTAGCACCCCGCGGCGCCGGCCGTCGAGTGGAATCTCACCCCCGCGTTACACCTAGCACCCCCCGCCACCGGCCGCCGAGTGGAATCTCACCCCCCGATTACACCTCGCACCCCGCGGCGCCGGCCGCCGAGTGGAATCTCACCCCCCGATTACACCTTGCACCCCGCAGCGCCGCCCGCCGAGTGCCCCCCCGATTACACCTCGCACCCCCGCGGCCGCCGAGCTGAGCGCCCCGCCCCCCTGATCATGCGTGCATTCCTTCTTATAGCCCTGCTGCTCCCGGCCGTCGCTGCGGCCGGTCAAGACATGGCACCCGCGCCCGCCACAGACGGGCTCATTTCCCGGTTCGAACGCGCCGACAGTGGCTTGCTGCTGGAGCGACCCTCAAGCGCCGGCACCTACATGAACGTGGTCGGCCGCCGCTCCGCTGCGTTCGGCTACGAGCATCGTCCATTCGAGGTCTGGGTCTACCCGATGAAGATCGTGCGGGACTTCCAGCTCGAGTTCAAGATTCAGGACTATCCGCTGGACATCTCAGGCAACGAGATCCTGGCGCACGTTGAAGTACGGCCCGAATCGGCCGTCTTGACCTACCGCCATGCCGCTTTCACCGTAAAGCAGACCATCTTCGCCCCGGTGGATGAGATGGGCGTGGTCATGCTGCTCGATGTCGACGCCGTACGGCCGATAGAGGTGATCGGCAGCTTCCGTCCGGACCTGCGTCTGATGTGGCCGGCCGGACTCCAGACGGGCGGCATTTTCTGGGACGCAGACAGCCACCTCTACGGCATCGTCGAGGACAGCCAGCAGTTTGGCGGTGCCATCATGGCACCCGGCGCGCGGGACATTTCGGTCATGCCTTACCAGGAGGAGCCCCGTGACGTGCCGAACCGGTTCATTCTCGATGTCGACCCCCAGGTGGCCGCCACGCATCTCTATCCCATCGCAATCGCCGGAAGCATCGAGGGCATCGACGGAGCCAGGGAGACCGCCTCAGACCTCATCGCCCGTGCTGCCGATTTGTACCAGGGCACGGCGGCCTACTACCGCGATCTGCTGGACCGCACGGTTACAGTGGACACGCCGGATGACCGCCTGGACGAGGCGTTTGCCTGGGCCAAGATCGGCACCGAAAAGGGGCTCGTCACCAATCCGTATCTGGGCACCGGCTTCGTGGCGGGATATCGCACGGCCGGCAGTAGCGAACGACCCGGCTTTGCCTGGTATTTCGGCCGGGACGCAATGTGGACATCGTACGCGCTCATGGCCTACGGCGACTACGAAGCGTCCCGGTCCGCACTGGACTTTCTGGCCGGCGTGCAGACCGAGGACGGCCGCATCCCGCATGAGGTCTCCCAGAGTGCTACGCTCATCGACTGGTTCAACCGATTCGGATACGCGTACCACTCGGCAGACGCCTCGCCGCTGTACGTCGTAGCCCACGGCGACTACTACCGATTGACGGGTGACCGCGAGTACCTGTCGCGCTCCTGGGAGTCGGTGCTCGGCGCCTACAACTGGGCCGCGGCCACCGATCTGGATGACGATGGCCTGCTGAACAACTACCAGGTGGGCCACGGGTGGGTGGAGGCCAAGGCCTTCGAGCCGGAGGAGGAGATCTATATGCAGGGCATCTGGATCGAAGCCAACCGGGCCATGGCGCAGATGGCCGAAGCCATGGGGCACACGGACCTCGCCCGTGAGGCATCGGCCCGGGCCGAACGAACCAGCGCCGCCATGGAGGCTGCCTACTGGATGGAGGACGCCGGTCGCTACAAATGGGCCACTCCCATCCCGGATTTGCCCGATGAGGCGGAGAGCTACTTCACCGCCTCGACCTCGCTCACCGGCGTGCCGCTCTGGTGGGGCACCGCCCAGGAGGATCGCGCCCATCTCGAACTGGACGCACTGGGCGGCGGTGCGGTGTCTACCGACTGGGGGGCTCGCCTCTTCTCCGAGGAAGAATCTCCGTGGTACGACCCGCTGTCCTACCACACGGGCTCGGTCTGGCCGCTGTTCACGGGCTGGGTCTCGATGGGCGGCTATACCTACGCGCGCCCCCACATCGGTCATCAGGCGCTCATGGCGACCGCGTTGCTCACCCGGCAGGACGCACTGGGCTACGTGACGGAGCTCCTTTCAGGGGATTTCAATACAGCGTTCGGGCGTTCGTCGCACCATCAGATCTGGTCGGAGGCGATGGTCGTCACGCCGCTAATTCGTGGCATGCTGGGTCTCGACATGCGGGACGCCGGCTCGACGCTGGTCTTCTCGCCGCAGTTGCCCGCAGACTGGGGTAGCGTGCGGGTTGACCGGATTCCGGCGGGCGATGGGTTCGTCGCCATCCAGTACGGTCGACTCGACAATACGGTGCGCATCGCCGTCAGCCGAGAGGGCGGCGGCGGGCCATCGCGCCTGATCGTGGAGCCCGCCATGCCGCAGGACGCGCAGGTCGGCAGCATTCAGGTGAACGGAGAAGAGGTGCCCTTCACCATAGCAGATCGCGGAGACCGGCGATTCGTGCGGGTCGAAGTGCCCTTTTCCGACAATGGTGCGGTCATTTCGATCACCCGGTCCCCGGGCAGTGATGCGTACGTGACTCACGAGCCGGCCGGACCAGGCGCTCGAAGCACCGGCCTCCGCATCCTGCGCAGCCAAGCGGACGCGGACGCGATCAGCCTTACAGTCGAAGGTCTGCCCGGGAAACGCTACCTGCTGGGAATCCGTACACCCCATCGCGTGCAACCGGCGCCGGGTACGGATGTGCGCCAGGTCCCTGGCCGGGATGCGCTGGTGGCCCTGGAGTTCGACGGCGAACCTGGTCGTTATGTGCGCCGCGTTTTGCGATTCCCGCTCGATACCCAATGAACCGAATCCCCCTCATCCTTGCGTTCCTGCTGCTTGGCTGCGGTGGCTCGAACGAAGTCCGTGCGCCAGGCGAGGTGACGGCCGAGGACACCGGCCGCAGTCAGGCCGTGCGTGTACAGGACCTGCTGGTATCCCGAGTCCCGGGCATTCGGGTTTCACAAACCGCCGACGGCCGCCTGCAGGTTCGCCTGCGTGGCAATACCTCGTTCCGCGGCGACGACCTGCCGCTCTACGTGGTGGACGGCGTGCCCGTAACGCCGAATAACGACGGCACGCTGCCGGGCATCGTTGTGACGGAGATCGAGTCGATCCAGGTGCTGAAGGACCCGACCGACACGGTGCAATGGGGCATGCGCGGAGCCAACGGCGTCATTGTCGTGACCACCAAGACCGGCGCCTCGAAGCGTGACAGTTAGGGCCTGCGCGCTGCTGGTGATTCTGATGCTCGCGGGGTGCAAAGAGGCGCCCTCGCGGGAGGATCGCGTGGAGCCTGAAGTCACCGCCCGATTCACCGAACTCCCGGCCGATTACACCAATGTCGCGTTCGAAAACCGCCTGACCGACACTGCGGAGCAAAACGTGTTTGCCTACCGCAACTACTATGACGGAGGCGGCGTCGGCATCGGAGACTTCAACGGGGACGGCCTGGAAGACGTTTTTCTGACGTCCAACCAGGAAGCGAACCGCCTCTACGTGAATCGAGGCGACTTCTGGTTCGAAGACATCACGGAAGCGGCCGGTGTGGGAGGCACGCACGCCTGGTCTACCGGGGTGTCCGTGGTCGATGTGAATGCAGACGGCCTGCCGGACATCTACGTCTGCAATTCGGGCGATGTGCGGGGCGACGATCGCGCGAACGAGTTGTTCATCAACCTCGGCCCGGACCAGGATAGGGTGCCCCGGTTTGAGGAGGCTGCTGCGCAGTGGGGCTTGGCAGACACCGGCTATTCCACGCATGCCGTGTTCTTTGACATGGACCGTGATGGAGACCTGGACGTGTTCGTGATGAACAATTCCTCGCGTCCCATCACGAGTTTCCCCGAGCGTCAGATTCGCGCCACCCGTCATCCCGACGGGGGAGATCGCCTGTACCGAAACGACGGCGGCACCTACACGGACATCAGCCGCGACGCGAACATCTGGGGCAGCGAAATCGCATTCGGGCTGGGTACAACCGTGGGCGACTACGACCGGGACGGCTGGCCCGACCTATACATCTCGAACGACTTTTTTGAACGGGATTACCTGTACCGCAACCAGCGGGACGGCACGTTTGAGGATGTACTGGAGGCAGCGATGGCGCACATCTCCCAGTCTTCCATGGGTGCGGATATGGGCGACATCAACAACGATGCCCTGCCCGACATCTACGTTACGGACATGCTGCCCCCGGATGATGCCCGCATCAAGCAGGTGTCTACGTTCGATTCCTGGACCGGATACCAGAACGGCCTGGAGGAGGATTTCTATCACCAGGTGATGCGCAATACACTCCAGCTGAATGACGGCGACGGAACGTTTCGGGAGGTCGGACAGGCCTGGGGCGTCGCCGCGACCGACTGGAGCTGGAGCGCGCTGCTGGTGGATCTCGACATGGATGGTCTCAAGGATATCCATGTGACGAACGGGATCTACCGCGACCTGACCGATCAGGACTTCCTGGAGTATTTCGGCAGCGACGACATCGTGCAGCAATGGCGCGAGAACCAGGAACTGGACGTGCTGGACATCCTCGACCGCATCCCCAGCCGCCCACTTGCAAACGTCGCGTTCCGAAACGTGGGCGGGAGGTTCGAGGACGTATCGACAGACTGGGCGCTTACGGCTCCCGGGTGGTCCAATGGCGCGGCCTACTCGGATCTGGACAATGACGGCGACCCGGATCTGGTGGTAAACAACGTCAACCAGCAGGCCGGCTTCTTCCGGAACGAGACGAACCCCGCAGAGTGGCTGCGGCCGACGCTCGAAGGCGACGGCGACAACTCAGCCGGTATCGGCGCCCAGATCACGCTGCACCACGCCGGTGGTCTCCAGTATCTGGAGCAGATGCCCAACCGCGGGTTTCAGTCCAGCGTGTCCCCGCGGCCGCTGTTTGCGCTGCCAGCGCCGGCCGACTCGCTTGAGGTGCTCTGGCCGGACGGCAGGCGGCAGGTCCTCAGCGGGCCACTGACGGGCGATGTGGTCCTGCGTCAGGCGGACGCGGCGGCAAAGCGGGAGGCTGGGCCCAGGGCACGCTCCGAGGCCGCCGAAACCTGGTACCGCCGCCTGCCGGACCCCGGCATTTCGCACACTGAGAACGAGTACGACGACTTTCAGCGCCAGCCTTTGCTGCTGAAAACGGTTTCCCGCGATGGGCCTCGCCTGGCCGTGGGGGATGTAAACGGCGACGGTCGCGAGGATCTCTTTGTGGGCGGCGCCAAGGAGTCCCCGGGGCGTCTTTTGATCGGCACAGCCAGCGGCGGCTTTCGGCTCGAACAGGAATTCAGCGAGGACGCGGTGGCGGAGGACATGGGAGCCGCCTTTTTCGACGCCGACTCGGACGGTGGCCTCGATTTGTATGTGGCCAGCGGAGGCAACGAGTTCTCCCGCCAGGCTCCTGCCCTGCGTGATCGCCTGTACCTGGGGCCGGGCATGATGGCTTCCGAACTGCCGCTACTGTTTGAGAGCAGTGCGCTGCCGCTCCCGGCAGATGTCGATCGTGACGGAGACCAGGACGTGTTCGTGCCTGGCGGGATGGTGCCCTGGGCGTTTGGGCAAAAACCACCGCATCATCTGTTGAGGGGAGACGGTCGGGGCAATTTCACCGCGGAGACAGTCGCCGCCGACCTCGGCATGGTCAGTGAAGGGACCTGGGCGGACCTGACCGGAGACGGTTCACAGGAACTCGTGGTGGTCGGGCCGTGGGAGCCGGTACGCGTCCTGGACGCAGACTTCCAGCCCATCGCGATGCCCGGACTGGACAGCCTGCATGGCTGGTGGCATCGTGTGCACGCGGCAGACGTGGACGGAGACGGAGACATTGATCTCCTGCTCGGCAACGTCGGCACCAACGCGGGCCTGCACACTCCGCTGGAAATGCAGGTGGGAGACTTCGACAGCAACGGCTGGACGGAGCAGTTGGTGTCCGCGGCCGGCCGGCCCTATCCGCTGCGCGGAGAGCTTCTGGCACAACTCCCGAGCCTGGCAGACCGACTGACAAGCCACGAAGCGTACGCGACCATGACCTTCGCAGACTTCGTCGACCTGCCTTCGGAACGCGTCCTGCGCATCGACCATCTGCGCAGCTTCCTGGCAGAGAACACCCCGGACGGCTTTGTGCTTCACCCGATGCCGGAGGAAGCCCAGTGGGCCCCGGTGACGGCGTTCGCTGTGCTCGACCTGAATCGGGACGGACGCCTGGAGATTGTGGCAGCCGGCAACCACGGCGGGTTCATCCCCCGGATCGGCCCACTCGACGCCGGCAGAGGCGTAGTTTTCAACTTCGAGGGCGGGGAAATTCGCCAGGTACCGCGCCACGTGCACGGCCTCGATCTCCGCGGTGAAGTCCGCGACATGGCCGTTCTGAAAGACGGGAGACTGGTAGTGGCCCACAACAATGGACCGGTGACGCTATGGGGACGACGTTGAGGTGGTTGGCGGTGCTCGCTGTGCTGGCCGGCTGCGCCGAGGCACCTGAGACCCTGTTTCGGTCCGTTCCGGCCAAGGAGTCCGGCATCGACTTCCGCAACGATCTGACCGAGGGTCCGGGAGCGAACATCATCGACTACCTCTACTTCTATGACGGCGGAGGAGTCGGCATCCTGGATATGGATGGCGATGGGCTGATGGACGTATTCCTGACCGCCAACCAGCAGCCTAACCGGTTGTATCGCAACCTTGGCGGGATGCGTTTCGAGGACGTGACGGAGACGGCCGGCGTGGCCGGTTCCGGAGACTGGACCAAGGGTGTGCTGGTGGTAGACGTCAATGCGGACGGCCGTCACGATCTATACGTGACCAACGTGCACCATGCGCCGTTCGAGGGCCGTAACGAACTCTTTGTCAATGACGGAGACGGCACGTTCACGGAGGCTGCCGAGCAGTACGGCCTGGCCTTCCAGGGGCTTGCGACGCACGCAGCATTCCTGGATGTGGATCAGGACCTGGACCTGGACGCGTTTCTGGTCAATCATTCCACCCACGACACCGGCGTGGTTGGCGGCGCATTCCTGCGCGAGGAGACCTCGGATGTGGCGGGCGACCGCCTGTACCGGAACGATGACGGCGTGTTTGTCAATGCCACCGAAGGCTCAGGCATCATCTCCAGCTTTGTCGGATATGGCCTGTCGGCGGGAGCCTCCGACCTGGATCGCGACGGCTGCGCCGATCTCTACGTGGCCAACGACTTCCACGAGAACGACTACCTCTATCTCGGGGACTGCGAAGGCGGCTTTCAGGAGTCGATCACGACCGCCGTGGGCCATACCAGCCGCAGTTCCATGGGACAGGACATTGCGGACCTGGACGGCGACGGCTGGCCGGACATCATCGTGACTGACATGCTTCCGCAGGACGCGGCACGTCGGGTTACCAGCGCGACGGCGGAGTCCTACGAAATCTATCACACCAAGCTCAACGCCGGCTATCACGCGCAGGTGGCTCGCAACACCCTGCTTTGGAATCGCGGCAGCGTGCGCTTTTCGGAGGTCGGCCTCTTTGCGGGCATCGAGGCGTCGGACTGGAGTTGGGCGGTGCTGGCGGCCGATCTGGATAACGACGGCCTGCGCGATCTTGTGATGACCAACGGCATCCCCCGGCGGCCCAATGACCTGGACTACCTCGATTGGGTGCGCACGCCGCGCGGTCAGCGGCTGGCGTCGACGGGATACGACAGTCTCCGCGTTGCGCTGGATCGCATGCCGCAGGCCCCATCGCCCAACAGGAGTTTCCGGAATGCCGGCGGGCTCAAGTTCGAGCCCGCGGCCTGGGGACTTGAAGGACCAGGGGTTTCCAACGGCGCCGCCTACGCGGATCTGGACAACGATGGCGATCTGGACGTCATCATCAACAACCTGGGCGATGCGGTCTCGGTGCTCGAGAACACCTCTGATTCGGGCGGCCTCATGGTGGTTTTGGAAGGGGAGACCCCGAACCGCATGGCCATTGGAGCCGAGGTTGTGGCGTGGTCCGGGGGCGTGCCCCA